>JAJDEV010000089.1 GCA_029259605.1 Planctomycetota bacterium | reverse complement strand
ATCGACGAGGCGCGCACGCTGACGCCCGACGCGCGAGAGGAACGCCCCGCGCCGGCGCCCCTCGATCGCGCGCCCGGCGAAGTACGCGTCGAGCAGCGCGTCGAGCTCGGCCGTCGCGAAGAGCTCGACGCCGTGGACGAGCAGGCAGGCGAGGTCGTAGCTCGGTCCGCGTCCGGGGAGCGCGAGGCCGGGGCCGCCGCGCCACGCGTCGAGGAACACGATGCGCTCGTCGTTCGCGGTGACGAGCAGGTTGCGGGGGAAGAGGTCGCGGTGCACGAAGCCGGCGCGATGGAGTCGCGCGACTTCGCCGCCGAGGCGCGCGGCGAGGAGCGCGCGCGCTTCGGTCGGCGCGTCGCGCTCGAGCCGCGCGCGCAAGGTCTCGGCGTCTTCGACCGCGCGCGTCGCGAGGAACTGGAAGTGAGGCAGTCCGCGCTCCCAGTAGGCGCCCGCGGCGATCGGTTCGACCGCGTCGAAGTCGTGCGCGCGCAGCCACTCGAGGTTCGCGTACTCCGCGAGGCGTGGGAGGCGCAGCCCGACGCGCGCGCGCCAGCCGTGGCGTCGACGCGCGTGCCCGCGCAGGCTGCCGTACTTCAGGTAGACACGCGCGCCGGCCAGCGCACGGAGCTCGCCGCCCTGCGTCTGCGCGGCGCATGCGGCGCGCATCTCGGTGTCGAGCGCGGCGAGCGCGTTCGCGGCGCCGACGGTCGTCGCGCGCAGGTTCACGCGTTCGCCGTCGCGCGCTTGCGCGCCACGAACCACGCCTGCTGCGAGAAGAAGCGGAGCGAATGCCGCCACTGGACGACGATCGCGCCCGAGCTCCTGACCGCCGCGTCGATCGTCGCGCGCGAATGCGCGACGCGGTGCCGCGGACGGCGCACGAACGGCAGGCGGTGGCGCGCCGCCTCGAGCGACCCGCTGTCCCAGAACGAGCCGACGATCCACGCGTCGCTCACGCGGACGAGCTCGGACAGCGCGACCTCGAGGCTCGCGCGGTCGCGCAGGTGGTGCAGCAGCCGACAGCACACGACCACGGGGAAGGTCCCATCGCGAAAGGGCAGGTGCTCGACGTCCCCGCGCACCAGCCGCGCGTCCGCGTGCCTCCGCGCCTGCTCCAGCATGGCGGCCGAGATCTCGAGCCCGACGTACGCGCCGCGCGTCGCGATCGCGCCGTGCAGGCGCCCCGTGCCGCACGGCGCGTCGAGCACGAGCGCGTCGCGCACCTCGAGCCGTTCGGCCAGGACGCGCGCGACGAGCGTAGGGTCGCGCCGCCGCCGGCTCGCGCGGCTCCAGCGATCGCGCTCGTACCAGTCCCCGGTGCCGGGCGCGGTCCACCGCGTCTTCGGATCGTCGACGCCGCTCGTCTCCATCGAAAGAGTGAACCGTGCGCTTCCCGCCTCGGCAACGACGAGCCACGATGCCGCGCCATGGAACCCCTCGAACCGACGGACCGCGAGCGCTGGGACGCGAAGTACCGCGGCGAGTGGGGGACGCGGCCCGAGGAGGTCGACCCGTTCGTCGCGCGGATGCTCGACCGTCTGGACGCCGAGCGGAGCGAACTCGGTCGTGCGCTGGACCTCGCCTCCGGCCGTGGACGTCACGCGCTCGAACTCGCGCGGCGCGGCTGGCGCACGACCGCGTGGGACGTGAGCCCGGTCGCGCTCGCGCTGCTGGAGAAAAGCGCGCGCGCGTGCGGCCTCGAGATCGAATGCGACGCGCGCGACGTGCTCGGCAGGGGCGGCGCGGGAGCGCGCGCCTTCGCCCCCGAGTTCGATCTGGTGGTCAACGTGAACTTCTACGACGCGGGGCTGTGGTCGCGGCTCATCGAGCTGGTGCCCGTCGGCGGACTCGTTCTCGTGCGCACCTACACGTACGACTGGCCGGCCGCGCGACCGCCGCGCGAGTTCCGCCTCGTGCCCGGAGCGCTCGCTTCCGGTCTGCACGGTTTCGAGACGCTCGAGTGTGAGGAGTCGGGTGGACGCGCCGGACTGCTCGGTCGGCGTCGATAGACTCGCGTCCGTCCTTCGGCGTCGGCCCGCACGTCGGTAGAATCGATCGCGATGTGTCCCTTGGATTGGATGGATGCGAAGTCGGTCGGACAGCGGCCGGCCGACGCGGAAGCGGGCGGCCTCTTCGACACCGGAGACGCGACCGCGCTGCTCGAGAACCTGAACGACGCGCAGAGCGACGCGGTGCTCCACGGGGACGGCCCCATGCTGATCCTCGCGGGCGCGGGATCCGGCAAGACGCGCGTGATCACGAGCCGCATCGCGTGGCTCATCTCCACCGGACGCGCGGCGCCGAACGAGATCCTCGCCATCACGTTCACGAACAAGGCCGCGCGCGAGATGCGCGAACGCGTCGCCAAGCACATGCCGACGACCGGCATGTGGATCAGCACCTTCCACGCGATGTGCGCGCGCATCCTGCGCCGTGAGATCGAGCGCCTGGGGCCGTGGACGCGCGACTTCACGATCTACGACACGCACGATCGCAACCTCCTGATCAAGACGATCACCAAGGACCTCGGGTACGACGCGTCGCGCTTTCGCCCCGCGATGCTCGGCTCGCTGATCAGCGACGAGAAGACCGGACGCTACGACCGGTCGGATTTCGAGGCGTCGAGCTTCGACGGCAGCGTCGAGTCCGAGGTCTTCGTCAAGGTGCGCGATCGATACGACGCCGCGATGCGCAGCAACAACGCGCTCGACTTCGACGACCTGCTCGTGCGCACGCTGGAGATCTTCGACGCGCACCCCGGCGCGCGCGACACGTACGCGCATCGCTTCCGCTACGTGCTCGTCGACGAATACCAGGACACGAACCGCACGCAGTACCTGCTCACGCGCCACCTCGCCGGCTGGCACAAGAACCTCGCGGTGTGCGGCGATCCCGACCAATCGATCTACGCCTGGCGCGGCGCGGACATCCGGAACATCCTCGACTTCGAGGAGGACTACGGCGCCGGCGGGGACACGGCCGTGCAAGTGGTCAAGCTCGAGCGCAACTATCGCTCGACGGATTGCATCCTCGGCGCGGCGCAGGCGCTCATCCGCCACAACTCGAACCGCAAGGAGAAGGACCTCCACACGGACAAGCAGGCGGAGTACAAGGTGCACGTCCTCGAGTGTGGCGACGAGAACGACGAGGCCAACGAGATCGCGGCGCGCATCCACGGGCTGCGCTCGCGCGGCGTCGGCGCGGACGAGATCGCGGTCTTCTATCGCGTCAACTTCATGCAGCGTGCGCTCGAGCGCTCGCTGCGCTTCGCCGGCATTCCGTACCAGATCGTCGGCGGCGTCGAGTTCTACAAGCGGCGCGAGATCCGCGACCTGATCTCGTACCTGCACCTGATCGTCAACGCCAAGGACGACATCGCGTGTCGGCGCGTCATCAACGTGCCCGCGCGCGGGATCGGCGACAAGAGCCTCGAGAAGCTCGCGCACTGGGGGGCGGAGCGAGGTGTCCCGTTGCTCGCGGCGGCGCGCTCGGAGGAAGCGCGCGCCGAGATCCGTGGACGCGCGAAGGTCTCGCTCGCGGCCTTCGCCGGCCTGATGGAACGCCTCGAGGACTTCGCCGACCGTCCGGCGGGCGATGCGCTGCAGGCGGTCCTCGACGAGACCGACTACTTTGGCTGGATCGCGTCGAGCGGCGACGAGGACGCTCCGAACCGCGAGGAGAACGTCGAAGAACTCCGCACCCACGCCGAGTCGTACGACCAGGACACGCCGGACGGCGGGTTGCGCGGCTTCCTGCAGGAGGTCGCGCTCGTCAGCGACATCGACGGGATGGAGGACGAGGGCGGCGCGCGCGTCACGCTGATGACGCTGCACTCGTCGAAGGGGCTCGAGTTTCCGGTCGTGTTCGTCGCCGGGCTCGAAGAGGAGCTCCTGCCGCACGCGCTCGCGATGTCCGACTCCGAGGATTCGGAGGACGGCGTCGAAGAGGAGCGGCGTCTGATGTACGTCGGGATGACGCGCGCGCAGGACGAGCTGTTCCTCACGCACGCGCGCACGCGGCTGCACTTCGGCGAGTCGAGCTGGCGCGTACCGTCGCGTTTCCTGCGCGAGATCCCGGACGAGTTTCTCGAGAACGCGACCGAGACCGAGAGCGACGACGACGTGCTCGGCGTCTACGAAGCGCCGGAGACCGCCGCGCCGAACCTCGCCGTGGGGACGCGCGTCGACCACGACCACTTCGGGTTCGGCGTGATCGAGCGCATGCAGGGCGCCGGCATCAACGCACGCGTGACGGTGAAGTTCGCGTCGGTGGGATCGAAAGTGCTGCTCGTCCAGTACGCGAACCTCAAGGTCGTCACGGCGTGACGGGCGAGCGACGCGCCGAGCTCGAGCGAGTCCTCGCCGAGGCGCGCGCCGCCGGCGACCTGGGCGAGCTGTCCGCGGCCCTGGACGCGGCCGCGCGCGAGGCCGCCGCGCTCGTCGCTCCCGAGCGCGACGCCGAC
>JAJDEV010000088.1 GCA_029259605.1 Planctomycetota bacterium | reverse complement strand
AGGGCCGGCTTGTCCGCCATGCGCTGCACGGTGCGGAACCAGTCGTCCGGGGTGCGCGCGCGCGAGATGGCTGTCTTCAAGTCGTGGCAGTTCGTGCACTTGCCCAACAGGACCGCTCGCCCCCGGCGCAAGCTGCTCTCGCTGACCAGCGCGTCGAGGTCCGCGACCTCCGCGCTCAGGTCCGTCGCGGGCAAGATGCGGAGCAGCCGCGCGCGGTTCGCCTCCCCGAAGGCGCCGTCCATCGCCCGGCTGTGTTCCTTGAAGACGAAGGGCAACGACAGTCCGGTCAGAAGGAACGTGCAGAGCAGGATTCCCACGCCTAGGACGGGCATCCACTCCTCGAAGTGTCGGAACCAACGCAGGATGGAGACCTTCACCAGGAGCAGGACGCCGATGGTCAACCCCAGACAAATGTGTGCGACCGTGCGGGCGGGGAACTCGATCTGGTACGTCCAAAGGCGCGGGACCATTTGTGACATCATCACCAGGTACACGAGCACGTAGCTGTAGCCGAAGCCGCGGTGGATGTTCATTTTCCACTGCGGGCACGAGCTCTTGCGCTTCTCCTCGTCGTACGGGTAGCCCCAGAACTGGAACATCAGGTAGGTCGTGATGACCGCCAACACGAGGAACAGCGCACCCAGGAGAGCGGATAGAGAAATCGGCATGGGGATGAAGTTGCGAATGGCCGTGGCAAGGCCGAACACGGTCGTCGCGAGCGCGACCCGCTCGGAGCGAATGCACCGAACGCAGGTCAAGTGATACACCAAGTCAGAGGCCGGACGCTCTTGGAAGCTGTGGGGCTGCCTCCAGCTTGGCCCGTCCTCGACGACACGCGTTTGGAGGGTGCGTTGCACGCGGCGGGTCGAACCCCGACCGAGCCCGCGCGCGAGTCGCCGTTGCGCACGACCTCGCCTGTGTGCTCCTTCATTCCGTGACCCCGAGCGGCTTTGCGTGAAGATCTGCGGCGCCGCCAGGGATGCCGGCCGAGGCGTTTCGATCGACCGGATCGGCGCGAACACCGCGCAAGGCATGCTCCGCTCACGACTTGGCGGCGGATCCGGGCTAGACTTTCGGCCCCCAGGTCCCGGGGCAGGCTTCACCCACCCCCCTGCTCGGGCCGAAGAACGGGGTGGACCCTGGCAGCTCGCGGGGAGGTCCGTCCCCTCCCTTCCGTCCTCACCCCAGACGATCAGCCAACCGATGAAGGCGTTCTTGGTATTCAGCGAGCGCTTCGGGAACATGCTCTCGCGCATCTTCCTGACGCTGCTCTACTTCCTCGTTCTCGGACCGTTCGCGGTGTTCTACCGCCTGTTCGCCGACCCGCTGCGCATCTCGCGTCCCAAACAGGGCAACTGGTGGGACTGGGACGAGACGAACGAGACGCTCGCCGCAGCCCGTCGCCAGGACTGAGTCCCCATTCGATGAACATCCTCGGTCTCTCCTTTTACTACCACGACTCGTCCGCGGGGCTCGTCCAGGACGGCGTCCTGGTCGCCGCCGCCGAAGAAGAACGCTTCAGTCGCGTCAAGCACGACGCCGGCTACCCGGAACTCGCGATCGAGTTCGTCCTGAAGCAGGCGGGCATCACGATCCACGACGTCGATCACATCGTCTTCTACGAGAAGCCGTTCGTGAAGTTCGAGCGGATGCTGATCTCGGCCATGGCGACGTTTCCGAAGTCGTCCGCCGTCTTCCGCGAATCGATGCAGCGCTGGATCACCGACAAGCTGTGGATCAAGTCGATGATGAGCAAGCGGCTCGGCGTGCCGAGCTCGAAGCTGCTCTTCTGCGACCACCACATGTCGCACGCTGCGTCGAGCTTCTACACGTCGCCCTTCGAGGAGGCCGCGATCCTCACCGTCGACGGCGCCGGCGAGTGGTCGACCGCGACCATGGGCGTCGGACGCGGCAACAAGATCGAGATCATCAAGGAGCTGCGCTTCCCGCACTCGCTCGGCCTCCTGTACTCGGCGTTCACCGCGTACTGCGGCTTCGAGATCAATGAGGGCGAGTACAAGCTGATGGGGATGCACCCCTACGGCGAGCCGAAGTACGTGGACAAGATCTACGAGCTGATCGACGTGGGCGAGGACGGCAGTCTTTGGCACGACATGAAGTACTTCGCGTACCACTACTCGCGCAACTCGACGCTCACGGACGCGTTCGGCGAGCACTTCGGCAAGCCGCCGCGCGATCCGAAGCTGCAGGACACGTCGCTCGATCCGTACTACTGCGACATGGCGGCCAGCATCCAGGTCGTGACCGAGCAGATCCTGCTCAAGATGCTCGCCTACCTGAAGAAGGAGACGGGCTGCAAGAACCTGTGCCTGGCGGGCGGCGTCGCGCTGAACTCGGTCGCCAACTACAAGCTGCTCGTCAACGGGCCGTTCGACGACGTCTACATCCACCCGGCGCCCGGTGACGACGGCGGAAGCGTCGGCGCGGCGTACTGGGCCTACAACCACCTGCTCGACCAGCCGCGGGGTCCGGTGCTCGACCACGCCTACCTCGGTAGCGAGCACTCCGACGAGGCGATCGAAGCGTTCCTCGTGAAGAACGACATCGCGTACGAGAAGATCGAAGACGACGAGGAGTTCTACGACTTCGTCGCGAACGCGCTCGCGGACGGCAACGTGTGCGGCTGGTTCCGCGGGCGCTTCGAGTGGGGCCCGCGCGCCCTCGGCTCGCGCTCGATCATCGCCGACCCGCGCAAGTCGGAGATGAAGGAGCTGCTCAACTCGAAGATCAAGTTCCGCGAAGCGTTCCGACCCTTCGCGCCATCGGTCATCGAAGAGGCCGCGCCCGATTTCTTCGACTTCGAGGCGCCGACTGCCAAGCGCCAACAGTACCCGGCGCGCTTCATGCTCTACGTCACGCCGGTGCGCGAGGACAAGCGCCACTGCCTCCCCGCGATCACGCACGAGGACGGCTCCGGTCGCCTGCAAACGGTGGTCAAGGAGACGAACCCGGGCTACCACCGCATCATCGAGCGCTTCGGTGAGATCACCGGAGTCCCGGTCATCATGAACACGTCGTTCAACCTGAAGGGCGAACCGATCGTCGAGGACCCCTCGCACGCGTTCAACACCTTCAGCCTGTCCGGGATGGACCTCCTGTTCCTCGGCAACTACATCGTGCGCGCCGACGCCAAGAAGAAGATCGCGGAGACGCGCTTCTCGCTGCGCACCGAGGGTGATTCGGTCACGGAGATGGTGAGCTAGTCATGCGCGCGATCAACGTTCTGCTGGCCATCCTCGTCAGCGCCATCCTCGCGCTCGGCATCTTCAACGCGGGCCTCTCGCTGCTCGGCTTCGGCCCGCAGCCCGTGATCAACCGCTTCGATGCGAAGCTCGGTTGGTCCAAGCAGCCCGGCCTGACCGCCAAGCGTCACACGAAAGAGTTCGACGTCACCTTCGAGATCAACGACCTCGGCCTGCGCGACGATCCGATGACGACGAAGGCCAAGGAACCGAACACGTTCCGCGTGCTCGTGCTCGGCGACTCGTTCGTCCTCGGCTACACGGTCGATCGCGACGACCTCTTCGTCGATCAGATCGAGCGCTGGTGGCAAGCCGAAGACCGCCGGGTCGACGTCATCAACGCCGGTACGGAGGGCTACTCGACCGACCAGGAAGTGGCCTGGTTCCTCGACGAAGGCGTCGAGTACGACCCGGACCTCGTGCTCATCTTCCCGTATGAGAACGACATCTACTGGAACGGGCAGACCGAGTACTTCGGCAAGCAGAAGCCGCGCTTCGAACCCGACGGCACGCGTGAGGCGCGCCAGCTCGAGGAGTCGCCGTCGGTCGCTCCGAAGTGGGCGCTCCAAAACTTCCTCGGGAGCCTCTCGAGTCCCAGCGGCCCGCCCCAGCACCACTTCGACTTCGCCGGCAAGTCGCTGTACGCCGAGTGGGCGCCGCTGCTCGTCGACGAGCCCGCCTTCCTCGCCGACTGCATCGCGCGCACGAAGGGCGCACTGACCGCCCTGCGCGACGCGTGCGGCGATCGGGACATCGAGCTCCTGATGGTTCCGATCCCGTCCGAGAGCGTCGTGCACGCCGAAGCGCGCGAGGCGTTCCGTACGTCGCCGCGCGGTCTCGCCGGCCTCGACGACTCGCTCTGGAATCCGAACAAGCCGGTCGACCGCTTCATGTCGCTCGCGAAGGAGCTGGGCATCCGCGCGATCGATCCGCGCTCCGCGCTCAAGGCGCGCGGCGCCGACGAGCCGCTCTACTTCGACGCCGAGTGGCACTTCAACCCGGCGGGCAACGCGGCCTTCGCGACGGTGCTCCACGACGACCTCGACGGACTCGGTGTGTTCCCCGCGGGGCACAGCGCGCGCGAGAAGAGCGACCTGCCGGCGCCGCCGCACGGTGGCGGCTTCCCGTTCTGGGCCAAGCTGTACATCGCGCTCTTGCTCGTCCTCGGGACGTGCTACACGCTCAGCTATCGCGACGAACCGCCCGTGCTCGCGTTCCTGCGCGTCGGCGGCCTGCTCGCGCTCGTGTTCGCGACGTTCATGGGCGTGAAGTGGCTGATGGGCGTAGACCCGCGCTTCTCCTCGCTGCTCGGCATCGTGTTCGTCGTCGGCATCCTGGCCTTCGTCGCCTACAAGCTCGGACGCAGGCTCGGCACGATCGCGGAGCTCTTGAAGTCGTTCACGCTGCGCGGCCACTGGTACCTGATGCCGCTCGTCGTGGTGCTCCTCACGATCGGCAGCCTGCTCGTCGTGGCGGCGAGCTCGCCGCTCATCGCCCCGTTCATCTACACGCTGTTCTAACCGCCCGGGGCGACGCGGACGCCGTCCTCGAGGGGCGCCGAGGTCTGGCGCCGCTGCGGCTTGCGGAAATCGACCGGCGCGCCTACAACCGGGTAACCTTCGGCGATCGCCACGACCACCCGCACCGAACCATGAAGCAGTTTCTCGCCGAGTTTTGGCTCTGGATCCTCATCCCGGGCGTGATCGTCCTCGCCGGACTCATCTGGCTCGCGACGTCCGGCGGCGGCGACGAGACCTCGCCGTTCATCTACAACGTCTTCTAGGTTGGCCGGCGCGCCCGTCGCTCTCGCCCGATGAAGAAGTTCCTCGCCGAATTCTGGCCCTGGCTGCTGGTCCCGTGCGTCCTCGTCGCCGCGGGACTGATCTGGCTCGCGGCAGCGGGCAACCGCAACGATGCCTTGGGCCCGTACAACCTCTTCTAGCCGCCGCCGTCACGAGCGGACGTAGCTCCAGAACGTCCCCCACATCGAGCGGATCGGTTCCGGCGGAGCGCTCGCATCGCGTCGGATGCGCCTCACCCACTGCTGCACGGCCCAGTCGAGGAACGTCCACGTGACGCACGCCTTGACCCACACGCCCGCGAGGCGGCCGTGGTGCTTGCGGTAGAACGCGAGACGGTTCTTCTGCCACTCGGGCACGAAGCCGGCGAAGTTCTTGGTCGAGCCGCCGACGTGGTGCAGCACCTTGGCTTCGGCGAGATAGCGCGTCTTCCAGCCCGCGCGCTTCATGCGCTTCGAGAGATCGACGTCGTTGAAGAAGAGCCAGAACTGCTCGTCGAAGTGGCCGATGCTGTCGAGCACGCTCTTTCGGATGAGCAGCACGGCCGCCGGCGGTTGGTCGATGTCGCGCGACGTCTCCTGCGACCAGTCGCGCATGAAGTAGCGCCGCAGCTCGCGCGACTCGGGCAGCCAGCGTTCGAGCGGAGTCGCGAAGAACAGCGCGGTGCGGAGGTTCGGAAAGGCCTGGACCGTGCGCTGCGTCCTGCCGTCGGCGTGCACGAGACGCGGCGCGACCGCGGCGTAGTCGTCGTGCTCCTCGAGGAAGCGGTACAGGTCCGCGAGCGCGTTCTCACGCATCTCCGTGTCCGTGTTGAGCAGCAGGACATAACGACCACTCGCGATCTCCATGCCCTGGTTGCAACCGCGCGCGAAGCCCTCGTTGTGCTCGTTCTTCACGAGCGTCACGTGCGGATAGCTCGACTCGACGAGCTCGGCCGAGCCGTCCTCGCTGCCGTTCTCGACCACGATCACTTCGAGCGTCGGACCGCGCGACGCGAAGAGCGTGCGCAGACACGCGTCCAGGTACTCGCGCGTGTTCCACGACGGGATGACGACGGAGATGGCGGGGCGCTCGCTCATTCCGTCACCTTCGCGCTACGCTCCGCCACGACCACACGGTAGAGCTCCTCGAGGCGCGCGGCGAGGCGCTCGCCCGAGTGCCGCTCGGCGATGCGCAGCCGTGCGCGCTCCCCCATCGCGCGGCGCTCGGCCGGATGGTCCAGCAGGCTGGCGACGCCGAACGCGAGCTCGTCCGAGGTTGTCCCCAGGAAGCCCGTGCGCTCGTGCATGACGAGCTCCCCCACGCCGCCGACGTTCGCGGCGACGACGGGCAGCGCGGCCGCGCCGGCCTCGATGAGCGCCACCGGCATGCCCTCGCTGCGCGACGTGAGCAGCACCGCGTCCAGATCCGCGAACACCCCGGGCATGTCGTCGCGCGCGCCGATCAGGTGCGCGCGCGCGCGGAGCGCGTCCGGTAGCTCGCCGATGCGTGACTCGAGACTCCGCCGCCCGTCACCGTCGCCGACGAAGACGAGGTGCAGGTCGGGATAGCGCGCGGAGAGGAGCTCGAAGACGTCGACCGCGACGCTCGGTTGCTTCACGTCCGCCAAGCGACCGATCACGCCGACCACGACCGCGCCGGGGCCGGCCCCGATCAACCGTCGCACGTCGCCGATGTCGGCCAAGCCGCGCTCGCGCGGTCGGCGGATCGCCATGAGTTCGTCGAGCTCGATGCCCGGCTGAACGACGACGAGCTTTTCTTCGCCGACGACTTCCAGGCGCAGGAGGTCGTCGGCCGTCGCGTGCGACACGGCGACCACGCGGTCGGTCCTGCCGGCGAGCTTGCGCTCCTGCGCGATCAAGCGGTTGGAGACGAGCCGCGGGAAGTAGCCCTCGAGCACGTGTCCGTGGAACGTGTGCACGCGCGCGATGCGTTCGTGATCGGCAACGCGGTCGACGACGCGCCGTCCCAGGTACCCGGCCTTCGACGCATGCGTGTGGACGACGTCGGGCCGAAAGGCCTCGAGCTCGCGGCGCAGACGACGCGCCGCAGCGAGATCCTTCGTCGGCGCGAGCCCGCGCACCAACGACGGAATGCGCACGACGTCGATTCCGCGCGCGACGAGCGCGTCGAACAGATCTCCCTCACCCGGCTCCGGCGTCCCCGCGAACACGCGCAGCGTATGCCCGCGCTGCTTCAGCACCGGATCCGACGCCAGGACTTGGCGAGCAGGACCCCCGAGGTTCAAACGGGTGACGACGCGGGCGATCCGCATGCGAGCGGGTTATACGGTGCTGCGTCCGTGGGCGCAGCAGCTAGACGCGAAACAGCGTCAGGTGATAGCCGACGAGCAGCGTGTACGTGCCCGCCGCCGTCCAGAGCCCGATGCGCGCGAGGAAGAAGTTCTTGTGGATGACGAGCACGCACAGCGCGATGCCGATGAGGAACGTCTTCGTGAACACGAAGCTCCCCCGCCCGGTCTCGAGCAGCGCCTTCGCGACGGGATTCAGCTCGACGCCACCCGACTGCAGGTGCACGAGCGTGAAGAAGCTGTCGCCGAGATTCATCAGCGTGACCCAGAGGACCACGCACCACAGGCGGAAGTCGTAGATGTCGACAAAGCTGCCCTCGCGCTCCTCGTCGCGCCGCACCTGGCGCCTGCGGCCTCCGAGGAGTGAGAACTTCGAGAGGCGCGCCGTGGGGTTCTTGCGGCGATCCGGGCCTCGATATGCCTCGCTCTGGATCTCCGGCGCAGCGCCTGCCGCGCTTGCGTCCGGCGCGCCGACGCCGGGGACTTCCTGGTTGCTCTGCGTCATGGATCGGAACGGGGATCGCTCGACCGCGCAGCCCGTCGCAACGGGCCGCTAGGCAGCCGAAGAGCTATCGACCCAGTGTATCCCGCACTGAAGCTCGGCGGCCAGTCGACGCGCCGCTCGCTCGCGCCCGGGAAACAACTTCCGCGTCCCCGGACGACTCACTCGGCATCGGAGCGCAGGCGATCGAGTACCGCGAAGTCCTCGAGCGTGGTCGTGTCGCCCGCGATTTCGCGGCCCGACGCGATGTCGCGCAGCAGGCGCCGCATGATCTTGCCGCTGCGCGTCTTCGGCAACGCGTCGGCGAAGCGGATCTCTGCGGGGCGTGCGAGCTTGCCGATCTCGGTTGCGACGTGCTCCCTGAGTTGCTCCGCCAGCTCGTCGCTCGCGACCGCACCAGGTCCGATCGACACGAAGGCGCAGATGGCCTCGCCGGTCAGCTCGTCCGGCCTCGGAACAACCGCCGCCTCGACGACGGCGGCGTGGCTGACGAGCGCGCTCTCGATCTCCATCGTCGACAGCCGGTGCCCGCTGACGTTCAACACGTCATCGACGCGTCCCATGATCCAGAAGAAGCCGTCCTCGTCGCGGCGCGCACCGTCGCCGGGGAAGTAGTACTCGCCGTCGAACTTCGACCAGTAGGTCTCGCGATAGCGCTCGTCGTCCCCCCAGATCCCGCGCAACATCGCGGGCCACGGCCGCTTGATCGCGAGCAAACCGCCCAGGTTCGCGCCGAGCTCGTTCCCCTCCTCGTCGATGACCGCGGCGTCGACGCCGAAAAACGGCAGCGTCGCGGAACCGGGCTTCGTCGCGACGACCCCCGGGAGCGGCGTGAGCATGATCCCGCCCGTCTCGGTCTGCCACCACGTGTCGACGATCGGGCAGCGCTCCTCGCCGACGACGTTGCGATACCACATCCACGCCTCGGGGTTGATCGGCTCGCCCACGCTGCCGAGCAAGCGCAGGCTCGAGCGGTCGAACTTCGTGACGTGCTCGTCGCCCCAACGCATGAAGGCGCGGATGGCCGTCGGCGCGGTGTAGAGGATCGTGACCCTGTGCTTCTCGATCAGCTCCCAGAAGCGGCCGGGGTGCGGCTCGTTCGGCGCACCCTCGTACATCACGACCGTCGCGCCGTTCGCGAGCGGGCCGTAAACGATGTAGCTGTGTCCGGTGATCCAACCGACGTCCGCGGTGCACCAGTACACGTCGTCCTCGCGCAGGTCGAAGACGTACTTGGTCGTCAGATAGGTCCCGACCATGTACCCGCCCGTCGTGTGCCGAATGCCCTTCGGCTTGCCCGTGCTACCGGAAGTGTAGAGCAGGAACAACGTGTCCTCGCTCTCCATCGGCTCGGGAGCACACTCGACGCTGGCCGTCTTCGCGAGCTCGAGCGCGTCCACGTCGCGCGCGTCGTCCCACGCGATCTCGTTCCCCGTGCGCTTCACGACGAAGACGGTGTGTACGCCGCCGACGCCCTCGAGCGCCTTGTCGACGACCGCCTTGAGCGGCAGCACCTTGCCGCGGCGCCAGCCACCGTCCGCCGTGATCACCGCGCTGCATCCTCCGTCGAGCACGCGGTCGCGGATCGAGTTCGCGCTGAAGCCTCCGAAGATCACCGAGTGGATCGCGCCGATCCGCGCGCACGCGAGCACGAAGAAGGCGAGCTCGGGAATCATCGGCATGTAGATCGCGACGCGATCGCCCTTGCCGACGCCGCGCGCCTTCAGGACATTCGCCAGGCGACACACCTCGGCGTGCGCCTCGGCGTAGGTGAACGAGCGCACGTCGCCGGGCTCGCCCTCCCACAGGATCGCGACCTTGTCGCGGCGGTCGGTGGTGAGGTGCTGGTCCAGGCAGACCGCGGACGCGTTGAGCTGACCGCCGCCGAACCACTTCGCGACCGGCGCCTCGCTCCAATCAAGCACTTCGTCGAACGGCTTGATCCAAGGCAGCTCGCGCGCCGCCCGGCCCCAGAACGCGTCGGGGTCGTCGATCGACTCCCGGTACATTCGGTCGTACTCCGCGCGGTCGCCGACGCGCGCCGCGGCGCGGAACGCTTCGGACGGTTCGAACGATCGATTCTCCTGCAGGACGCTGTCGATATCGGGCATGGGAAAGCCTCGCTGGCGGTCGGTTCGGGAGGCACAGCCTACCGTGCGGACCGAGCGAGTTGGAGGACGCGCCGGGCGCGTGCTACTCCGAGCGCAGCTCGCCGCCCGCGCGCTCGATTCCGCGTTCGACGCGACCGACGAAGCGCGCGACGTCCTCGTCCGACAGCGTGCGATCGGACGCCAGGAGGCGCACGTGCAGGGCGAGCGACTTCTTGCCCGCGCCGACGCTGTCGCCGCGATACAGATCGAACATCTCGGTCGAGTGGACGAGCCCCTTGCCCGCCGCCTCGACCACGGCGATCGCGTCGCCCGCCGCAAAGGCCTCGGGCACCGAGAACGCGACGTCGACCTTGACGCTGGGGAAGCGCGGGATCGGGTGGTACGCGTGCGGCGCTTCGTCGGCGGCGAGGAGCGCGTCGAGCGACAGCTCGGCGAACGCCACGTCGCACTCGAGGTCGCCGTCGAGGCCGAGCTCGCGCTTCACGCCCGGGTCGAGCACGCCGACCGTGGCGAACTCGTTGGCCATCGAGCGTCCCGGATGCGCCCAGCTCGGCACGTCCGTCGCGTCGAGCGCGCGCCAGCCCGACGCGCTGCGACGCGCGACGCGGATCAAGTCGTCGACCACGGACTGCAAGCGCGACATCACGCCGGCGTCGAAGCGCGCGTTCTTGCCGGGGCGCGGCAGGGCCCACACGATCGCGAGCTGGTGCACTTCCCGCGGTTCGCCGCGCTCGTTCGCGTCTTCCGGTCGGTAGCCCTTGCCGATCTCGAAGAGCCGCACGTCGTCCGAGTGACGTCGGTTGCCCTCGAGCACACCGAGCAAGCTCGGGAGGATCGAGCGCCGGATGCGCGCGCACCCGTCGATCTGCGGGTTGAGCACTTCGAGGTACGCCTCGTCGAAGGCTCCGAGTCGTTGCAACAGTGCGTCGAACTGGAAGGTGTGCGTCAGCGCCTCGTGGAAGCGCGCGGCGCCGGCGAGTCGGTTCTGCAGCAGCTCGACGAGCTCGCGTCGCTCGTCCCGCGGCGCGGGCACGAGCGGCCCCTCGAGCGGGCGTTCAGCGATGTTCCCGTAGCCGAACATCCGGCCGACCTCTTCGATCAGGTCCTCCTCGATGCCGACGTCCTTGGCCGCGCGATCGGAGGGCACGCGGACGCTCCACGGCGAAGCGCTGCGAACCACGCCGAAGCCGAGCGACGTCAGAATGCGCTCGATCTCGTCATCCGGAACGTCGGCGCCTAGGACGATGCGCACGCGTTCGGGCCGCAGTTCGACGTCGCACGCGGGATCGGTCCAGGTGCCGGCGTCGCCCATCGCGCGCGGCAGCGTGACGTCCGGCTGGATCGCGCGCAGCGTGTGCACGAGGTGCGCCGCCGCCTTCGCGGGCAGCGTCGGATCGAGCGTCTTCTCGAAGCGCGTCGACGCGTCGGTGCGCAGGCCGAGCCGCTGCGCGGTACGGCGCACGGTCGTCGCGTCGAACGCAGCGACCTCGAGCAGGAGGTCCGTCGTTCCCTCCGCGACCTTCGAGGCCTCGCCGCCCATCACACCCGCGACGGCGACCGGCTCGTCGCCGGAGACGATCAGCATGTCGTTCTGCGTGAACGTGCGCTCGACGTCGTCGAGCGTCGTCATCGTCTCGCCCGCGCGCGCGTTGCGCACGAGGATGCCCTCGCTCGAGAGGCGCCCGGCGTCGAACAGATGGTTCGGTTGGCCGAGGTCGAGCATCACGAAGTTCGACAGGTCGACGAGCAGGTCGAGCGGGCGTTGACCGGCGGCGATGAGCAGGAGCCGCAGCCACAGCGGCGAACGCTCGACGCGCACGCCCGAGATCGGCAGACCGAGGTAGCGCGGGCAGCCGGGCGACTCGACGCGGACCGGATACGGCTCGCCGCCCGCCGTCTCGGGAAGCGTGAGGTCGAGCGGCAAGAGCTCGAGTCCGCGGATGGCCGCGATCTCGGTCGCGATCCCGCGGTGCCCCCACAGGTCGGGGCGATGCGTGAGCGACTTGTTCTCGATCTCGATGATCCAGTCGTCGATGCCGAGCGCCTGGGCCACGGGCACGCCGACCTGCGCGTCGTCGGGCAGCACCCAGATGCCGGAGTGTTCGTCGCCGAGCTCGAGCTCGCGCTCGGAGCAGATCATGCCGCGCGACTCGACGCCGCGGATCTTGGCCTTCTTGAGCTTCAGGTTGCCGGGCAGCACGGTGCCCACGCGACCCACCGCGACCTTCTGACCCGCGTCGACGTTCGGCGCGCCACACACGATGTTCAGCGGCGTGTCGTCGCCGACGTCGACCGTGCAGACGCTCAGGCGATCGGCGTCCGGATGCGGCTTGCGGTCGACCACGTGTCCGACGACGACGTCGGACAGCGCCGGGGCGAACGGCTCGACGCCCTCGACCTCGGCCGTGTGGATCGTCAGGTCCTCCGCGATCTCTTGCGCGCTGACGCCGGTGAGGTCGACGTGACGCTGGAGCCATCGATAGGAGAGGAACATCAGAACTGCTCCAGGAAGCGCAGGTCGGCCCCCATCAGGTGTCGGATGTCGTCGATGCCGAAGCGCAGCATGACGAGCCGCGACAGGCCGAGGCCGAAGGCGAAGCCCGTGTACTTCTCCGCATCGACTCCGCCGAACGCGAGCACGCGCGGATGGACCATGCCGCAGGGACAGAGTTCGATCCACGTCGTGCGCTTGCAGACGCTGCAACCGCGCGGCGTCTTCTCGGCGCAGAACGGGCAGCGCACGTCGAGCTCGAAGCCGGGCTCGACGAACGGGAAGAACCCCGGGCGCAAGCGGATCTCGAGGTCGCGCCGGAAGACCTCGCGCAGGAAGGTCTTCATCGCGCCGATCAGGTGACCGACGGTGATGCCCTCGCCGACGACGAGCCCTTCCATCTGATGGAACGTGTGCTCGTGCGACGCGTCGACGGTCTCGTTGCGGAAGCAGCGTCCCGGCGCGATGGCGCGGAACGGCGGCTCGAGGGTCTCGAGCGCGCGGATCTGGACCGGCGACGTGTGCGTGCGCAGGAGCAGGTTCGCGTCGCCCTTGCACCAGAACGTGTCGTACATCTCGCGCGCCGGGTGGTCGGCGGGGATGTTGAGCGCCTCGAAGTTGTAGTCGTCGAGCTCGACCTCGGGGCCGTCGAGGATGGCGTACCCCATCGACGAGAAGATGCCCTGGAGCTCGCGCGTCACCTGTGTGACGGGATGCAGGCTGCCGCGTTGGAGCGGCGCTCCGGGGAGCGTCGGGTCGAAGCCATCGCTCGCGCGCTCGGCGACGAGCGCCTCAGCGCGCAGCGCCTCACGCCGTTCCTCGATCGCGCCACCGATCACCTGCTTGAGGGCGTTCGCCTCCTGCCCGAGCTGCTTGCGCTTCTCGGGAGGGGCGTCCTTGATCGACGCGAGGATCTGACCGACCGCGCCGTCCTTGCCCAGGAACGTGCGGTCCACGCTCGCGAGCGCGGCCACGTCCGAGGCGGCGGCGACGCCGGCCAAGGCCTCGTCACGGATCGCCTCGGCTTCCGGGCTCAACATCGCGAGCCTCGTCCCGTCAGGCGACGGCGGACTTGGCCTGCTCGACGAGCGCGTCGAACACGGCCGGCTCGTGGATGGCGAGCTCGGACAGCTGCTTGCGGTTCAGCTCGACGTTCGCCTTCTTCAGGCCGTCCATGAAGCGCGAATAGGTGATCCCCCGCATGCGCGCGGCCGCGTTGATGCGCAGGATCCACAGGCGGCGGAACTGGCGCTTCTTCTGACGGCGGTCGCGATAGGCGTAGGCCCAGGCGCGCACGACGGACTCGCGCACAGTGCGCCAGAGCTTCGAACGGCCTCCGCGGAAGCCGCGCGCGCGCTTGAAGTAACGAACCTTCTTCTGGTGACGGGGTGCCCCGTAGGTGACGCGTACCATCGGATTAGACCCCCAACATCTTCTTCACGAGTTTCGCCCACGTTCCCGTGAGCACGATCTTCTCGCGCAGCGCGCGCTTGTCCTTACCGGAGTGAATGGCACGTTGGTGACCCTTGCCGGGTTTGCTGCACTTCACCTTGCCGTTCTTCGTGACCTTGAAGCGGTTCTTGCAGGAGCCTTTGGTCTTCAGCTTGGGCATCGTTCGTTCCTCTGGAATTCGCCGTGCCTCGCGTGGTTCGCGAGCGACCGACACGGTCGAAGTGGGGTCCCCGATCGCTAGCAGCCCTGTACCGCTGACGGGGGCGCGAGGGAACCGGTCGGGGTCCTCCGCGCTTGAAGGCCGAAAAGCGTAGCGGCCTGCCCCCCGCTCGCCAAGGCTGCGCTCCGGATTCGGAGCCATCTCTGCGGAATCGGGACGCGCTCGCTCGGCTACTTGCGGGAGAGCAGCATCGACATCCGCGGCCCGTTCATCTTCGGGCGCGTCTCGATCTTCGAGATGTCGGCGAGCGTCTCGGCCACCTGCTCCATCACGCGATAGCCCATCTCCGGGTGCGCGCGCTGGCGGCCGCGGAAGATGCAGACCACCTGGACCTTGTGCCCCTCCTGGAGGAACTTGCGTCCCTGGACGAGGCGGTACTCGAGGTCGTGCGGGTCGATCGCGGGACGCACGCGGAGTTCCTTGAGCGTCGAGTGCGCCTTGGCCTTGGACGAGCCGCGCTCCTTCTTCTTCTGCGCGTACTTGAACTTGCCGTAGTCCATCACCCGGCAGACCGGGGGCACGGCGTTCGGCTGGACCTCCACGAGGTCGAGTCCGGCCTCGTCGGCCATGCGCCTCGCGTCATCGGTGTTGACCACACCGATCTGCTCGTCCGCGGCGTCGATGAGGCGCACTTCCGGGACGCGGATCTGACGGTTGATCCGATACTTCGAGGTCGGAGCGGATCGCTGGAGGGGGCGCTTCTTTTTCAAAGAGGTCTGGTCTCTTGGTTGGTGTTCGGGAGCGACCGCGGGAGCGCGGTCAGCCCGGTTCTTCGCGAAGGTCGCCGGGATCCCATTGGGCGCAGCATAGGCGGACCGGCGAGCTTTCGCCAGTTCGACCGCCATCCGGCCCTATCGACGCGCGACCGTACGGTCCCTGAAATCATCAGGATTCCGAGGCGTCGGACACGTCCGCCGCCTGGGCCGCGCGTTCGCGTGCGGCGATCGCGCTCGGTGCGAGCGCGATGTGAACGTCACGTAGCTGCTCGTCCGTCACGGGGGACGGCGCGTCGCACATCAGATCCGCGGCCGAGGTCGTCTTCGGGAACGCGATGACGTCGCGGATGTTGTCGAGCCCCAGCGTCAGCGCGCAGATGCGGTCGAGCCCCATCGCGAAGCCGCCGTGCGGCGGTGCGCCGTACTTCAGCGCGTCGAGCAGGAAGCCGAACTTGGCGCGCTGCTCGTCCTCGCCGATACCGAGGATCTCGAAGATGCGCCGCTGGACGTCGGTGCGATGGATACGGATGGAACCCGAGCCGAGCTCCCAGCCGTTCAGGACGAGGTCGTAGGCGCGGCTCTCGAGCCCGCCCAACGCCGGATCCTCGGGACCGGTCGCGCCGGCGAGGTCCCAATCGGAGGGCGCGGTGAACGGGTGGTGTGAGCTGTTCCAGCGTCCGGACTCGTCGTCGAACTCGAACATCGGGAAGCGCGTCACCCACCGGAAGTTCCAGCCCGGCTGCACGAGTCCGCGCTCGCGACCGAGCTTCACGCGCAGCTCGCCGAGCGTGCGGCGCACGACCTTCTCGGTGTCGGCGACGAAGAGGCACAGGTCGCCCTCGCTCGCGCCGAGCGCTTCCATGAGCGTCGTCGCCTTCCCGTCCGTCGCGAAGCGCGCGAGCGGGCCGGAACCGCCGTCGGCGGCGGCCTTCCACCACGCGAGCCCCTTGGCTCCGAACTCGCCGGCGTACGCGCCGAGTTGATCGATCGCTTTGCGTGAGAGCTCCGCGCCACCGGGCACCGCGATGCCCATGACGCGTCCGCCGCTCGCGAGCACGTTCTTGAAGACCTGAAAGTCGGACTCCGCGGCCCACGCCGCGACGTCGGCGAGCTCCATCGCGAAGCGCGTGTCCGGCTTGTCCGATCCGAAGCGCTCCATCGACTCGGCGTACGTCAGGCGCGGGAACGGGACGGGCAGCTCCACGTGCATGACCTCGCGGAAGGTCTCCACGAGCGCGCGCTCCCACACGGCGAACACGTCCTCCTCCTCGACGAACGACATCTCGACGTCGAGCTGCGTGAAGTCCGGCTGGCGGTCGGCGCGCAGGTCCTCGTCGCGGAAGCAACGCGCGACCTGGTAGTAACGGTCGAAGCCCGAGACCATCAGGATCTGCTTGAAGATCTGCGGCGACTGCGGGAGCGCGTAGAACGAACCCGGGTGCACGCGGCTCGGAACGAGGTAGTCGCGCGCGCCCTCGGGCGTCGCCTTGGTGAGCACGGGCGTCTCGATGTCGCAGAAGCCCTGCGCCTCGAACGCGCGGCGCATCGCGCCGATGAAGTGCCCGCGGTGCAGGATGTTCCTCTGCATGCCCGCGCGACGCAGGTCGACGTAGCGGTGCCGCAGTCGGATCTCCACCGCGGGTTCGTCCCCACCGGCGACCTCGAACGGCGGGGTCTCGGACTTCGCGAGGATCTCGAGCCGCGTGACCTTGACCTCGATCGCCCCCGTCGGGCGTTCCGTATTCACGTTGCCCTCGGAGCGCGCGATGACCTCGCCACGCACCGAGATCACGTCCTCGGACGACAGCTTGACCGCGTCCGCGTTCGTCTCGTCGAGCACGACCTGCGTGATGCCGTAGCGATCGCGCATGTCGACGAAGTAGATGCTGCCGTGGTCACGGCGCGCGTTCACCCAACCGTTGAGGACGACCTCCTGGCCGATGTGCTCGGCGCGCAGCTCGCCGCACGTGTGCGTGCGGCGCCAGTCTCGCGCGTCTTCGGTAGCAGCCACCGCTACGACCGACGCTTCGCCCGAAGGCGGAAGCGTGCGCGCCGCAGGGCGAACTCGGCGCGGAGGACGTCGATCTGGACTCCGGGTCCGCCGGCGCCATCGTCGAGGAGCTTGCGCGCGCGCTCTTCGGCCTTGGACGCGCGCTCCTCGCTGATGTCCTCGGGGCGTTCACCCGCTTCGCTGACGATGCGCACCGTGTCGCCGCGCACTTCCGCGAAGCCACCCGAGACGAAGAGCACTTCCTCGGACCCGCCGACTTGGTACGTCACGAGCCCGGCGTCGAGCGCCGTCACCATGTGCGCGTGCCGCGGAAGGATGCCCATCAGTCCGTCGGCCGCGGGGACCTGAACGCGATCGACCTGGCGGTCGAGCACGATGTGGTCCGGCGTGATGACACGCAGTGTGAGGGCGCCTGCCATGGATCAGGCCTCGAGCTTCTGGGCCTTCTCGCGCGCTTGCTCGACCGAACCGACGTACATGAACGCCTGCTCGGGCAGGTCGTCGTGCTTGCCCTCGAGGATCTCGCGGAAGGAGCGCACCGTGTCGTCGCGCGGGACGAACACACCGGGCGTGCCGGTGAACTGCTCGGCCACGAAGAACGGCTGCGACAGGAAGCGCTGGATGCGTCGCGCGCGGTGCACGACCTGCTGGTCCTCTTCGGAGAGCTCGTCGGCGCCGAGGATGGCGATGATGTCCTTCAGGTCGGCGTAGCGCTGCAGCATCTGCTGCACCTCACGCGCGACGCGATAGGGCTCGTCGCCGACGACGTTCGGGTCGAGCATCCGCGACGTCGACTTGAGCGGGTCGACGGCGGGATAGATACCGAGCTCCGAGATCGAACGCTCGAGGATGATGGTCGAGTCGAGGTGCGCGAACGTCGCCACCGGCGCCGGGTCGGTGATGTCGTCGGCCGGCACGTAGACCGCCTGCATCGAGGTGACCGAGCCGTTCTTGGTCGACGTGATGCGCTCCTGCAGCTGGCCCATCTCCGACGCCATCGTCGGCTGGTAGCCAACGGCGGACGGCATGCGGCCGAGGAGCGCGGACACCTCGGAGCCGGCCTGCACGAAGCGGAAGATGTTGTCGACGAAGAGCAGCACGTCCTGGCCCTTCTCGTCGCGGAAGTACTCGGCCATCGTCAGGCCCGAGAGCGCGACGCGCAGACGCGATCCCGGGGGCTCGTTCATCTGACCGAACACCAGCACGGCGTTGTCGATGACGCTGGCCTCGCCGCCGTCCGGCGTCGTGTACTTGGCCTCGCGCATCTCGTTCCAGAGGTCGTTCCCCTCGCGCGTCCGCTCGCCGACGCCGCAGAAGACGGAGAAGCCGCCCTTCTCGACCGCGGTGATGCGGATGAGCTCCTGGATGAGCACGGTCTTGCCGACGCCCGCGCCGCCGAAGAGGCCGATCTTGCCGCCCTTCGCGAAGGGGCACAGCAGGTCGACGACCTTCAGGCCGGTTTCGAAGACCTCGGAGATCGCCTCCTGCTCCTCGAAGCTCGGCGCGCCACGGTGGATCGGGCGCGTCTCGCCGGGGGGCATCGCGCCGCGCGAGACGGTGTCGAGCGCCGTGCCGAGCAGGTCGAAGATGCGGCCCTTCGTGCGTTCGCCCACGGGCACGCTGATCGGCGCGCCCGAGTTCGTCACGGCCATCCCACGCTTGCACCCGTCGGTGGTCGCCATGGCGACGCAACGCACGAGGTTGTTGCCGAGGTGCTGGGCCACTTCGAGGGTGAGGTCGGTCGTCCGTCCCGCTCCGCCGCTCGTTCCGTCGACGGAAAGAGCGGTGAAGATCGACGGCAGCGCGTTCACGGGGAAGCGCACGTCGACGACCGGGCCGAAGATCTGGGAGACGGTTCCGTTGCTTGTGAGTGTGGTGGTCATGACAGAAATGGTCAGCGTACCGCTTCGGCGCCTCCGACGATGTCGAGGAGGTCCTTCGTGATCCCTTCTTGGCGCTTGCGGTTGTAGATGCTCTTGAGCTCGGTCTGCATGTCGCCGGCGGCGTCGGTGGCGTTCTTCATGGACGCGCGGCGGCTCGCGTATTCGGATGTGAGCGCTTCGATCAGCGCGTTGTACATGCGCGTCTCGAGGTACTTCGGAACGAGGCGGTCGAAGATCGTCGCCGCGTCCGGCTCGAGGATGACGTCGCCGCCGAAGTCCTGGGCGTCGCCGCCTGGAGCGAGCGTGGACGCCTCGATCGGCAGGAAGTCGATCCACGTCGGGATGTACTTCGCCATCGACTCGAACGCGCTGTATAGGATGCGAACGTTCGAATAGGCCCCCGAGAGGAAGGCGTCCTGCAGGTCGTTCGCCGTGCGCGCCGCGCCGCGGTAGTCGATCTTCTCGAGCTCGGGCTCCACGAACAGGCGCTCGATGTTGTAGCCGCGCTTCGAGAAGTACTGGTACGCCTTGCGTCCGTACAGGAAGAGGTCGACGTCCGGACCGTCCGCCGCGCGGTTCTGGGCGAACCACTTGTCGGCGACGCGCAGGATGTTCGAGTTGTACGCGCCGCACAGGCCGCGGTCCGAGGTGACGATGAGCACGGCGATCTTCGCGCCGTCGCCACGCCGGAACAGCGGACGCTCCGCCACCTCTTCGCCGAGCACGCTGGCGAGATGGCCGACGAGACCGGTGATCTCCTCGGAGTAGGGGCGCGAAGCCACGGCGCGATCCTGGAACTTGCGGAGCTTGGTCGTCGCGACCATCTCCATCGCCCGCGTGATCTGCTTGATGTTGCCGACGGATTTGATCCGTCCGCGAAGCTCACGAATGCCGGCCATGGGATCAGCCCGTGACCTGCGGCTTCACCGCTGCGATCGCCTGGTCGATGGTCACCTTGGCTTCGTCGGAGAGCACACCGCTCGTGCGGATGCCCTCGCCGATCTCCGGGTGACTGTCGGCCATGTGCTGGAGGAAGATCTTTTCGAACTCGCGGATGCTCTTCGTAGCGACGTCGTCGAGCGCGCCGCACGTTCCCGCGTAGATGATCATGATCTGATCCTGGAACGGCATCGGAACGTACTGGTCCTGCTTCAGGATCTCGGTCAGACGCTCGCCGCGCGCCAGCGTGCGCTGGGTCGCCTTGTCGAGGTCCGAGCCGAACTGCGCGAAGGCCTGCAGTTCGCGGTACTGCGCGAGGTCGAGGCGCATGCCGCCGGCGATCTTCTTCATGCCCTTGGTCTGCGCGGCGCCACCGACGCGCGACACCGAGATGCCGGCGTTCACGGCCGGGCGGATGCCCGCGTTGAAGAGGCTCGACTCGAGGAAGATCTGCCCGTCGGTGATCGAGATCACGTTGGTCGGGATGTAGGCCGACACGTCGTTCTCTTGGGTCTCGACGACCGGGAGCGCGGTCAGCGAACCGCCGCCTTTCTTGTAGCGCGGGTTGATCTCCGGCGCGTTGTCGGCGAGGCGCGCGGCGCGCTCGAGCAGGCGGCTGTGCAGGTTGAACACGTCGCCCGGGAACGCCTCGCGTCCCGGCGGACGGCGCAGCAGCAGCATGACCTGGCGATACGCGAGCGCCTGCTTGTAGAGGTCGTCGTAGACGATGAGGACGTCGCGGCCCTCGTCGCGGAAGCGCTCGCCCATCGAGCAACCCGCGTATGCGGCGAGGTACTGCATCGACGCTTCGTCGATGGCGCTCGCCGACACGACGATCGTGTACTCCATCGCTCCGACCGCTGTCAGGCGCTGGACCAGATCGACGACGGTGGACTGCTTCTGCCCCATCGCGACGTAGATGCAGAGCACCTGGTCGGGATTGTTCGGGTCGCCGCCGCCGGTCGTCTTCTGCGAGATGATCGAGTCGATCAGCAGCGCGGTCTTGCCCGTTTGGCGGTCGCCGATGATGAGCTCGCGCTGGCCGCGCCCGATCGGGATCATCGCGTCGATCGACTTGATGCCGGTCTGCATCGGCGTGTCGACGCCCTGACGCTCGACCACCGACGGCGCCGGCTGGTCGATCGGCAGGTAGTCCGCCTCGGTGACCGCGAGCGGGCCGCGGCCGTCGATCGGATCGCCGAGCGCGTTGACCACGCGACCGAGGAGCGCCGGACCGGTGGGCACGGAGATGATGCGCCCGGTCGTCTTGACCTGGTCGCCCTCCTTGACCTTGGCCGAGTCGCCGAGGAGCACACAACCGACGTTGTCCTCCTCCAGGTTCAGCGCGATGCCACGGACGCCGCCGCCGAACTCGAGGAGCTCGTTCATCATGCAGTCGTCGAGGCCCCAAACGCGGGCGACGCCGTCGCCCACGGTCAGAACCGTGCCGACGCTTTGCATGTCGCGGCCGCCTTGGTAGCTGGCGATTTCCTTTTCCAGGATCGAGGTGACTTCTGCGGGTCGAAGGTCCATCGGTTCTCTATCGATTCGAGATCTAGGGGATCAGTTGTTCGTGAGTTCGCGGAGCCTACTGCTCCGACAAACTGGGCAGCGCGGCGGTGCCGAGCTTCTTCTTCAAGCCGTCGAGTCGACCGCGCAGGGAGCGGTCGATCATCTGGCTGCCGACGATGACGCGCACGCCGCCGAGCACGTCGTCGGTCACCTTGTTCTCGAGCGTGACGCGCTTGCCGAGCTCGGCGCCGAACGCGGTCGCGAGGCTCGCGATCTCGCCCGCGCCGAGGGCGCGCGCGCTCTCGACGATACCTTCCGCGGCGCCGCGCTCGTCGAGCGCGCGCTGGTGGAACGCGGCGCTCAGGTTGCGCAACACCTCTTCGCGCCGCTTGTCGAACAGCAGGTTGACGAAGTTCTTCGTCAGCTCGTGCATCGACTGCGTGACCGACGCGATCTTCAGGCGGCGGGCATCGATCGACACACGCGCGTCGAAGTAGAAGTCCCCCACGCCCGGCGCTCCAACTTCACGCGCGAGTCGCTCGACGTCGGCGCTCACGGCATCCAACACGCCCCGCCCCATGGCGAGGCTGAACAGCGCGTTGGCGTACCGGCTTGTGACGGGGTCGATCATGGGAGGCGGTTCAGTTCTTCGACGCCTGTCCGGCGACGAGTTCCGCGACGAAGCGACGGTCGTCTTCGCTGTCCACGTTGCGCTCGAGCACCTTGGAGGCCGCGTTCATCGAGAGCTCGACGACCTCGTTGCGAATGGCCGAAATCGCCTTGTCCTGCTCGGTGCGGATCGCGTTGCGCGCGGCCTCGACCATCGCGGACGCCTCTTGCTTGGCGGCGTCGACGATCTCGTGTTCGCGTGCCTCGGCACGCTTGCGCGCTTCCTGGAGCAGCTTGGCGGCCTCGGCCTGCGCCTCGCCGAGTGCAACCTCGACGTCCGCGCGGGCCTTCTCCGCTTCCGCTTGCGCGGTCTGCGCCGCTCCGATGGCGTGGGTCACGTGGTCGTCGCGCTCCTCGAGCGCGGCCGTGACCGGTCCCATCACGATCTTCCACAGGAACGGCAGCGCGCCGAGAAAGATGACCCAGGTCCAAACTAGACCTCCCCCGCTGGAGAAGTCGAGCGGGTTGAAACCGCCGCCGTCGGAGGACATCGAAAGGAGGAAGAACATGAAGAACTCCTAAGGAATCGAAACGAGTGGGCGAGCGGGGCGGCGCGGGGAGCGCGAGGGGCCCCCCCGCGCTTCCGCCGCCTCCCTCGACCGTTCCCAGATCAACCGATGGCGATGAGGAGCGTCACGACGACGGCGAAGAGGGCCACGCCCTCGATGAGCGCCGCGAGGATGATCGAGTTGCCTTTGATCTCGCCGGACGCTTCCGGCTGGCGCGCGATGCCTTCGTTGGCCGCGGAGCCGATCCGACCGATACCGAGACCGGCACCGAGGGCGACGACGCCGGCACCGAGGCTCGCGCCCAACTTGGCGAGGGCTCCAGCTTCGGCAGTGGCTTGCTGAACGGCTTCCGACACTTCTTGGATGAACATGTCCGTCTTTCTTCTCGAGATGGCGACCGGAGTCGCAGGGTTTGGTAATCGGGTTCGGTTGAGGAATCAGCCCCGGGGCACCTAGTGCTCGGGGTGAACGGCGGCGTTGACGAAGATCACGGACAGCTGCGTGAACACGAACGCCTGCAGGAGGGCGACGAAGCCCTCGATGATCATGATGAACACGGCGAAGCCGACGCCGACAGGGGACGCACCCCAGCCTCCGGCGCTGCCCCACATCGAGGGACTGCCGAGGAAGAAGATCAGCCCCATGAAGGAGAGCACGACCATGTGCCCGCCACTCATGTTCGCGAACAGACGAATCATGAGCGCGAACGGCTTCACGACGAGGCCGATGAGCTCGCAAACGAACATCAGCGGCCAGAGCGGGAGCGGCACGTGCGGGACGAGGTTCTTCCAGTACGCGAGCGGCCCCTGGACGACCATCCCGCAGATCAGCATCGCGCCGAACGTGATCGAGGCGAGCGCGCCCGTGACGAAGATGCTCGCCGTCGCGGTCGCCGAATAGGGCGCGAGCCCCATCAGGTTCATGAACAGGATGAAGAAGAAGATGCAGAGGAAGAACGGCAGGAACTTGCGTCCGTTCGCCTTGCCGAACGTCGGATAGACGACGTCATCGCGCAGCCACATCGCGAAGCCCGCGAACAGCTTCGAGATCGGATCGCCCTTGCCGGTGCGCAGATAGCGCGCGACGCCGCCGAAGCAGACGAAGAGCATCAGGATCGCCGCGACCTGGAAGATCTGCAGGTTGAAGAGGACCGTCGTCGGCGTGTGCCCTTCGCCGTGCTCGCCCCTCCAATCGAACAGACCGACGAACACCGGCACTTCGACGAGCGGCTCGAGCGCGTCGTGCTCCGCATGGTTGTCGATGACGAGCGGCGACGGCACCAGGTGCATGTAGAGCTCCTGGAAGACTCCGTCCGCCTCGTGGTGTGCGCTGTACTTGAAGCTCAGGAAGCACGAGCCGACCACGATGGCGAGGACGGCGAGGCCGCGCGGGGCGAACAGGTACGACAGGAGACGCTTCATCGGATTCTAGAGCCCCGCTTCGCTCTTCGCGGGGGTGTTCGAGTCAGCGGCCTTGTGCCGCAGGACGGTGATCGCGTCGAGGGAACCGACCGGAAGGAGGATCGCGACGGAGGCGGCGTAGGCCACCAGGAACGCGCGCCAGTCCACGCGCACCGCGACGCTGTCCATGTAGCGGAAGATCAGCGCGCCGACGACCACCACCGCGAGCTTGCCGACGAAGGCGAGCACGAACGCATGCAACGAACGCGACGGCGCGGTCGCCAGGATGTGCCGTTGGAAGAGCGCACCGAGCCCCGTGCAACCCGCGCCGAGCAGGAAGCCGACCATCACACCCACTCCCGTGGTCCCGCCGAGTTGCGACGCGACGACGGACGCGACGCAAAGCGCAGCGAGCGTAGCTGTGGTGAGCCGGATCATCGGGGAGCGTCGTCGGAGGCGGGGGGCTTGGGGTCAGGGGGGCTAGCGCCGTCTCGATGGGATCGCGGCTTCCGCTGGGTCGTAGTCGCCCGGGGACCGAGCTTCGAGACCATAGAGGTGAGCCCCAGACCGAACCCGAGAAACACTCCGACGATCAGCAACCACGGTCCGGTGCCGAGGCGCCCGTCGATCCAGTAGCCCAGGCCGGCGAACACGCCGATCGTGACCGAGAACTGCAACCCGACGTCTGCGAAGCGACGAGTATCCGAGGGGACGTCGCGGCCGGGAGACATGGGCTCCTGTTCTGTTTGGACCGGCGGACCTCCTCGAGCGAAGACGGCTCGCGAAGGACTGCGGTGTCGAAGTGGGACTCGGGACGACGAGCGGACTCGTTGCGACCCAAGGGACGTTGAGAAAGAACGCCGGCCGGGGGGACTCCGCAGGGGTTACGAAGGTCGGCTGACGATTTGGGCGGCCAGTGTTATGACGCGACGAGGGCGCGTCAACCCGCGCCCACTTCGAAATGCGTCCAAATCGTCTAAATCCGCCGGGCCGCACCGACGGCGCCCCACCCCCGCGGCTCAGTTCGCCTGGTTGAAGCGGGCGCGCAGGCGCGCGGCGATCTGCGGGTGGTCGTCGGGTTCGAGCGGCGCGAGCTCCTGCGGGTCGCGCTCCAGGTCGAACAATCGCTCGTCCCCCGCCCGGTCGCGCCGGAGTTTCCACGCGCGCTCGATCGCCGCCCCCTCGCCCCCCGAGCTCGACACGACGACCCACTCGCGCCCGAGCGGGCGGCCGCGCAGCGCGGGCACGAGGCTCTGCCCCTGGAGGCCGGCCGGAATCTCGATGCCGGCCAGGTCGAGGATCGTCGGATAGAGGTCGACGACGTGGACCAGGTCGTCGGCGACCAGCGCGTCGCGGCCCCGCGGTCCCGCGATCACGAACGGCACGCGCACACCGGGCTCGTAGGTGGTGAGTTTGGAGCGCAACTCGAGCCCCGGCAGCGCGACGTTCGTGTCGCAATCGTTGGTGACCGGATGGCATCCGGGCGTCCCGTTGTCGCCGATCACGAGGATCCACGGATCGTCACTCCAGATCGCCGTGAGCATCTCCCCCAGGACGAAGTCGACGCTCGCGACCATCGCCTCGTAGTTCTCGCGCGCCGTCGCGTTCGTCGCGAGCGGATACCCCGTCGGAAGGATCCATGCCGGCGGCGGGTCGAACGGCGCATGGCAGGCCTGGAACGCGACGACGGCGAAGCGCGGCTCGTCGGCCTTCTCCGCCCACCAATCGAGGAACGCGTCGCGCGTCTCCACCGTCGCGTGCCGGCGCTCGGTCGAGACCGTCCCATCGTCGATGCGCACCCAGTTCGTGTAGCTGCCCGGCCCCTGGTTGCACACCGTCGAGTCGTCGGGGATGCAGGCGCGCACGGTCTCCCAGCCGAAGAAGTGCGGCGCCACCGGCCAGCCGATCGGGGTCGTCCCGAACCCGGCCACCTGGGAGAGCGGCCGCGCCGTCCCCTGGTGCCACTTGCCGAAGAACGCGGTCGCGTAGCCGGCCGCCGCCATGCTCTTGCCGAGGAAGTGCTCGCCGTGGTCGAGCGTGCGCGGCTCCGGGAGGCTGTTGCAGAGCTTGCCGTGGTAGCCGCCGCGCCACACGGAGCGATAGATCGAATCGCGCGTCGGCGCGCACCACGCGTGCGAGTAGCCGCGCGTGAAGCGCACGCCTTCGGAAGCGAGCGCGTCGAGCACCGGCATGTCGACCGATTCGGCGATGTTCGCCCCCACGTCGTCGATGATGACGAGCACGACGTCCGGGCGGCCGTCTTCGACGTCGGATGTCGCGGCGCCCAACGTCGCGAGAAGCAGCGGGACGAGCATGGTGAACCTGCCGAGGGAGGGACGCGTCGGGCCGGAACCGCGGACGGCATCCGCCCGCACGTTTCGGTTCGGGACGGCCTGCCGCGCCCCGGGGAGCTCGGCGTTCGGGGGCGGAAATTCCGCCGCGGCGCCGATCTCGAGTTTGTGGAGCGCTCCGCTTTTCCGCTAGGCTGGCGCGCCAAATTCGGGTGGGAACGGGGCCGCGTCGGCCCCCCCACGGTTGCTCGGCACGCGGAACGGTGTTCCGCAGCTCGGCACCGCGCATCGTCCCGAACTCGACCGGTCCGGCCTCCGGACCCTACCCACAAGAGACTCCCACGTTGGAACGCACCCTCGTCCTGCTGAAGCCCGATGCGGTTCAGCGCGGCCTCATCGGCCGCATCCTCTCCCGCTTCGAATCCAAGGGCCTCAAGATCGTCGCGCTCAAGCTGCAGACGTTCCCCGTGCCGTTGATCAAGACGCACTACGCCGAGCACAAGGGCAAGCCGTTCTACAACGACCTGGTCGGCTTCATGACCTCCGGTCCGGTGGGCGCGTTGATCCTCGAGGGCAACGGCGCGATCGAGATCACGCGCCGCCTCATGGGTGCGACCAGTTCGGCCAAAGCGGACCCGGGCACGATCCGCGGTGACTTCGGGATGTCGTTCTCGAACAACCTCGTGCACGGTTCCGACAGCGCCGTGTCGGCGAAGCGCGAGATCGCGCTGTTCTTCCCGAACAAGTCCGAGATCAACCGTTGGACGCCCGCGAACGAGACGTGGATCTACAGCTCCGAGGAGCTGCCCGCGCCGAAGGCCACGAAGAAGAAGGGCAAGTAGCGTGGGGAACGGGCTCTCCGCCGCGCACGTCGGAGAGCTCGTGCGCGAGCTCGCTCCGCTCGTCGCGGAGCGCTTCCTGCGCGAGGTGCAGGCGCATCCGCCGTTCGACCTGCTGCTCGTCGTCGAGCCGGGGAGCGGCGGCGCGATCCGCCGGCTGCGCCTCTCGGCCTCGCCCGAGGGCCCGCGCTTCCACCTCCAGGTCGGTCCGGTCAAGAAACACCGCGGCACGGTCGGCCCGTTCTTTCAGACGGTGCAGGCGAGCCTCGCGGAACACCCGGGCGAGACGAAAGTGCGCGGCATCGCGCAGGTCGCCGGCGACCGCGTCGTGCGCGTCGACCTCTTGACCCCGAACGGTCCGCGAGCGGTCGTGCTCGAGCTCTTCGGCCGGCAGCCGAACCTGCTCTTGCTCGACGCGGCCGGGCGCGTGCTCGCGGTGACGCCGACGCCGGCGAAGGACTCGCGCAACGCGGTGCGCCTCGCGCTCGGCACCGCTTGGGAAGCGGCGCATTCCCCGGCGCCGCGCGGAACGGACGGTCCGACGCTGCTCGACGCGTTCCCGCTCGATCCCGCGTCGACCGCGGAAGCCCCCGCCGCCCCCGACTCGATCGCCGCGCTCGCGCCGCTCTCGGCGCGCGTCGAGGCCACGCTCGGTCGCTCCGCCGAAGCGCGCTTCGACGAGCGCAAGGGCAAGGACCTGGTCGAGCGCCTCACGCGGCGCAGGAAGTCGGCGGCGGCGCGCCTCGCAGGACTGCGCAAGCAGGAGGAGAGCACGCGCGACGCGGAGCGCGTCCGCATGGACGCCGAGCTCTTGACCGCGCACCTCTTCGAAGTGCGCCGCGGCGCCGCGGAGATCGAAGTGGACGACGCGTACGCCGAGGACGGCGCGCCGGCCCGGCGCGTGATCGCGCTCGATCCCGGGCTGTCGCCGAAGCGCAACGCCGAGCGCATGTTCTCGCGCTACAAGAAGCTGCTCCGCACGATCGAGAAGCTGCCGGACGAGATCGCGCTCGCGCGCGCGCAGGTCGAGGGACTCGACGCGTGGATCGCGCGCGCCGCCGACGATTCGAACGATCCGGACGCGATCGAAGCCGAGGCCGTGCAGGGCGGTTGGATCCCCGCGCGCCAGGTCGCACCGGAGCGCAAGCGCGTCGAGAAGCGCAAGCCGTACCACCGCTTCGTCGGCTGCGCGGGCTCCGAGATTCGCGTGGGACGCACGGCGCGCGAGAACGACGAGCTCACGTTCCGGCACGCGCGCGGCAACGACCTTTGGTTGCACACGTCGGACTCGCCGGGCAGCCACGTCGTGCTCGTCCTCGAGAAGGGTGCCGCGCCGGATCCCGAGGAGGTGCTCGACGCCGCGCACCTCGCGATCCACTACTCGCCGCAGAAGGACGCGTCCAAGGCCGGCGTTCACGTCGCCTACCGCAAGGAGGTCCGCAAGCCGCGGGGTGCGAAGCCCGGCCTGGTGACCCTCTCGGGCGGCAAGGTCCGGATGATCCGCGTGGAACCGGCGCGACTGGAGCGGCTCCTCACGACGCGCGAGAAGCCGCGCCCGGGAAGCTCTCCGCCCGCTTCGTGACCGAGTCGGCCCGATCGGGTAGCCCTGATCCCGCGAACAGATAAGATGCGCGGTCCGCCGCCGCCCTGCCGCGTCTCCGGCCCCCGACCGGTTCGCGAACCACGACCCCGCCTCCCACTCCCATGCGCACTTCCCTCCGCTTCGCTCGTCCGACCGCCGCTCTGCTTCCGATCGCCGTACTCGCGCTCAGCGGGTGCATGATGAACACGTCGCACATGCGACAGGAGAAGAAGGCGCCGACGAAGGAGCAGCAGCTCGACCTGTACTCGACGACGGCGACCTACCTGTACGACGACGACTCGCTCGTTCGCGCGCAGGACCAGGCGGTGAAGGCGCTCGAAATCGATCCCGAGAACCGCGCCATGCGTCGCATGATCGGTTGGATCCGACTGCGCATGGGATCGAACGAGGACCTGCTGATCGCGGAGGACTTCTTCCGCGACCTGCGTCGCGAGGGCGATCAGAACCCGGCGACGCTGCTCGGCCTCGGCATGACGCTCGAGCGCTTGGGCACGGCGTACTCGCTCGCGTCCACACGCGTGGCCAAGGGCGAGCAGGCTCCTCCGAAGAACGAGGACGCCGCCGATGCCGCGGAAGCGCTCGACGCACAGGCGATCACGTACTGGAAGGAGGCGACCGATCTCTTCGAGCGCTCGCTGACCGAGGGCGAGGGCAGCACGTCCGCGATGAACGGCCTGCAGCGCATCTACGCCATGCTCGGCGAGTACGAGCAGAGCCTCGCCTGGTCCGCGCGCCTGCTCACGCGCTCCGGGGAAGAGCTCGATGTTTGGCGGCGCATGCTCCAGCAATCGGACCTGTCGTCGAAGGAGGAGGCGCTCTTCCGCGAGAACGAGCGCATCGCGGACCAACTGCAGATCGAGACGCACCTCTTCGCGTCGACGCTACTGAACCGCGTCGGGCGCACCGAAGAGGCCATCGCGCATCTCGACGCGGTCGTCGAGACGCGTCCGGAGATGCCCCAGGGCTACAGCCTGCGCGCGCAACTCCTCGCGAAGCGCGGCGACTACGAGCGCGCGGTCAAGGACCTCGATCGCTTCCTCGGCCTGTCCGACCTGCCGTTCGAGACGCCCGAGATCCGCAAGGCGTTCGACATGCGCGCGCAGTGCGTGAAAGAGCTCGAGGGCGCGCGCTAGCCCGGGTTCTTCATGAATAACCCGGGCTAGGAGTCTGCGTCACAGGTTGGAAGCCAACTCGCGCGTGCCAGGATTCGGACGCGAGAGCTTGGGGTAGCACACTCGATTGTGCCCATGCGCGGGGTCGTTCTTACACGCTCCGCGACCTGTGACGCAGACTCCTAGCCCGGATCATTCATGAGGCTTTGCCGAGATCGACGCAGCTGCGCGCCATATCAGCACTTCCCTCCCTCACCGGGTTCGACGACCGGTCAAGGTCGCCTCCACGCGCTTCGGTCGCGAAGCGCTGATCTGACGCGCATCTGCGTCGATCTCGGCAAAGCCTCATGAATCACCCGGGCTAGTAGCCCGTGGTGAAACCCACGCCATCGTCGGAGGGTGATGGATCCGTGCTGGCAAGGCGCGCTGACGACGCGTTTTGGTGGAACCTCGGAGGAAGCGCAACGCAGGCAGCGCGGATCCAGCGCCGTTCGAGGGTGGCGTGAGTTTCACCACGGGCTGCTAGTCCTCGTGCGCGCCGTCGTCGACGGCGGGCGGCGCGACGGAGCGATCGGGCGTCCAGGTGCTCGTCATGAGCTGCTCGAGGTCGTTCTGCCAGAGGACCGAGATCGCGGCGTGACGCTCGCGCGCACGCATCAGCTCGGTGATGTCCTCGGGACGGACGAGCGCGGCACCGCAGAGCTTCAGGAGGATGTCGCCGCTACGGATGTCCATCATGTCGGCGATCGTGCCGCGCTCGACGCGCAACACGAGGACCCCGCCAGCGACGCCGCGCGCCTTGGCTTCGTCCGGCTCGACCGGCGCGGACACGACGCCGAAGACGTCCGTGCGCACGGCGACCTTCTTCGCTGCGGGTGAGAAGAAGCCCGTGGCGCCGTCGCCCCCATCGATCCACTCGGAACGATCGCGTTCCTCGTCGCGACGCGCGCCGTACTCGAACGGGTCGAGCAGGCTCTGCCGACGAGCCGCGCCCGGCGGCACGCTCATGCGCATGCTGAACGCCTCGGGTAACCCCTCGGCGCTGAGCGACAGGTCGCGTCGCAGGTTCTCGTTCTCGGCGAGGATCGCTTCGATCGACGCGCCCTCGTACGTGCGCGTGGACTCCTGCCCCTTGACCGTGTCGGTCACGATGATCTTCGCGCCGTCCTCGCCCTGCTGAAGCTGCACGCTGCGGACCGCGGCGATGCGCGTCGGCCCGTCCGCCTCCGCGTCGTCTCCGTCGATCTGCACGACGCGCACGCGCGGATCGCTCTTCGTCATGAACAGGAGGTCGGGCGACGAACCGATCATCTCGCGGTACAGCTGTTCGAAGTCCTCCTGCGCGCGCCCCGTTCCGAGGAGCGGCAGCGTGGGCTTCCCGAGCTCGCGCAGACCGAGCTTCGCGGTCCAGGCGAGCTCGACATCGTCGCCGTCGGCGAGGCGCTCGAGGAACACGCGCGCGAACGGGTCGAGGCGCGCGCGACGCAGGAGGTCGTCGAAGTCGAGTTCGCGCTGGACGAGGTCCGTCGCGCGCAACCTGGCCATCCATTGCTCACGGTCGAAGTCGCGCGCGAAGAGACCGGCGCGGGTGTCCGCGTTCGCCTCGGTCTCCACGAGTACGGGAGCGACGCGGGTCAGCGTACGGATCTCGGCCGGAGTGTCCTGTTCGGTCGGCGCCGGCACCGGCGTCGCGACGTCCTGGGCCGAACACAAGGGCGCGCAGCAGAGCGTCAGACCGAGCACGCGCAGCGCGCCGCGATACAGACCAGCGGGAAGCAACTGTCGCATGGTGAACCTCGCTTCAATGCGGGGATCGCCCGTCCCGGACCGCCGCCGGGCGGATGAGATCAGCGCACCGGCCGCGCGAAACCCGCGCTGCTCGAGGCAACGGAGTTCTCGCCCGCAACGCCGGACGGAGCCATCGGTTGGACGCGCAGCAGGCGCGCCTGATCACTCAGCGCTTCATCGGTGTCGAAGCGCGGCTGGAGTTTGCGTTCGTTGACGGCCAGCGTGTTCACCGGTGACGTCACGATGTCGTCGACCACGTTCGCGACCGGGCTGCCGTTCGAGAACTCGTCGCGCGTCGCGTCGCCGTCGAGCAGGCCCGGTCCGAAGACCAGCCCCATGGCGAGGACCGCCGCGGCGGCCGCGATGCTGCCCACACGCTTGAGGAGGACGAGGCGCGGACGCGCCGTCGTCGGCGCGAGCTCGACGTTCGGTTCGGTGGAAGCGCCGACGCCGTTCGTCAGCAGGCCTTCGGCGACGAGCGTCGAGCGGATGCCCGACCAAAGCCCGCCAACCTGATCCTCACGGGCTCGACTCGCCTGTGCGAAGGGCGAGTCGGATTCCGCGAGCTGATTCGAGTGAGCCAAGCTCGCCCGGAGCGCGGTGCGGAACGCATCGCGCGACCGGGCGGCCAGAGCCGCCTCTCGCTCACACGACTCGCACTGGGCGAGGTGAGCGCGGACGAACGTGATTGCGTCGGATTCCAAGTCGCCCCCCACGAAGAGGGGCAGCTTGTCGAGTACATCCGAGCAGTTCGTCTTGGTGTCTTTCATCTTGATCGTAGGGTGCCCGGAAAGTCCCCAACCGGGCCCCCGTTGCGTCTTCGCGGGGCTATACGCCAGGGTCTTCCAGCGTGTTGGCGCCGTTTTCGAGAGAAAACGATTCCGAATCCCCGGCGCCCTGACGGAGCTCCGCCGAGCGCTCCATGCGCTCCCATTCATCTTGGAAGAGCTTGCGCCCGCGGTGCAGCCGCCAGCGAACGGTGACGTGGGTCGCGCCGACGATCTCGGCGATCTCGGTGCACGGCAGCCCCTCGAGCTCGCGCAGGATCATGACACTCCGGAAGTGCGGCGCGAGGCGATCGATGCACGCGCGCACGAGTGCGGCGGTCTCCGAGCGCTGCATCGGCTCGAACGGAAGCTCGGCCTCGCCGTCGGCGAACTCGAGCTCGACCTCGCCCTCCTCGCCCTGGATCGTCGTGCTGCGCTGCGGCCGCTTCTTGCGCAGATGGTCGATCGCGAGGTTCGTGACGATCCGGAAGAGCCAGGTCGTGAACTCGTGCTGGAAGTCGAAGCGCTCCAGGTTGCGGAACACGCGCAGGAACGCCTCCTGGGCGAGGTCCCGCGCATCCTCGCGGTTCGCCACCAGGCCGGCGGCGACGCGCATCGCGCGCTCCTCGTGGCGCTTCACCAGGAGCTCGAACCCCAGCTCCTCGCCGCGCTGGGCGGACCGGATCAGGTCGTGATCGGAGGGCTGGCCGGGAACCGGACCGCTCTTGTCCTTCGCGGCCGTGCCGCCGGAGGCGGACGGCTCGTCCTGCCCCTCGCGCTCGTCGGAGTCGTCGGCGCTCATCGAGCCACGCGGCGCACTTCGCCCCCGGCGCGAGGGAGAGGCGGCGTGTTTCGACGCGTCATCGGGCAAAGGCAGGGTTTCGGGCATCGGAATGGGGCAGCGTCGGCGCCGCGTCCCCAGGATATCCCGGGCGACGCGAATGTGCCGCCGCGGGACGTTCGGGCGGGGTCAGGATCCGGGTCCGGCCCCACCGCCGCGCCGCTGTGCCCTTCCATCGGCACCCTCGACGCGGGACGTGAGCCCGGGCGCTGACCCGTTCGAGTCCGGCGCGGCCGCGCCCCGCGGGGGGACGTCGATTTCGCCGAGCGAGGGCGCTACGGTCGGAAACCGGCCCTCGATAGCGCCGATCCGTCGGTACTTCGTGTGGCGTCCGGCGATCAGCGCCTCGGGTTCGATCTCGATCAGCTCGTCGAGGTGCCGCAGCAGAACGCGCTTGAGCTCGTTCATCGCCACCGACGGAGCGCGGTGCGCGCCGCCCAGGGGCTCGTTGACGATCTCGTCGATCACGCCGAGTTCGAGCAGGTCCTTGGAGGTCAGTTTGAGCGCTTCGGCCGCGTCCGGAGAGCGCTCGCCGTCCTTCCACAGGATCGCCGCGCAGCCCTCGGGGCTGATCACCGAGTAGTAGGCATGCTCCATCATGAGCACGCGGTCGCCGACGCCGATGCCGAGCGCGCCGCCCGAACCGCCCTCGCCGATCACGATCGCGACGATCGGAACGCGCAGCGAGAACATCGCGAGGATGTTCTCCGCGATCGCCATCGCCTGGCCACGCTCCTCGGCGCCGATGCCGGGGTAGGCGCCCGGCGTGTTGATCATGCAGACGATCGGCAGCCCGAGCTTCTCGGCCAGGCGCATCTTGCGCAGCGCCTTGCGATACCCCTCGGGGTGCGCGCAGCCGAAGTTGCACTCCAGGCGCTCCTTGGTCGTGCGCCCCTTGCGATGCGCGACGAGCAGGAAGCGTCGTCCCTCCATCGTCGCGAAGCCGGTCATCATCGCCGCGTCGTCGCCGAACGTGCGGTCGCCATGGAGCTCGAAGAAATCGTCGACGAGCTCGGTGACGTAGTCGTTCGCGACGGGGCGCTTGTTGTGGCGCGCGACGTTGACCCGCTCCCACGCGGACAGCTCCGAGTAGGTCTTGTCGATCGTCTCGCGCAGGCGCGCCTTCAGGGCTTCGATCTCGCTCGAGATGTCCAGCCGCGTCGAGAGCGACAGCGATTCGAGCTCGGCGATCTGCGCCTCGATCTCTTCGATCGGACGTTCGAACGCGAGGCCGGGGGAGCCGTCGCCTTTTTTCTTGGATCGGTCGTTCACTCGGGTGCCCTGAATCTCCGCCGCAGATGGTCGGCCAACGCGCGCACGATGACAACCCCGGGTCGCCGCCCGTTTTTCTGGACGGCCGTACCACGCCGGTCCTTCAACGTACCCGGTCGGATGACTAACCTAGGGCTTCGGGGTGGGCGTCCTCGGCAGCCGGACCGCCCCTCCCCGATCCGATTCGACCTCAGCACGATTCGACCCCCACGGGAAGCACCCGATCCGAATGCCCCCCACCGCCGAGGCCCCCGCACACGGGGAGGCCCAGAAGTTGACGCAATCCAGCGCCTGGCGCGTCGAGGTGTTCCGCCGGCCCGAGCGGCAAGATCCGGAGGGCGATCACGCCCTGCACGCGATGGTGGAGCTCGGCCTGCGCCGCCCCACCCGCGTCCGTATCGGCCGCGGCTACCTCCTCGACCCCTCCTATGAAAGCGCGACGGTGGCGGACATCGCCACGTCGTTCTTGGCGGATCCGGTCATCGACGCCCCGCGCATTCACGCGCCGGGCGAGGTGCCGAGCGCGACCGACGGGATGCACCGCGTGCTCGTCATGGCCCAACCGGGCGTGATGGATCCGGTGGCGCAGACCGTCGACCGCCTGCTCCAGAACACCGGCCGCGTTCCCGACGGCGGCGCCCCGGGCGTCGCGACGTTTCGCGCCTACGAAATCGAGGGCGACTACACGACCGACGAGCTCGAGTCCGCCGCGGCGCGCATCTTCGCCAACGCGACGATCGAAGTCGTGCGCATCGATCGCGAGGACTTGCCCTACGGCACTCCGTTCGGCGCGTCGCCGCGCGGACGCACCGAGGTGGCGCTGCTCGACGCGACGGACGAGCGCCTGCTCGAGATCAGCGTGCAGGGCCAGCTCAGCCTGACGCTCACCGAGATGCGCGCGATTCAGGAGCACTACCGCGCGCAATCGCGCGAGCCCTCGGCCTGCGAGCTCGAGACGATCGCGCAGACCTGGAGCGAGCACTGCAAGCACAAGACGTTCACGGGCTTCATCGACTTCGAGGGACCCGACGGCGAGACCGAAGAGATCGACAACCTGCTCAAGACCACCGTCGCGCGCGCGACGCATGAGCTCGATCGCGACTGGTGCGTCAGCGTCTTCGTCGACAACGCGGGCATCGTCGAGTTCGACCAGGGCTTCGACCTCGCGATCAAGGTCGAGACGCACAACCACCCGAGCGCGATCGATCCGTACGGCGGCGCGGGCACCGGCATCGGCGGCGTGATCCGCGACCTGCTCGGCGCCGGGCTCGGCGCGCGCCCCATCGCGAACACCGACGCGTTCTTCGTCGGCCCGACCGACCTCGACGCGGACCAGTTGCCCAAGGGCACGATGCACCCGCGGCGCATCCTGCGCGGCGTCGTCGCCGGCGTGCGCGACTACGGCAACCGCATGGGCATCCCGACGCTGAACGGCGGCGTGTGGTTCGATCCGGGCTACACGGCCAACCCGCTCGTCTACGCGGGCACGGTCGGCATCCTGCCGCGCGAGTGCGCGTTCAAGGAGGTCCGTCCGGGCGACGCGATCGTCAGCGTCGGCGGGCGCACCGGGCGCGACGGCATCCACGGCGCGACGTTCTCGTCGATCGAGCTCTCGGAGGAGTCCGAGATGGTCTCGAGCGCCGCGGTGCAGATCGGCGACCCGATCACCGAGAAGCGCGTGCTCGACTGCCTGTTCGTCGCGCGCGACCGCGGCCTCTACCGCGGCATCACGGACTGTGGCGCGGGCGGCTTTTCGTCCGCAGTCGGCGAGATGGGAGAAGAGTGCGGCGCCGACGTCGAGCTCGCGAACGTCCCGCTCAAGTACGCCGGTCTGTCGTCGGACGAGGTGTGGATCAGCGAAGCGCAGGAGCGCATGGTGCTCGCCGTTCCGCCGGAGAACGTCGACGCGTGCCTCGCGGTGTTCGCGGCCGAGGACGTCGAGGCGACGGTCATCGGAACGTTCACCGACACGGGGAAACTGATCGTGCGCGACGAGGGCAAGATCGTCGCGGAGCTGGACATGAGGTTCCTGCACGACGGCACCCCGCGGCCGCGGCGACGCGCGAAGTGGACGCGCCCGAACCTCCCCGACCCCGGCTGCCCGGCGCCCGCGAACGACGACTATGGCGCGGCGCTGCTCGCCCTGCTCGGACACCCGAACATCGCGAGCAAGGAGTGGATCCTGCGTCAGTACGACCACGAAGTGCAGGGCATGTCGGTCGTCAAGCCGCTCGTCGGCGTGCGCGCGGACGGCCCCGGCGACGCCGCCGTGCTCAAGCCGCTCGAGACGTCCCGCAAGGGCGCGGTCATCTCGTGCGGCGTGAACCCGAACTTCGGCGAGTTGGATCCGAAGGCGATGGCGGAAAGCGTCATCGACGAGGCGCTGCGCAACGCGGTGGCCGTCGGCGCCGACCCGGATCACGCCGCGATCCTCGACAACTTCTCGTGGGGCAACTGCGACAAGCCGGACCGGCTCGGCGCGCTCGTGCTCGCCTCCAAAGGCTGCTACGACGCGGCGATGGCGTACGGCACGCCGTTCGTCTCGGGCAAGGACAGCCTGAACAACGAGTACCGCATCGGCGACCAGACGCTCTCGATTCCGTCGACGCTGCTCATCACCTGCCTGGCGACGATACCGGACGTCGCGCGCGCCGTGACGATGGACCTGAAGCGCGCCGGGAACGCGCTGTACGTGGTCGGCATGACGCGCGCCGAGTTCGGCGGGTCGCACTACCTCGCGCTCCAGGGACTCGACGGCGGTCGCGTTCCGCGCCCGGATCTCGAGACGGCTCCCGCGCTGCTGCGCGCGCTGCACGGCGCGATGCGAGAGGGGCACGTGACGAGCGCACACGACCTGTCCGAAGGCGGGCTCGCCGTGACCGTCGCCGAGATGGCGTTCGCGGGCGAGCTCGGCGCGGAGATCGACTTGCGCGAGCTGCCGACCGAGACGGACCACGCCACGGACGCGAACTGCGACGCCGACGCGCTGCGGCTCTTCTCGGAGTCGTGCACGCGCCTCGTCCTCGAGGTCGCGCCGGATCACGTCGAGGCGTTCGAACGCGCGCTCGCCGGACACCACTTCGCGCGCATCGGCACCGTCACCGAGGCCGGCGCCGACGCGCGCTTCGTCGCGCGCGGATCACAGACCGGGGAGATCGTCCTCGACGTCCCCATCGAAGCCCTGCGCGCCGCGCACGGATCGGGGTTCCAAGGTTGAGCACCACGATGACGATGAAAGAGGGCCAAGCTGGCACGACCGACTCCGGCGTGCGCGGTGTCGTACTCCGTTCGGCGGGCACGAACTGCGACGGCGAGCTCAAGCGCGCGTTCGAAGCCGCGGGCGCGTCGACCGACCTCCTGCACCTGAACGCGATCGCGAAGGACCCGAAGCGCCTCGAGGATTACTCGATCCTGTCGATCGCGGGCGGCTTCAGCTACGGCGACTACGTCGCGGCCGGGCGCGTCTTCGGCCTCGAGCTGCGCCACCGACTCGACGAGGCGCTGCACGCGTTCATCGAGCGCGGCGGCGTCGTCCTCGGCGTGTGCAACGGCTTCCAGATCCTGATCGAGCTCGGACTGCTGCAGGACCCGGGCCTGGCGCCGGACGAGCGCTCGATCGCCCTGACCGACAACGCGAGCGATCGCTTCGAATGTCGCTGGGTCACGTTGCGTTCCGAGGACAGCGTGTGTCCCTGGGTGCGCGCCGGCGACCTGACCCCCGTGCCGATCGCCCACGCCGAGGGACGCTTCGCCGTCCGGGATCGCGATGCGCTCGACGAGCTCTACGCGAAGCGCCAGGTCGCGCTCACCTACGTCGATCCCGCGCACCCGAACACCGGACGCGACGACGACGTCCCCTATCCGTTCAACCCGAATGGCTCGACGGCGAACATCGCCGGGATCTGCGATCCGACCGGACGCGTCCTCGGTTTGATGCCGCACCCCGAGCGCAACCTGACGCCGTGGAACCACCCGCAATGGACGCGGATGGGAACGCGCGAAGAAGGCGAGGGCCTGCCGTTCTTCCGCCGCATGGTCGCCGTCGCGACCTCGACCCTCGTTTCTTGAATCTGGTCCACCTACCGAAGCCCCCTTGCTCCTCCACACCGCGAATCCCATGAGCCGCTTCCGTCGCGCCCGTCTTCTCGCCGCGCTCGCCTTGCCCGTCGCGATCGCCTCCTCCGCTTCCAGCTGTGTGCTCCTCGCGGGCGCGGGAGTGGGCTACGTCGTCACCCAGGACGTCCTGCCGAACGCGATTCACGAGGCGCAGGTCACGGATGACGTCGATCGCGTGTGGGCCGTCGCGCGCGAGACCTTCGAGATCCTGCTCGATCCGAACGAGGAGATGCGCGTGACCGAATCGCCTCGACGCATCGAGGGGAAGATCGACGGCGCCGACGTCACGCTCGACGTCGAAGCGCACGACCTCGACCGCACGCTGATCCGTGTCCAGGCCAAGAAGTACCTGTCCAACGACGGGCACACGGCCAAGGACGTGATGAACCGTCTGCTGAAGCGACTGGCGAAGTAGACACGCGCGGAGCCGCTACTCCGACGAACCCGCGTACCCCATGTCGTGGATCTGCCCGCGCTGGTCCGGGGTGAGCGTCGCGGCCTGCGACTCGAACTGCGGCTTCAGGTAGTCCTCGAGCGCGCGCTCGGCGCCCGTCGCGAGCGCGGCGGCCCACGGCGCCCGTTCGCCGAGGAGGTCGCGTTCCTCGCGCGGATCGGTGCTCAGGTCGAAGGCCGCCCACCACTCGCCCGCGCGGTGTGCTTCGGTGTCTTCGAACCCGATCAGCTTCCTGCCGTTCGCGTCGACGACCGCGAGCGTCGTCTCGTTCGACGCGCCGCGGCACTGGAACGCGTAGCGCGCGGCCGGCTCGCGCGCACCGAGCAAGGAACGCCCGATCCACTGCGGCAGCGCGTCGATCCCCGCCATGTCCGCGACGGTCGGCGCGAAGTCGATCAGCGAGACGGGAACGTCGCGTCTGCCCACCGGCGCGCGCGGACCGCGAACAACGAGCGGAACGCGCAGCACCTCCTCGAACGTCACACCGGCGTGAAACAGGCGGTCGTGCTCGCCGAGCGCCTCGCCATGATCGCTCGTCAGGAGCAGCCAACCGCGCTCGAGGATCGTCGCGCTCTCGCACGCCTCGACGAACGCACCGAAGCCCCGGTCGAGGTCGACCACCGTCGCTTCGTAGAGCGTCCGCACACCGTCGAGCGCTTCCTCCGTTCCCGGAACGTCCGGAACGATGCGCTGCGTGTTCGCCACGGACTGGATGCGCGCCATGAACGCCTCGAGGGAAGCGCCCGGGTCGAGGCGCGCGCCGAGGTGTGCGCGCGTCGACGGCCGAACCTCGAACGGAGCGTGCGTCGTGTAGGTCTGCACGAAGAGGAACAGCGGTCGCCCGTCGTCCGCGGCGAGCGCTTGCCGCGCGCGCTCGAGCGTCGCGTCCAATCCCGCACGCCGCTCGTCGAACCACGCGAAGCCCTGCGACATCCCGTGCGTCTGCGAGACCATGATGCCGTCCGTGATCGCGACCGTGCGGAATCCGCGCGCGGCCAGGGTCTCGGCGAGCGTGTCGACCTCGTCCGGCAGCGGGTTCCAGAAGTCGACCTGTCCGTTCTGCCGCGGGTACACGCCCGAGAACAGCGTCGAGTGCGTCGGCAGCGTGTGCGTGCTGACCGACCAAACGTCCGTGAACGTCATCGCGGAATCGGCGAAGCGATCGAGGTTCGGCGTCAGGTCGCGCTCGCTGCCGTAGGCCGCCATTTGGTCCGCGCGGAACGTGTCCGCGAGGAACACGACGACGTCGTCGTGCGCGCGCGCCCACGGCCGGGCCGCATACGTGCCGACCTCGGCCGGACCGACGATCGGATCGAGGAACGCGGTGAACGAGTCCGGTCCCTCGACCTCGAAGCGCAGGCGCATGCCGCGGCCGCCGCCGGCCGGCAACGTGACCTCGTGCCACACGACGGCCTCGAGGCTGCCGGTCTCGCGGTGCTCGAACACGGGCGCGTCGTCGACGAGCACGCGGAAGACGTGCTCCTCGGCGCGCAGTCCGGCGAGCAGCAGCGCCGATTCCTTGCTCGTCGCGAAGCGCAGCGCGCTGTGCGGCGGCACGTCGCAGCGCACTTCGCGCGACGCGCCCGGTCGGACCGAGAAGCCCTCGCCGCCGATGCGCCGGCCCGACACGATCGAGCGCTCGCCGGCGCGCACCTGGTGCGTCGCGCACACCGAGAGCGTCAGCTCGGCGCGCGGCTCCTCGTCCGCTTCGAGCGCGAGCCGCACGACGCCGGCGGTCACGGTGAAGCGCCCGGCCTCGGCGCCGAAGTTCAGCGTGTCGGAATCGAACGCGTACGCGTCGAGTTCGTAGGCGCCGCGCCCCGCCTCCGGTCGCCCGATCGCGATCGGTCGCTGCCGCGCTTCCCACACGGACACCGGCGCGCCCGCCGCGCTCGCGCGCGTCCAGTCGGAGCGCGCGAGCACCTGGGTCGCGCGCGTCTCGCCGGCCTCGCCCTCGGCCGTCGGCGCGGTCGCGTCCGCACCGCGCGCGAGGTGGATCCATTGCGGAGGGTTCGCGTCACCGCACGCGACGAGCGCCGCCGCGCAGCCGATCACGAGCCAGAGCGCGAACGTCGAGCGCGGGCCGCGGCGGCCCGACCGCAAGCGATTCAACCGCCCGCCCCGGCGGACGACTTCGCCCCGCCCTTCGCCGCCCGCTCGCGCTTCTTGGTGCACGTCGGACACGTGCCGAAGAGCCGCATGCTGTGGTGGCGCAACACGAAGCCCTTGCTCTTCGCCACCTGGGTCTGGATGCGCTCGATGTCCTCGTCGTAGAACTCCTCGATGCGGCCGCAGTCCTCGCACACGAGGTGATCGTGGTGGCGATGCCCGAGCACGTGCTCGTACAGGAGCTCGCCGTTGCCCGTGTCGAGCGACTCCAGGAACCGGCCCTCGGCGAGCAACCCGATCGTCCGGTAGACGGTCGCGCGCGAGACCTTGTCGCCCGGCTCTTCGCGCATCCAGCCGAACAGTTGCTCGGCCGAGAAGTGCTCGTGCGTCGCGAACACGCGCTCGAAGATGCGCATCCGCTGCGGGGTGAGCTTCAGCCCGCGCTCGCGCAGAAAGCTCTCGAACGCCTCTTGGATCTTGGCTTGGTTCACGACGACGGGTCTGCGTTCTCGGGAAGGGAAGGCGCGGCCGGTTCCGCACGATAGTAACGCGCGAGGCGCTGCGGATCGACGCCCGCCAGGAACGCGAGCGTGAGAACCCGGTTCCACGCCGTGCGACGCACGACGCCCTCGCGTTCCCAGCGCCGCGGCGAGACGACGACCCCGGCGCCCGCGACCAGGCGCACGCGTCCACGGCGTCGCAGGCGACGCGAGAGGTCGACGTCCTCGAACAACGCGAGCGATCGGAAACCACCGGCGGCGTCGTAGGCGCGTCGGCGCACGCAGAGCCCCGAGTCGCCGTAAACGAGGCCGCGGCGCACGCGCGCGTTCGCGGCGCGCTCGATCCAGCGATAGACGCGCGCGCCGTGCTCGATGCGCTGGAGCATCCCGGCGGCGTCGAGCGTGTCGTCGGCCTCGAACGCGGCCCGCAACGCGGCGAGCGCATGCGGCTCGACGCGCGCGTCCGCATGCAGGAACAAGAGCAGCTCACCCGTCGCCTCGAGCGCGCCCGCGGCGAGCTGCGCGCCGCGGCCGCGCTCGCTCGCGAGCGTGCGCACGCCCGCCCGCCCCGCGGCGACTCCCGGCGTGCCGTCCGTGCTGCCGCCGTCGACGACGAGCACTTCGTCCGGCGACTCGTCCGCGCGCTCGAGCGAGTCCAGCAGACGCGGCAAGTGCTCGCGTTCGTCGAGCGCCGGCACGACGACCGAGAGCCGTGTCAACGCAGCACGCCGTCCTCGACCGCCTGGCGCAGGACATCGCGCAGGAGGTCGAACGGAACGTGCATCTCGACCACGGCGGGATTCGCGAACGGCACGGCAACCACGAGCGGCAGCCAGAACCAACCGAACACGCCGCCCTCGGCGTGGTACTCGACGGGCCGCTCGCCCGGCACGGTGATGCGCGCGAGCAGCACGGTGCGCGTGCGACCCCACGACGGGATCACCGTCAGCGTGATGCCCGAGAGAAACGAGAGCCACCGCCACTGTTCGTCGCCGTAGACGATGCGCACTTCGATGTGCACGCGATCCAGTGTCACGGCAGCGCGCTCGACGCCCGCGCCGAACTCGGAGAGCACGCGCTCGATGCCCGCCCACTCGTCGATCGACCACGGTCCCCCATCGCCGTCGCGCTGCGTGACCGTCCGGCCGCTGGCGTCGGTGAGAACGAGGTCGTACGTCAGCTCGCGCGTCTCGACGAGCGGCGCGAGCGGAGCGCGATCGAAGTCGTCCGTGCGCCAACCGACGCACGACGACGCGCCGACGCAAAGCAGGAAGGCAAGGACGGCACGCGGCGCGCGGAACGGCATCGCCACAGCCTGCTAGCCCGGGTTCTTCATGAGGATGTGCGGCAGTAGCTGCAACTCGGTTCCTGCCGGTGCTTTGCGGGCGTTGGCCCCGGAGGCGACCTTGTCAGGCCGTCGAGGACGCCGACGTTCGCAAAGTGCCGGCAGGGGCCGAGAGACCGGCGTAGCCGGTCGATTGCAGCTTTTGGCGTGCATGCTCATGAATGATCCGGGCTAGGCCTCGCCGTTGTCGTCCGCCTCGACGAGAACGCGCTCGCGGCGCGCCAGGCCGATGTCGCGCCGGCAGTACTTGCCGGCCCACTGGATGCGGTCGTACGCGGCGTACGCGTTGCCCCGCGCGGCGTCGAGGTTCGAGCCCAACGCGGTGGCGCAGAGCACGCGCCCGCCGGCGGTCAACGTCTGCGTCCCGTCGAGCCGCGTGCCCGCGTGGAAGACGACGACGTCGTCGAGCTCCGCGGCCTCGTCGACTCCGGCGATCATGTGGCCTTTTTCGTAGGGGCCGGGATAGCCCTCGGCCGCGCCGACGACGCCCACGCAGCTGCGCGTATCCCACGTGACCGGGTCCATCGACTCGAGCGTCCCGGATGCCGCGGCCACCAGGTACGGAACGAAGTCCGACGTCATGCGCCGCATCATCGCCTGCGTCTCCGGATCGCCGAAGCGGCAGTTGTACTCGAGCACGCGCGGACCGGCCTCGGTGATCATCAGTCCGGCGAAGAGCACGCCGCGGTAGTCGATGCCCTCCTTGCGCAGCGCGTCGATCGTGGGGAGCAACACGCGCTGCTCGATCTGCCGCATCAACCGCTGCGTGACGAACGGCACGGGCGAGTAGATCCCCATGCCGCCGGTGTTCGGTCCGACGTCGCCTTCGCCGATCTGCTTGTAGTCTTGCACCGCCTCGAGCAAGAGCAGCGTCGACCCGTCGGTGACGACGTGCACGGAGAGCTCGCGCCCGTGCAGGAACTCTTCGATCACGACCTCGGTGCCGGCCGCGCCGAAGCGCTTCTCCTCCATGATCGCGTCGATGGTCGCGCACGCTTCCTTCGCGTCCTCGCACACGAACACGCCCTTGCCCGCCGCGAGCCCGTTCGCCTTGACGACCTGCGGCCAGGTCGTGAGCGACTCGACGTACCCCTTCGCCGCGCCGGCGCGATCGAAGCGACGCCACTCGCCGGTCGGAATGCGGTAGCGGTCGAGGAACTCCTTCGAGAAAACCTTCGATCCCTCGAGCCGCGCGCCGTCCGCCCCCGGTCCGAAGACCAGGATGCCCTCGGCGCGCAGTCGATCCGCGAGACCGGCGCAGAGCGGGTCCTCGGGACCGATGACGACCAACTGCACGCCCTCGGACTTGGCGAGCGCGACGAGCCCGTCGAGATCCGTCGCCGCCACGTCGAAGTTGCGCCCGATGCGCGCGGTCCCGGCGTTTCCCGGCGCACAGAGCACCTCGTTCACCTCGGGAGACGCCGCGATCTTCCACGCGAGCGCGTGCTCGCGCCCTCCACCACCTACGACCAAGACCTTCATGACGCCGCCCACCACCGGGTTGTTCGGATTCGGGCCGCATGCCCGGAATCGGGAGCGCAGGATAGGCTGCCACGAAGCGCCGGAGTAGATTCGTCCGTCACTTCTCTCGGGGAGTACCTCAGTTGGTAGAGGCGTAGCTTTGGGAGCTACGAGCCGTGGGTTCGAGTCCCATCTCCCCGACCACTCCCGCACCAGAGAGCCCCACGACGCGCCCGTAGCTCAGCTGGATAGAGCATCGGATTTCTAATCCGAGGGTCCCAGGTTCGAGTCCTGGCGGGCGCGCCACTTCGATCGCGATGCGGCGAGTCGCTCAGGTCGCGACCGCGCCGCTCGCCGGGGCGACGCCGCCGAACTCGGCGAAGCCTTCCTCGATCGTGAGCAGGTTCCGGTTGCCGCGGCGCCACATCCAGATGCCGAGGAGGATCATGGGGATGCCGAGGAAGGCGCCGATGATCGTGACCGTCAGGAAGGCGCCCATGACGGTGAGGTAGATGCCGACCAACTTCGGGAAGCGGCCGAGGGTGACGAGCGACGTCTTGTGCGAGTGCAGCACGTCGGGGTCGTGTGAGCCCGCGGCCTTGAAGTAGCCGAGCACCATTTGACGGTCCAGTTTGAGGAACGGGCTGCGTTCGATCTGCATGGGAGAGCCTGGGTACGGCGTTCGGGGACGGCGGAGGCACGCGCCCCCGCTCGTCCTTGCCTTGCGCCGAGGGCCGATGAGAAACGTCATCCGATTCACGCGAGAATCGGACGGCCTCGCGCTCCGCGCGCCCCATTGCGCGTTCCGCGCCGGCGGTGCTAGGTTCGAGCCGCGATGGAACCCCGTTCGACCTCCGACGACATCGATGCGGCGCACGGGGATCGGGACGGGGTCGACGCGCTCTTCAGCCTGACGTACGAGGAGCTGCGCCGGCTCGCCGCGAGCGTGCGCCGGCACGACGCGCACGGGACGATCAATCCGACCGCGCTCGTCAACGAGGCCTGGCTCAAGCTCGCGCAGTCGCCGCCGGCGCGCGCGCAGTCGCCGCTGCACTTCAAGCGCATCGCGGCGCGCGCGATGCGCCAAGTGCTCGTCGAGGCCGCGCGGCGGCGCGGGGCGGGCAAGCGCGGCGACGGCGTCGCGCCGATCGTGTTCGACGACGAGCTGCACACCGAGGGGCGCTCGGACGAGCTGCTCGCGATCGACACGGCGCTCGGCGAGCTCGCGACGATGAACGCGCGCCAGGCGGCCGTCGTCGAGTACCGCTTCTTCGGCGGCTTCGACGTGAGGGAATCCGCCGAGCTGCTCGGCGTCTCCGAGGCGACCATCCTGCGCGACTGGAGACTCGCTCGCGCCTGGCTCTCGCGCGAGCTGCGGCGCGCGCGCTGACGCGATGGACGCCGAGCGTTGGGAGCGGATGCAGTCGCTGTTCCTCGCCGCCGCAGAGCTTCCGTCCGCCGCGCGCGAGGCGCACCTGCGCGCGGAGGCGGGCGGCGACGGCGCGCTCGTCGACGAGGTGCTCGCGCTGCTCGCCGAGGACGAGCGCGCGGGATCGCCGCTCGACGAGGACGTCGCGCGCGTGGCCGGCGACCTGCTCGAGACCGCGCGCGACCCGCTGCCCGCCTTCGACTTCGGGCCGTACCACGCGCTGCGCGTGCTCGGCGAGGGCGGCATGGGCATCGTCTACCTGGCCGAGCGCACGGACCTCGGCAGCCTGGCCGCGGTCAAGATCCTGCGCGACGCGTGGCTGTCGCCCGCGCGCCGCGAGCGCTTCGTCACCGAGCAGCGCACGCTCGCGCAGCTCACGCACGCGTCGATCGCGCAGCTCCACGACGCGGGCACGCTCGCGGACGGGACGCCGTGGTTCGCGATGGAGTACGTCGAGGGCGTGCCGCTGACCGAGTACTGCCGCGCGCGGGACACGTCGATCGAGGGGCGGCTCGAACTGTTCCGCACCGTGTGCGAGGCGGTGCAGTACGCGCACGCGCACGCCGTCATCCACCGCGACCTCAAGCCGTCGAACATCCTC
>JAJDEV010000087.1 GCA_029259605.1 Planctomycetota bacterium | reverse complement strand
GGCGCGCCGCTGCAACACAGGCTCGCTGCGCTCGCGTGTTGCGGGCCGCGGGCGCGCGGCTTGATGTGCGGCGCTTCGCGGCGCGCCGTGCGGACATGGCGCGCAAGCGCTAGAATTCCACGCTGGCGTTCCGCCGTGGTGGGCGCTGGGTCTTCGGAATGAGACGCTTCGAGAACATTGTCGTTGGGGTCGAGCTCACGCTCGACGGGCACGTTGCGGAGTCGAGTCGTGTCGCGGCCCGCAGTGCTGCTTGGCTCGCGCGGGAGACGGGCGCGGCGTTGACGTTGCTGCACTCGACCTGGGCGGACATCTACGCGGACGGAGACGTGATCCGTCCCGGCGTCGGACCCGAGGCGTCGCGCGCGCTCGAGGAGTTTGCTGCCTCGCACACTTCGGACGGTGTGGCCGCGGAGCTCGTTCTGGTCACCGGGCGCGCGTGGGTCGAGTTGATCCGGCGCGTGCAGGCGGGGGACAGTGACTTCGTCGTCGTCGGGCAGCAGCCCGGGGTCGGGCGGCCGTTCGGGTCGAACGCGCGCAAGCTGATGCGCAAGTGTCCCGCGCCGGTGTGGGTCGTGAAACCCGAGTCGGAGGTCGCGAAGCGCGCGATCCTCGCCGCAACCGACCTCACGCCCGTCGGCGATACGGCGGTCGAGCTCGCCGCGTCGTTCGCCGTGGCGCACGCGTGCGCGCTGCACGTCGTGCACGCGTGGCAGACACCCATGGAGCTCCAGCTCTCGAAGGAGAGCTCGTCCGCGATTCAAGCCGGGCTGGCGGAGCTGCAGGCGACCACCGAGCAGCGGGTTCGCGCGAGCCTCGCTGCTCTCGAGTTCGCCGGGGAGCCCGTGCTGCACGTCGCTCGCGATTCCCCCTCGCGCCTGATTCGGCGCGTCGTGGCCGAGGTCGGAGCCGACCTCGTCGTGATGGGTTCGCTCTCCCGCAAGGGCGTCGCCGGCCTCCTGATGGGCAGCACGGCCGAACGGATGCTCGAGAGGATCGACTGCTCGGTGGTCTCCATCAAACCCGAGGGTTTCGTCTCGCCGGTCGGTACGGGAGCATAGGGGACGATGGCACCGACCGATTCCGACGAACCCGAAGTCGCGCAGCCGCGAGCGGACGACGCACCGGATACGGACGCGATCGAATGCGACGAGGGTGTGCTGCCGACGGGCGGCGAGGCGCAGCGCGACAAGGTGAAGTCCGGCCGCCTGAAGACGTGGTTCGGCCACCGCGCGAAGGTCGTCGTCACCAAGCTCTACGAGACGCGCGCGGATGACATCGAGGAGCGTGCCCGACGCGCCGTCGGCTCGGCGTACAAGGATTCGGCCGACGACCTGCAGGAGCGCGCCGTCCAGGCGATGCGTGCCGCGCTCCACGCCGAGTCCGATCGGATCAAGGAAGCGATCGAGCACGGGATCCAGGTGAAGAAGCGCGAGGTGCGCATGTCCTTGCTCGTGCTCGTCGTCGCGTCGCTGCTCTACCTCGCGCTGTATTGGGCGACGCATTCCGCCGCTGCGTGACATGCTTCCCGAACCGTACGACTACGTTCGCGCGATCACGATGGCGCTCGGTGCGCTTTGGACGATCGGCGGTGCGCGCCGACTCCTGCGCTTCGCCGGTCGTTGGGAAGCGCGGCTCGAGATGATCGGGCTCACCAAGAAATGGCTACGGCACCAGGTCTGGCACTTCACGCTGCGCGTCACGGTGCTCGACCCGATCAACCTCGCGCTGTTCCTGCTGCTCCTAGCAACCTGGAGCGCACGCAGATTCCTCTTCGCGCCGCCGAGCTAGCGCAGCCCCGACGCGCCCGCGCGTGACCGGTTCGCGCACGCCCCGCCGAGTGCGGAAGCGCCGCTTCGACGTCGCCCCAGAGCCTCGCCGCCGGCCGCATCACCGACCAGCGAACGGCGCACGAGTCACGCCCGACGCGAACGGAGCGCGCACCCAACGTCCGATTCGGGGACTCGAATACGTCACCACCATCTAACGCGCGGTACGAACGCGCCGCTGCGATACAGACTCGCTTCGCTCGCGTATTGCGAGCCGCCGGTGCACCGTTGGACGCGCGCAATCAGCCGGCCGCACGCGGGCGAAAAGCCCCCGGACGTCCCATCGTCCGTTCCGGAAACCGTCGCGACTGCCGTGCAAACCCCTGTTCCGTTGCGTAACGCAGCACGCGAGCGAAGCGAGCCTGTGCTGCAGCAGCGCGAAGCGCTGCGCGTGAATCGATCGAGAACGTCAACAAGTCCCCGTCCCGCTGATACGCCTCGACGAGCAGAGCGAGCGAAGCGAGCTGTGCGAGGCGAAAAGAGACCGCCAACAAGTCCCCGCCCCTTGACCCGCTTGACGGCGGGTACGAACGCGCCGCCGCGACACAGGCTCGCTTCGCTCGCGTATTGCGAGCCGCCGGTGCACCGCCTGACGCGCGCAATCACCCGGCCGCACTCCGGCGACAAGTCCCCGGACGTCCCATCGTCCGTTCCGGAAACCGTCGCGATTGCCGTGTAAACCCCTGTTCCGTTGCGCAACGCGGCACGCGAGCGAAGCGAGCCTGTGCCGCAGCAGCGCGAAGCGCTGCGCGTGAATCGATCGAGAACGTGAACAAGTCCCCGTCCCATTGATCCGCCTCGGCGAGCAGAGCGAGCGAAGCGAGCTGTGCGAGGCGAAAGAAGACCGTCAACAAGTCCCCGTCCCATCGATCCGCCTCGGCGAGCAGAGCGAGCGAAGCGAGCTGTGCGAGGCGAAAAGAGACCGTCAACAGGTCCCCGGCCCCGGGGACTCCGCCACACGCCTCCTACTGCCCCAAGAACCGGCTGCACTCCGCGCCAAGCCGCTCCAACGTCTCCGCTTCGTTCTCGAGCGCCTGACGATCGTCGAGCACCAGCTGCCACCGATAGTCGAACAGCTGCACGTTGAACTCGAACAGCGAGAGCGGGACGCGCAGGATGCCCTCGGGGGTCCACACGCCCAGTTCGTTCCAGGCGCTCACGACGCGCCGACGATCGGTCGGAGGCGAGAACATGTTCTCGCCCAGGGACCAGCTCTCGCGTCCGGCCGGGTTCGCGCCGAGCATCTCGAGCACCGTGGGGGCGAAGTCGAGGTGCGAGGTCGGACGCGTTTCGGAGCCGGGCTCGATGCCCGGGCCGCGCATCACGAACGGGACGCGGACCTGCTCGGGAGTGAACGCGCTCGTGTGGCCGAAGAAGCCGCACTCGCGGAACTCTTCGCCGTGGTCGCCCGTGATCACGACGACCGTGTTCGCGAAGCGCGGTGACTTCTCGAGCGCGGTCAGGACGCGACCCGCGACCGTGTCGACGTGCCAGACCGCGTTGTTGTAGCGGTTCTCGACCGCCTCGAGCATGTCCGACTCGGGCCCCTCGTTCTGCGTCATCGACATGTAGTCGAGCTCGGGCGCGTAGGGCGTGAACGGAGTCTGGTCGGGCGGGAAGCTGTAGGTCTGGTGCGGCGAGTCGAAGAGCATGAAGCCGAAGAACGGCTCGTCGTCGTCCTCGATCGAATCCAGCCATTCGATCACCGCGTCGGCGGCGAGCTCGTCGCGCTGCCAGGGCTCGCCCTTGCCGAAGTCGTCGTGCACGTCGTCGTCGATGCCGGACCAGACCGTCGCGCGCATCTCGGGGTAGTCCATCGACGCGCTGCCGAAGATGCCGAACTCGTAGCCGAGCTCGTCGAGCGTGTCGATCAGCACCGGCGAACGTTCGTCGTTCAGGACCGAGAACCAGTACGAGCCGTAGAGCCCGTACATCATCGAGAAGATTCCGAAGCGCGTGGAGTTGCCGCCGCTCACGTGGTCCTCGAACACGCGCGACGACGCGGCGAAGCGCGTGAGGTTCGGCGTGTACTCGGAGGTCAGTCGATCCGCGCGCAGGCAGTCGATCATCAAGACGATGACGTTCGGACGCGGGCCGTCCGGCGCGACCGCGGGGAGCGCGTGCGGGTAGTCGAGCTCGAAGCCTTCGATCTCGATCTGCGGTGGCCGCTCGACGTCGACGCCGAACTGGCTGGCGAGGTCCTCGACCGGGAGGCGCGCGTAAAGCGGGAAGATGCGCGCGAGGTGCGTGATCTGGCGATCGCGAGTGAGCTCGGCCTGGGCGTAGATCGACTTCTCGAGGAAGACCGCGGGCAGGAGCACGAGGCCCCAGACGATCCACGGGCGCGCGAGCACCGGCTTGTCGCCGGCGACGCGCAGCAGCTCGGCGCGGCGCACGGCACGCCGCCAGTTCCAGAGCTGGAACCCGATCACGGTCGCGAGCCCGACGCCGATCGACGTGTACACCTGCCAGCCGAGGTGGATCGCGTCCTCGGAGCCGCGCACGAACATGAGGTTCAACACCTGCGAGTTGAAGTGGTACCCGAACATGTTGAAGACGCGCGTGTCCGCGAACAGCGCGACCTGGAAGCAGGTCCAGAACGCGCACTGCAACCAGCCGAGCGTGCGCGTGCTCGAGACGAAGCGCGACGCGAACCAGAACACGGCCCACGGCACGATCGTCAGCATCATGGCCGAGGACACGAGGGCCGGCAGCGCGAAGAGCCACATCTTGATGCCCTCGACGTCCGGCACGTGCCAGAGGTAGTTCGCGCCGAGCACGACCGCGAACACGAGGTTCAGGAGCCAGAGGCGGAACGTCGCCTCGCGCCGCACGGTGAGCACGTGCTGGTTTTGCAGGGGCTTCATGGTTCTCGTGAGACCGGCCGAATGGCGCTTGCCTCGGTTCGAGCGGTTCTGTTCATGGTCGCGCCGGGCGCGCGCGGATGCAATCCGCGCCGCTCGACTGTTTGACAGCTCGGTCGCGGCGGCGAGCGGTGGGTGGAAGAAACATGCGGAACGACGCCCCGACGGCCGGTACAGGCCCTCGGGCGCGGGAACGGGCGGCGCGCCGCCTCACTCCATCCCGCAGCGATTCTCCAACGTATTGGTGGTTCCGATCCCGAGATTGCGCCGCGTCGCGAGCAGCTTCTCGACGGCCTCGGGCGGAAGCGGCTCCACGCCGCCCTTCACCGAGTACGCCAGCCACAGGATCTTCGCCGTGTGCTCGATCATGTCGAGCTTCTTGAACGCGTCCATCAGGTTCGCGCCGAGCGTCACCGCTCCGTGGTTTTTCATGATCAGCGTGTCCGAGCAACGCACCGTGCTGCGGATCGACTCGGGCAGCTCGTCGGTGCCCGGCGTCGCGAACGGCGTGGTCGGCGTGCCGCCGATCGTCACGATGATCTCGGGGATCATCGGCAGCATCTGATCGATCCCGGCGATCGACAGCGCCACCGCGTGCGGGGGATGCGCATGGACGACCGCGCGCATGTCGGGGCGCTCGCGGTACGACACCAGGTGGATGCCGGTCTCGGTGGACGCGCTCGGGCCGTCGTCGACCACGCGACCGTTCGCGTCGATGTGCGCGATGTGCCCCGGCTCGAGAAAGCCCTTCATCGCGCCGGCGGGCGTGATGAGGATCGTCCCGTCCTCGAGGCGCGCGGAGAGGTTGCCGTCGGCGCCGGCGATGTGGCCCTTCTGATAGCAGAGCGCGCCGATGCGACAGAGCGCCTGTCGCGTACGCGCCTCTTCCTCCGACCAACTCGCGGGATCTCGCATGCGCGCAGTCTACTCGGCCCCGGTCGAGTTCCGGGAATCGAAGGCGAGCCGGCCGTCCAGTTCGATGTAGTCGACGACGCCGACGACGACCGTCTTGACCGGACCGTCGGGGGCGTCGAGCAGTTGGCGTCCCGCGTTGCCCTCGTCGACCACCAGCACGCGATCGCCCTCGCCGGCCTGGCTGCGATCGATCGCGATGCGCGTGCGACCGGTCGCGCGCCCGTCCGGCGTCAGCGGTCGCACGATGAGCATGCGCTCGCCGTCGAGGACGGGGTGCTGGATGGGGGACACGACCGTCCCGATGACGTCGGCGAGGAACATCAGTCGTCTCCGATGCGCGCGCCGCGGACGACCGCTTCCTCGACCACGCCCAGGATCGCGGCGTCCACGGGGACGAACGTCTGTGGGCAGGCGAGCGCGCCCTCGCGGCCGTCGACGAAGTGCACGAGGTCGCCCGGTCCCGCGGCGCCGTTCTCGCTCGGCGCGCAGGCGACGAGCGGCGCGCCCTGGGCCGCACCGCGCTCGTCGAGTGGCTGCACCCATTGGAGCGCGACGCCCTCCAGCCCGGGGTAGCGCTGCGTCGCGACGACGCGGCCGATCACACGCCCGAGGTACATGTCACTTCCACTTTTCGTAGACGTTCGTGCCGTCGATGTCCCACGAGTCGACGATCGCCATGATCACCGCGTCGCACGGCTTGCCGTTCGTGAGCTCGGTCTGGCGCGCGCTCGATCCCGTGGCATAGAGCACCACGTCACCCGGGCCGGCCTGCACCGAGTCGACGGCGACGACGTACGCGTCGGTGTCCTCGTTCGTGTGGGTGCGGACGCGCACGACGAGCAGCTTCATCTGCTCCAGCTGCTCGTCCTTGCGCGACGCGACGACGCTGCCGACGACTTCACCGATCATCATCGGCCCGACCCTCCCGTACCCGATCCGCGCGTGCCTGATCCGCCGGTGGCGTTCGCGTTTTCGTACAGCAGGATCTTCATCGCGCCCGTCGGCATGACGTCGACGATGAAGCGTCGGCGGAGCTCCTCGTGCACGTGCTCGGCCATGGTCTCCCACGGCGGGCTCGGGCGGATGCCCGCGATCCACAGCAGCGCGCAGCCCGTGTCGAGTCGCACGGAGTCGAGCGCCTGGCCCCCGGTCGCGAGCGTGCGACCCGCGTCCACGAAGTCGAAGACCGCCTCGCGCACCTCGCGCGGGATGCGCCCGTCGTTGCGATGGATCCAACCGAGCTCGCCGCCGTTCTCGCGCGTCGAGGGCTCCTCGGAGAACTGCATGGCGAGCGCCTTGAAGTCGTCGATCGAGCCGATGCGCCGGCGCAGGGTTTCGAGCTCGCGCTCGGCGGTCTCGAACGTGCGCTTGTTCAGCTCGTTCACGAAGCGCCCCGCGACCTTGAAGAGCATGAGCGTGTGCGCCGACGCGCCGAAGCGTCCCTCGAACAGGTCGCGCTCCTCGTCGAACGTCTCGCGCAGGCCGTCCGCGCCGTAGCGTCGGTCGACCCAAAGGCGCGACAGCACGGCGACGTGGACCGAGGGGTCGATGCGCAGCGAGTCGATCGTCCGCCCGATCGCGCCGATGCGTTGCTCGTAGGAGATCGCGGGATACTCGAGCGCGTGCGCCGCGCGCCGGCGCTCGATCTCTTCCTCGACTCCGCGCGCGATGGCCTCGGCGGAAATGTCGGGCATGCGCTGCTTGATGCCCTTGAATAGCAGCAGGTGCCAGCAGGCTTCCTCGACGCGCTCGCGCGTGAGGCCGCGGCGGAGCATGTGCGCGAACTCGGCCGGTTCGATGACCACCGATCCGCAGCGCGCGACGAACCCCTCGTCGAACGGCGGCGTGCCCTTCTCGAGGCCGCGTTCCACGATCTCCTGGTCGAGCCAGACCTCCTGCTGGTCGAACGTGATCGCTTCGTCTGTTCCGATGCCGAGTGCGCGGCGCGCGAGTTTCTCCTGGACGATGAGGCGTTCGATGTAGTCGCGAAACTCGTCGACCGTCATCCCGCGCGCTTCGATCTCGGCCTTCAGCCCGCGCGTCTCGCCCGATGCGCGCACCTTCTGGTCGAGGTCGTTCCAGTAGCGCGTGACCTCGCCGTCACCGATCGAGACCCCGGCGTCCGATGCGAGCTCGTCGAGCAGTTCGATCTTGGTCTGCATCTCGAGGATCGCGAGCCCGTCCTCGGCCATGCCGTATCGCAGCAGCAGGAGCTCCTCGACCTCGTCCGTGTACACGTTCACGCCGGCGCCCGTCGCGGCCAGCGTCCGCCCGGCGTCCCGCACGCTGGGGCCCGTCGCGTTCTGGGCGAACGCGCCGGTGCTGAGGAGGGAGGCGAGCGCGGCGGCGGCGAGCCGCGCGCGTTGGACGCGCTTGATCGACTTCATCGCCGCAAGAATACAGCGAGTCGACCCGTGCGCCGCGTCGATTCCGCGCGGGGCCCGTCAGGGAACCCGTCAGGCGCGCGCGCGCGCGAAGCGCAGCGCTCCGCGCCGAACGCTGACCTCGATCCACTGCGCGTTCGACGCCTCGATCGCGAGCTCCGCCAGCCGTGCTTCGACCTCACGGCGGATGACGTGGACGATTCCGCGCGCCCCTTCACCCTTCGCGAGCCCCTCGCGCGCGACCCAACCCGCGACCGCCGACGAGAAGCGCACGCGACAGCGGCTGCGGCGCACCTGTGCGGCGAGGTCGACGAGACGCGTGCGCGCGATGCGCACCGCGTTCGTGAGGTCGAGCGCGTCGAAGACGACCGTCTCGTCGATGCGCCCGAGGAACTCCGGGCGAAAGCGTTCGCCGAGCGCGCGGCGCACGATCTCGTCGCGAGCGTCAGCGCTCATGGAGGTCTCCGCGAAGCCCATGCGATCCGTGGCGTCCGCCAGCTCGCGCGTGCCGGTGTTCGAGGTCATCACGACGAAGCATTGCGTCAGATCCAGGCGCTGTCCGCGTCCGTCCGTGACGTGTCCGTCGTCGAGGATTTGGAGCAGGAGGTCGTGCAGCCGCGGGTGCGCCTTTTCGACCTCATCGAACAGCACCACGGCGCGCGGTGTCCGTTCGAGCCCGCGCGACAGGAGTCCGCCGTCGTCGTGTCCCACGTAGCCCGGCGGCGCGCCGATCAGCTTGGCGTACTCGTGTCCCTCGGCGAACTCGGTGCAGTCGACGCGGATCAACGACTCGGCGCCACCCAGCTCGTCGGCGAGTGTCCGCGCGAGCTCGGTCTTGCCCGTCCCCGTCGGGCCGATGAGGAGCAACGAGGCGCGCGGCCCGCGTCGGTCCCACCCCAGGGCGGCTCTCCGGACAGCACGTTCGACGGCATGGAGCGCATCCCTCTGCCCGACGATGCGGTCACCCACGCGTGCCTCCAAGCCGCGCGCGAGTCGCTTCAGTCGTTTGTGGTAGGAGGGCGCGGCGTCTTGCCGGCGAGGACCGGGAGCCACCCTGGGGGACTCGGAGATCTTGACCCGACGGAGGTCGAGTTCGGGATTCACGTCGATGACGAGGCGGTAGAGCTCGTGGGTGAGGTCTTCGACGTCCGTCTCGAAGTCCTCGACGTAGCGGCCGACGAGCTTGCGCCGGTAGTCGGCCGCGCTCATCCCTCCGCCGTCCTTGGCCGTCGCCTCGTCCCAGCGCTCGGCGATGCGTTCGAGCCCGCCGTCGGCGACCCGGATCCGTACGAAACGGTCCGCGGGCTCGAAGTACTTGTAGATGTGGTGGGCCTGACGGGTGTCCACGTGCGGCGTCCGAAGACCGAAACGGTGAAACGGGAGCGACCCGGGGGGAGGGTCGGGGGACGTCGAGCGCGCCGGGGAGCACGCTCGAACTCCCTCGTTGTCGGGTCCCGGTCGAAGCGATCTTGAAGCGAGAGGCGATTCCGGGCTGGAATGTTCGCGCCCCAGCGCCCACCCGTGAGCCGCGATCGATCGAACCCACCATGCAAGACGCCGAGTTCCTCGCCTGCCTCGTCCACCGCGGACACCTGAACCGCGCCCAGGCGCAGGCCATGCTCGACGAAATTCGGCGTGGCGAAGCGCTCGACGCGTTGCTCGAAGACGAGATGGGCTGGAGCGCCGACGAGGTCGCGAAGCTGCGCCGCACGCGCGGTGGGCAGATCCCGGAGATCCCGGGCATGACCGTGCGCGAATGCGTGGGGACGGGCGGCACCGCGGACGTGTTCGTCGCGCGCGAGAAGAAGACGAACCGGGTCCTGGCGCTGAAGGTGCTCAAGCCCGAGGCGACACGCAACGCCGCGACGCGCAAGGCGTTCATCGCGGAGGCGCGCTTGCTCGAAAAGCTCGCGCATCCCGGGCTCGTTCGCTGCCACGGCGTCGCGCGTTGCTCGGACGTGTACTTCACGCGCCTCGAGTACATCGAGGGCGAAACGCTGCTCGAGCGCCTCGATCGCGGCGAGCCGCTGGCCGAGAACGACGCGCTGCGCATCGTGCTCGAGGTCGCGGAGGCGCTGCGCTACCTGCAGGAGCAGGGCGTCGTGCATCGCGACATCAAGCCGGGCAACATCATGCTGTCGAAGAAGGGGCGTGTGGTCCTGATCGACCTCGGCTTCGCGGCCTCCGCCGGCGAGGCAACCTCCGACGAATCCGCGACCGGCACGGTGGCGTACCTGTCACCCGAGCAGGCGCGCGGCGGCGCTGCGGCGGACATTCGCTCGGACATCTACAGCCTCGGCATCTCGCTGTTCCATCTGGTTCTGGGACGCCTGCCGTTCGAGAGTTCGGACGATCGCGAAGTGCTGCGCATGCAGGTGATGGAGTCGCTCTCGTCGCCCGAACTGAAGGGGCGCGGCTTCTCGCCACACCTGCACTACTTCATCGAGAAGATGGTCGCGAAGGATGCGGCCGACCGCTACCAGAGTTGGTCCGAGCTGATCGCCGACGTGCGCACGCAGCTGGACGGGCGCGACGACCTCGACTTCTCCGTGCCGCGCTGACCGCGGCGAATTCACTCGCGCTTTGCGGCGCGGGGAAGAGAATCGAGGGGGCGGCGTCCGAGCGATGACCCGCGCCGCTCGATCCCATGCGCACGCTCCTTTCGACCCTGCTCCTCGCCACCGCCGCGTGCGGCGTCGGCGCGTACTTCGCGCTGCGCGCGGAACCCGACGACGTCGCGCTCCTCGCCGCGGACGAAGTCGACGCACTCGAGCCGGTGTCGATCGGGCGCGTTCCGGCGCTCCCACCGCTCGCGGCCGTGGCCGACGATCGGGCGCCGCGCGCGAGCGCAGCGGCGCGCTGGGCGAAGCGCAACAACGACGCGGCGATCCTGCTCGGAGACGGACAGCTCGAGGCGGCCGTGGCTGCGTTCGCCGAATGCGTCGGCGCGCAGCCATCGAACGACATCTACCGCGGCAACCTTGGCGAGGCGTTGATGCGGCTCGCGCGCCGTCAGTACGACGAGCGCGAACTCGACCTTGCGCTCGAGACGTTCGACCGCGCGCTGCCGCTCCTCGCGACTCGCGACGACAGCGACGCGCTGCGCGAACTGCGCGCGCGTTGGGAGGACGAGCGCGACGTCGAGTCCAACCACTGGACGGAAGGGTCCGACCTGTTCGAGCTCTCCTACGACACGGACCGCGAGGACATCCTGCACCACTCGCAGCGCGTCCTCGATCATCTCGAGCACGAGTACGACGCCCTGCGCGCCTGGTTCGCTGCGGATCCCGTGCGCGAGAAGAAGTCCGAGCGCATCCGCGTCGTGCTCTATCGCCGCTCGGACTTCGGACGCCTGACCGGGTTGGGCGACTGGGCCGGAGGCGCGTTCGACGGCGTCGTCCGCATCCCGGTCGAGGATCTCGTCGCCGAGGAGGGGCGCTGGCAGCTCGTCGTGACGCACGAGCTCGTGCACGCCTTCGTCCACGCGCTCGCGGGTCCGACCGTTCCCGGTTGGTTGAACGAGGGGCTCGCGCAGTTCCTCGAACGACGCGACGGCGACGCGCGCGCGCGAGCGACACAGCGCGCCAAGGCTCGGCTCGGCACGACGCGCTACGGGCTCGAACGCCTGCAGGGCTCGCTCGCCACCTGGGACGATGCGGACGCGATCGGACGCGCGTACGCGCAGTCGCTCCTGCTCGTCCAACGCATCGCGACCGACTACGGCGACGAGGCGCTGCGCCGCATGGTGCTGGACTGCGCGCGGTCCGTCGCGCCCGACGTGACGTTCGAAGAGTGGACCAACGTGCCGCTCGAGTTCGTCCTCGAACGGCTCGACGACTGACGCCGCGTCAGGGCACGAGCGACAGCGGGACGAAGGGCGACACGACGAGCGCGCGCGGCGTGCGGTCGACGGTCGGGTCGAACGGTGCCGACGGGTCGAAGAGGACGAAGGCGTGGAACACGGTGCGGCCCGCGAGTGTGAGCGGCAGACCGGCGGGGACGACGACGTCGCGCACGGCGCGGCCGTTCGCGTCGAGCTGGATGTGGGGTGACGCGTTCAGGAGCGTGGCTTCTCCGACGAGCAGCGAGCGGAAGTAGGCGTCCGGCACGAGCGGCAAACGCGCGCCGCCGAACGACACGCCCGGCCCTGTCCCGGTCAGCGAACCGAGCAGGAGCCCGACGCTCGAGCCGGCCGAGTCTCCCACGTCGATCGTCAGCCGTTGCACGCCGCCGCTCGCGATCGACACGTCGTGCACGTCGCTCGCGAGCGTCAACGCCGCGGTCGAAACGACGCGCACGTAGTCGTCGCCGGTGCCCGAGGTCGCGAACGCGACGTAGTCGAACGCGTCGTCACCGTTGACGTCGCCGAGGCTCGCGATCCACGTGCCGAAGGCGTCGTACAGGTCGTCGCCTTCGACGCGCGACAGGATCGCACCGGTCATGGGGGAGAGGACCGCGACGAATCCGGGGCCCGTCGAGAACGACGATCCGAACAGCCCGGAGGTGGCGCGCTGGTTGCCCGCGACGAGCAGCTCGCGCACGCCGTCGCCGTCCAGATCGGGCGCGCGGTCGAGCTCGACGCCGACGAAGTCGAGGGCGTTCGTTCCGCCGGCCGCGAACGTCGTCAGCAGCGTGCCGTCCGCTCCGGAGAGGATGTCGACGCCGTAGTTGCCGACGGCGATCTCGGCCGCGCCGTCACCGTTCAGGTCGTCGAGCGCGGCCACGTCGAGCGCGTTCGTCGTGACCTGCCACAGGTGCTCGCCCGTGCGCGACGAGAACGCGTGCACCGTCGTGCGCGCAAGGCCGCAAGGGCGCACGTTGCCGAAGCCCAGGGTCTGGTCGAGGACGGCGAAGTCATCGACCCCGTCGTGGTCCAGGTCGCCGAGCGCGGCGAGCGCGCCGCCGAACGACTTCGAACCCGCGCGATCCTCGAGTTCGTAGAGGACCTCGCCGCGCGGTCCGGTGAGGACCCAGGCCTTGCCCGTGCTCGCGCCGACGCCGATCGTCAACTGGTCGCCTCCGCAGCGCACGATCGAAGCGTCGGGTTGCGAGGCGAGGAGCTCGCGCACGCCGTTCCCGTCGACATCGCCGATGCGCACGAGGAGCTCGCCGGGGGCGCGGAACAGGAGCTCGCCCGTGCGTCCCGAGTAGACGAACGAACGGACGAACCAGTCCGCGTGTCCGTCGCGGTCGAGGTCGCCGGCGGCGCCGAAGAAGGGTTGCCCCGACGAGGGCTGCGAGAAGAGCGACTCGTGCAGCACCTGGCCCGTCCGCCCGGATCGAACCTCGGTGCGGCCGGAGGCGCGCCCGACCAGGAAGTCCGGCGTCCCGTCGGCATCGACGTCGCCAGCGGCGGCCGCGGCGAGCACGTCCCCGCGGACCTCGAAGAGCGTGTGGGCGTCCTGGGCGTGGGCGGGCGTCGAGAGCAGGGCGGGCGCGAGGAGCAGCGCGGCGGCCCAGGGGGCGGTGGCGATCATGGCGTCTCGGATGGGGAGGGCAGCGGCGTGGACCGGGGTGCGCTCGAACCCGTGCAAGCCCCATGCCGTGTGTAAGCGCAGCGCAAAGCGGCTGCGGCCACGGGCCCGACCGCTCCGTCGCCGTGCCGCCGCTCGCCCCCGACGTCGCGCGCTTCGCGCTTCGCCCCGAACGGAAGGCAGGCGGCCCCACCCCCCGGTGAGGTCGCCTGCTCGAGCGCGAGAGAGCGAACGCGCCTGCGATCTACAAACCCGGTCGGGCGAGGCGCCCGGCCGTCGGAATCGAATGCCTTCGGATCGGTTTGGAGATCGCCAAGAACATGATGGTACGAACGACCGTGGCCCGCGGATCGGAAGCGTCAGGCACCGGAGGAGTGTCGGAAGGACGCCACCCAAGCGCGGGACGAGGCATGTTCATGCCTCCACTTAGGAGCATCGGTCCGGTTCGACCACGGCCGGCCCTTCGATTCGGAGGAATGTGGCGCGGCCCCGCCCTTGGGCCGCCGGGGGCGAACGCGGCTCCGGTGGACGCGCGAACCGTCCCGCGCGCGGGCCGTCCAGTACGCATGGAATCCGAGCTGCGCCGTCCGGTCGAACCGTTCCCCGTTCGCCTCGCCGACGAGCCGGCGGGGCCGGCCGAGGCGCTCGACGCCCTCTGTGGAGGCGATCGGGGGCGATCGGCCGCACTCTGCGCGCGCTACACCCTGGACGAGCTCCTCGGCGCGACGCCCGAGGAGTGGGAGGAGCGGCTCGGGGTCGATGCGCGCACCGCGGTGCGGCTCGAGGCGGCCGTGCGGCTCGGGGCGCGCGCGGCCGCCGGGCGGGCGACCCGCGCGCGGCGCCCGGTCCTGCGCTCGGCGCGGCGCGTCTTCGACCTGCTGCGGCCCGAGTTCGCCGGGATCGAGCAGGAGCAGTTCGTCGCGCTCCTCCTGGACGGAAAGCACCGTCTGAAGCGCGTGGTGCGGGTGTCGGTCGGCACGCTGACCACGTCCCTGGTGCACCCACGGGAGGTGTTTCGTCCGGCGATCCGGGGCGCCGCCGCCGCCGTGATCGTGGCCCACAACCACCCGTCCGGGGACCCCGAGCCCAGCGCCGAGGACCTCGAGGTGACCGCCCGCTTGCACGAGGTCGGCGCCCTGGTCGGGATCCGGCTGCTCGACCACGTCATCGCCGGCGACGAGCGCTTCGTGTCCCTGCGCGAACGCATGCAGCTCGGGTCCGCGGTCGCGGGCGTCTGAGGGGGCGAGAAGCGCCGGCCGTCGGACGCGACTTGACGCCGCGCGGCCGCTAGGATCTGGGGCCCGGGACCGGGGGCCGCGGGACGGCCTCCATCCCCGTTCTTCGCACCGTCGCGGCCGCTCGGAGGGGTTCGCGGAGGCGCGAAACCTGTTACTCGGACCTTCCACGGGGATAGCCACGGACGCACGCAGCGTGCCTCCCGCCTGCCCCCGAGGTTGCCCCGAACTCGATGCCGATCCGGGTCGAGATCGGCCGGGTTCGCGCTTCGGCCCTGCCCTCGCGCTCGGCCGCGAACGATCGCCTGACACCCCCCAACCGCCACCGGCACCAATTTGATGGAATCGCGGGAACCGCGCTTCTCGCTGCGCTTCGAATCCGGAGCGCGCGAGGGCGAACGAGTGCCGCTCTCGTCCGACGTTTCGACCGTCGGACGCCGCGGCGACAACACGATCGCGGTGTCGCACGCCTCGGTCTCCGGCCATCACGCCGAGCTGCGGATGGAGGGCCAGCGCGTCTTCGTCTCCGACGCGGGCAGCACGAACGGAACGCGCGTCAACGGCGCGAAGATCGGGCGGCACGAGCTCGCCCACGGGGACCGCATCGCGTTCGGCTCCGTCCACGCGGTGTTCGTGGACGCGAGCTTCGCGGGTGGGAGCGGCGACGAGGACGACGAGGTCCTGCTCGAGGACACGGGCGAAGTGCTCGTCCTCGACGACGCGATGCCCGCGGCCGTGATCCCCGCCGCGCGGCCGCCCGCCGCCCAACCGATGCCCGCACCGGCGGCGATGCGCGCGAGCGCCCCGGCTCCGACCGGCGCGCCTTCCGACGCGACGCTCGGGAGCGTCAGCTCCGAACGCTTGGCCGCGTCGCGCTCCGGATCGAAGGTGTGGATCGCGTGGATCGTCGTCCTGGCCGCGGCCGGCGGCGGCGCGTTCGTCTGGCTCGACGGACGCAAGGCCGACGGCGGAACCGAGCCCTCGGCCGCGGTCGCGGTTCCTGGCAACGTGCTCGACGATGGGGCGTTCGAGAACCCCGATGCGGCACCGTGGACCAACGCCGAAGCCGGGCCCCAGGCCTTCTTCGTCGACGGCGGCTTCGCGCTGAGCGGTCGCTCCGGGCTCGGCGTCCTGCTCGCGACCGACGAGTGGGCGCTCGCGCATTCGGCGCCGTTCCGCGTCCCCGAGGGCAAGGCGCTCGCCCTGCGCGCGTCGCTCGACGTCGAGGGTGGCGCCAACGGACGCGTCGGCATCGAGCTCACGCAGTCCACGCCGTCGCGCGGATTCACCGCGCCGCCGATCCGCGCATGGGCGCCGGCGCGGACGTCGACCTCCGGCTTCGAGGAGGTCGAGCTCGTCTTCGACACGCTCCCGGGCTACGACACGGGTCGCGTCCTCGTCGCCGGCCACGCGGACGCCGCCGAGGGCGACGTGTCGCTCGACGATGTCAGCGTCGTCCTCGAGTCCGCGGCGGGCGGGCCCGTGGCGCGCTTCCAGGAGTACGAGCTGCACATCCTCGGCGACCCGGGCTCGACCGCCGTCGTCGTGCGCAGCGGGCGCGTGCTGTTCAGCAGTCTCGGGCTCTCGCGTTGGAGCGACGAGTCGCTCACCGGCGCGTCGGCCGCGTTCTGGACCGGAGCGGCGACGCCGACCGGCTTCGAGCTCAGCGTGCAGGGGCCGGCGGACGGCGCCACGTTGCGCGTCGTCTCGTGCGGCGGGCGCGCGCTCGCGCCGGACGACTCGAGCCCGCCGTGGCTCTCGACGATCGGTCCCGATGGCTACCTCGCGCACGCGACGACGTTCGAGCGCGAAGCCGCCACCGATCTGCTCACCGGGGGCGGCGTGAACCTGATTCGTTTCGGCGTCGAGCGGCCCGTTCCGATGTCGAGCGTGATGCACGCCGAGAGCGCGCGCTTCCGCATCGGCTTCGACGGACTCCGCACATTGCAAGTGCAGCTCTCGTTCCGCGAGGAGCGCGACGAGGCGAACCAGATCGCGAGCCGCGCGCGCACGGCGGAGAAGGGCGGCGAGTTCGGCGCTTCGATCCACGCCTGGTCCGAGCTGCTCGATCGTTTCCCGTTCGACGCCGCGCTGATCGCCGAAGCCGAGGAGGCGCGCGCGCGTCTGACGCAGGCGGGACACGAGCGCGTCCGCGCCGTGCGCCAGGAGATCGAGCGCGCCGGATTCTTCGAGCTCGTCGACCTCTACCGCAACTGCCGTGCGAGCGCTGCGCGCGTCGCCAAGACGTACGCGGGCAGCGAGATCGAGGCCGCCGCGAACGAACTCACCGCACAGGTCGACGCCGAACTCAGCGCGTTGTCGAGCGGTCGCGCGGGCGGGTCGGTCGCGCGCCTGAAGTCGGTGCTCGACGCGCTCGACGCCCGAGAGAATCCGGCGCTCGTCGAACACGTCAAGGCGGCCATCGCGGCGCAGCAGGACCACTGAACCCATGGCAAGAACCGCAACAGGAATCGACGTCGGCACGTCGACCGTCAAGCTGCTCCGCGGCGAAGTGAAGGGGACGAGCTTCGTCGTCTCGGACTTCTTCGTCGCCGACAACCCGCAGCGGACGCTCGCCGGCGGGTGGGGCGAGCTCGCGCCGGGCTTCAAGCCGAAGGTGTGTCGCGTCGGCATCACGGGACGCGACGTCAACGTGCGCTACACGCGCGTTCCGCGCCTGCCCGACTGGCAACTGCGCAAGCTGATGCGCTTCGAGGCCGCCGAAGTCGGCGGACAGTCCGAGGCGCGCGTCGCATCCGACTTCAACGTCCTGCCCGAGATCCCCGAGATCGACGGTGAGGACGTCGTTGTCCTGTGCATGGCGCGTGAGTCGCTCCTCGCCGAGCACGCCGCCGGACTCGCGTCGATCGGCGGAACGCTCGACGCGTTCACGCCGAACGCCATCGGCCTGTACAACGCGTTCCTGCACTACGGCGTCGTCATGGACGACACCGTTCTGATCGCGAACATCGGGCGCGAGAACATCGACGTCGTCCTGTGCCGCGGCACCGACCTCCTGTTCGCGCGCAACCTCAGCGGCGGCTCGCGCCTGTTCGACCAATCGATCGCCGAGCGCTTCGGCGTCGACGAGGCGCGCGCCGAGCAGTACAAGATCGACGAGGGTACGCTCGACCTCAGCGCGAAGTTCACCGACTCGAATCAGGAGAAGGCCGCGCGCGCGATGACGGCGTCGGCGGGCCAGGTGCTCTCGCTCCTGCAGTCGGCGGTGCTCTTCGCGAAGAGCCAGGTCAAGCTCACGAGTCTGCGGCTCGACCGCGTGCTGCTCTGCGGTGGGGGCGCCGCGCTTCCGGGCCTGACCGCTTACCTGTCGAACGCGATGGGTGTAGGTGTCGAGCTCTTCGACCCGTTCGTCGGCGGCATCGCGGTCGACACGTCCAAGCTCGACGCGGAGAGCGCGGAGCTGCTCGACGCGCACCGGCTCGAGGCGGTTTGCGCGCTCGGGCTCGCGACCTCGGGCTCGGATCCCGACGCGTACGCGATCGAGATCCTGCCGGACAGCGTGCGCAAGAAGCGCGAGTTCATGAGCGGGACCGCGTTCCTGATCGCCGCGGCCGTGCTCGTCGTCGCGTTCCTCGGAGTCTACGGCTGGAAGATGCGCGGCGAGCTCGGCGAGCTGGCGAGCGAGGCCGCCTCGCTCGAAGCGCAGTTCCGTCGCAAGGACTCCCAACACCGGCGCGCGGCGACGCTGCTCGAGGAGAACGCGCAGCTCACGCTGCTCGCCGACGAGCTGTTCGCGCTCAAGGGCGCGGGTGAGGAGACGGTGCGCGCGCTCGACGTGCTCGAGCGCCGGCTGCCTGAGGACTTCTGGCTCGAGACGATGTCGGTCGCGTACGGCTTCGATCCCGAGCTCGGTGTCGAGCGCGAGGAGGAGCGTCCGCTGCTGCGCCTGCGCGGCCGCGCGCGCGAGGGGACCGACTCGCCGACGCTGCTGTGGGGCGAGTTCGTCGGTGGGCTGAAGCAGGACCTGCCCGCAGCGCGCGTCAAGGACCGCATGGGCGAGACCGACTTCACGCTCGACCTCTCGATGCTCGGAGCCCCGGCGCCGGCCGACGACCAAGACGACGCTGCGGAAGGGAACGGCTAATGGACCTCAACGATTATTGGCAGGAGAACAAGCGCTTCGTGTCGGGTGTTGCCGGCGGCGCGGTCGTCTTCCTGATCGGGTACATGGTCGTCGGCTCGTTCTACGACAGCGACATCCGCAGCAAGCGCCGCTCGATCGCGCAGCGCCAGAGTGATCTGCGCCAGGCGATGTTCACCGCGAGCGACCTCGCCGACGCGCAGCAGGAGAACGACGACCTGCGCGCGGCGGTCGGCGAGCTCGTTGCGGCGACGCGTTTCGAAGCGCGCCCGGAGTTCGTCCTCGACCCGAGCCAGGGCGCCGCGAACACGCAGTACCTGCGCGCGCTGTCGCGCGTCCGCGAGGACCTTCTGACGCGCGCCAACCGTTCGAACCTGCAGCTCGATCCGGGGCTCGGCATGCCGGCGCTCTCGCCGACGCGCCAGCCGGAGATCGAACGTTATCTGGAAGCCCTCGACGTGGTCGAGACCGTCGTCGACCTGTCGATCGACGCGCGCGCCCAGCGCATCGACCGCATCCTCGTGCGACTGGATCCCGCGCTGACGTCGCGCGACGGACTCGGTGACGTCGAGCGGACGCGCGTGACGTTCGAGGTCACGGGGAACTCGCTCGCGCTCACGCGCCTCCTGACTTGGACGCAGCGCCCACCGGGCGGTGATGCCGGACGCGTCCTGCACATCGACTCGGTCGAGCTCGCGCCCTCGCGCAGCAAGGACGAGGAGGTGCACCTCGAGCTGACGCTGGTCGTGGCGCGCTTGAGCGAGGGCCTGCTCTCGAACGATCTCGACGAGGAGGGCGCGTGATGCGGTTGCGCCAAGAGCAAACGGTGTTTGTCGTCGTCCTGCTCCTGCTGGGTTTCCTGACCTGGGGCATGTTCTCCGGCACCGCGCGTCGCGGTCCGTCGCGCGGCGGCGCGCAGGCGGCCGAGTTCGACCACTACCGCGCGCCCGACGTCGACGTCGCGCTCGCGAACGACGCGCTGCCACCGCTGCGTCGCGAGCTGTTCTCGCCACCGCGCGATACGCGTCCGCTGGCGCCGCTCGCGCTCATCGAACCGCCGCGCGAGCCGCTCGCCGAGCTGCTCCCGCCGACCGACCCCGGCCCGGCGGCGGGCGCGTTCGGTCGCTGGCTGCGCACGACGCAGGCGCCGGTGGATCGCCCCGATCTGTTCGAGCCGTCGGACGAACTCGACGCCGTCGGTTCGCTGGGCGACATCCCGCTCGACGAGAGCGGCGCGGTCATCGACGGCCCGGCGCCGGCGTTCGAACCGACGGTCCTCGACCAGCTGCGCGCCGCGCGCGATGAGGAGGCGAACACCTTCGAGGACGAGACGCCGGCCCAGCGGGAGGCGCGCTACGCCGGCTACCGCGGGCGCTACGACTGGATCCAGCGCGGGCCGACCGCGTTCGTGTTCGGGCGCATCGAGAACGAGAACCGTTACGGGCTCGAGGCCGACCCCGCGCGCGCGAACGAGGCGCTGATGTTCGTGCGCGTTGATCCGGAGACCGGACGCGAGTACTTCAAGAACGTCGGCGCGCCGCCGATCGCGGAGAGCCGCTCGACGATGGCCGACTGGGGCTTCGCCGAGACGGTGGCGAACGAGATCGAAGTGCGCCGCGTCGTGATCGGCAGCGAGCTGCGTCGCGACCGGTACGACGACGCGCTCGCGCTCGCCGACTACGCCGTCTTCCATCGTCTCGACGCGTCGCGCGCGCTCGAGATCGCCGAGGAGCTGTACCGTCTGTGCGCCGCGTTCGATCCCAAGGATCCCGCGCCGCGGCTCGGTCTCGCGCGCTGCTTCGAGGCGGGCTTCCGCTTCGAGGAGGCCTTCGCCGAGTACAAGGCGCTGCTCGAAACGTTCGCGCACCGCGCCGAGGTGCACGCGCGTTTGGGGCTGCTCGAGGAGCGCTTCCTCCTGTACGACAGCGCCGAGCAACGCCTCGCGCACGCCGTTTCGATCGACCGCAACAGCTGGGAGGCGCGCCTCGGGATGGGGTCGTTCCTCAGCCGACGCGGGCGTCCGGCCGAAGCCGTCGAGCATCTGCGCAGCGCCGTGCGCGCCGCGCCGACCGAGCCCGAGCTCTTGCACCTGCGCGTGGGGATTCGCGTGGCGCTC
>JAJDEV010000086.1 GCA_029259605.1 Planctomycetota bacterium | reverse complement strand
GCGTGCGCGTCGTCGCGGCGCACTGCGCGAGCCTCGGTGACGACGAGGACCTGGACCGCGGCGGCGGCAGGGTGCGCTCCTTCGACCTCTTCCTGCGTCTGATGGGGGAGGCGCAGTACGAGGGCCGGCTCTTCGGTGAGGTGTCCGCGGTGACGCAGGTCAACCGCGTCGGTCGACCGCTCGCGGAGCTGCTCGCCGCGACCGAGCTCCATCCGCGCCTGGTCAACGGCTCCGACTATCCGCTGCCGGCGATCGATCCGTTGATCAGCCTGGGCCAGCTCGTCGGGCGGGGCTGGCTCGACGCGGACGAGCGGGTGCCCCTGCGCGAAATCTTCCGCGCCAATCCGTTGCTCTTCGACTTCGTGCTGAAGCGGCGCGTCGGCGTCGAGCGGGGCGGCGTGCGCAGGCGATTCGCGCCGATCGTCTTCGAGAGCGAGCGCGTCTTCCACGCGTGATCCGCACGTCGCCCTTGTTCCAGAAGCATCGGCGAGGAATCCTCTTCGGCGTGAAGCGTCGGCACCAACGCGCCCTCGGCCGAGTCCTCGGGCTTGTGGCAACGGTCTGCAGCGCGCTCGCCTGCGACGGCGGGGTCCGCGCTGCGGCGGGGCCGGGCGGCGGTGGGCGCGGCGTGCTCGTCGTCGCTGTGGACGGGTTGCGCGCCGATCGGCTCGGAGTGAACGGCTACGCGCGCGAGACGACGCCGACGCTCGACGCGCTCGCCGAGCGCGGCGTGCGGTTCACGCGCGTGTTCGCCGCCGCGCCGCTCACCCGTCCGGCGCACGTCGCGCTCCTGACGGGCTGCGATCCGACGGTCGCCCTGGGCGAGTTCCAATCGGACGCGAACGACGCGGCGTGGAACATTCCGGAGCGCGTTCCTGCGCTGGCGGTCGAGTTCCTCGCGGCGGGATTCCGCACGGCGGCGTTCCTCGATGAAGCGGAGCTTATCCGTTCGCGCGGATTCGATCGCGGCTTCCAGCGCGTCCTCGTCGCGGAGGCGACGGACTACCGGTGGGGGCATCGCGCCGAGGGACAGATCGCGCGCTTCGCCGGCTGGCTGCGCGGCGTGGGAAGCGGCGCGTCGTGGTTCGCGTACCTGCACCTGTCCGACCTCGAGCGCTCGTGGTCCCAACCCGCGCCGAGTTGGGAGACGTACTACCCGCCGCTCCCCGGCATGGACTTCGTCCTCCCGCCCGGCAACACCGACTCGGTCTTCTTCGCCGTGCCGTTCTCCCGCTGGCGCGGGCAGGCGCGCACGCTCGGCGCATACGAGGCCGCGTACGACGGTCACCTGAACAAGCTCGACGCGGACCTCGACGCGCTCTTCGCCACGCTGCGTCGCATGGGCGTGGACGAGCGTACGACGGTCGCGGTGGTCGGAACGCACGGCGTCGAGTTCGGCGAGGGCGGGCTCTACCTGCGCAGCGGAATGTTCACGCTCGCAGACCTCGCGGTGCCGCTCGTTCTGCGACCGGCGCGCGGGCTCGAGTCCGCGTCGCTCGAAGGCGTGGTCGTCGACGCCGTTGCGAGCACGATCGACCTCGCGCCGACGCTGCTCGACCTGCACGGCATCGCGCGTCCCGCCGAGATGCAGGGTGTCTCGCAGCGAGCGGCGCTGACGGACGCGACGGCGCGGCCGCGCGAGTTCGCCTTCGCGTCGTGCGGTCGGCTGATCGGGGGCGCCGTGTTCGATGCGCGCTACTGCCTCGAGTCGATCGCGCCCGCGTACGCGCAGCCGCCGCTCCTCCGGCGCGCGTGGTTCGGCGAGGACGAGGTCGACGTCAGCGCCGGCGCAGCGCAGCGCTTCTACGACCATATCGCGACGCCGTTCCCCGCGCTCGGCGCGACGCTCGACCTCACCCAACCGCCCCCGGGCTTTCCGGTGGAGGACTACACGCGGTTGTCCGAGGCGTGGACGCGGTTCGAGCACGACCTCACGGCCGCGCGGGCAGCCTTCGGAAGCATCGGGGGGACCGAGTGAGCGAGGCGAAGAAGCGCATCTTGGTCGTGACGCTGCGGTATCCGCCGTACGTCGCGGGCGGGTACGAGTTGCTCACGCGTGACGCCGCGCTCGCGCTGCGCGCGCGCGGCCACCACGTCGATGTCCTCGCGGGCAAGGGCGAGCGCTTCGCGGACGCCCCCGCCGCGACCGACGGCGTGCGCGTCTTGCCCTGGCTCGTTCCGGACCTCGACGACGACAGCGATTTCTTCATGCGGTCGATCGAGGGCTCGAACCTCCAGCGCTTCCGCATGCACTTCCTCGAGCCAGCGAACTATCGCGCGACGCTGCGCGCGATCGACCTGACGCAGCCCGACGTCGTCTTCTTCTTCAACCTCGGACTCGTCTCCATCGCGCCGATCCTGGCCGCGCGCCACGCGGGCGTCGCGACGCTCGGATACATCTCCGACCCGTGGCCCGCGAACCACTGGCTGCTCGATTGGGAGCAGCGCGGCTCGAAGCCCGACCGGCTGCGCGCGCTGCGCGCGTTCTGGAACTCGTTCCGTGATCTGGTCGGCCTGGGCGAGTTGCTCACGTGCAGCAACTACATCAAGGAACGCCTTTCGGGCTACGGCGTTCCCGCGCATTCGATGGAGGTCGTGCACCTCGGCGTTCCCCCGGACATGGCCGCGCTCGCCGAGCAGGCGACGCCGGTCGCGCGCCGAGCGGATGAGCCGCTGCGCATCGCGTGCCTCTCGTCGTTTTGGGACGGGAAGGGGCAGGACGTCCTGCTCGGTGCGGCGTCGATCGCGCGCGCGTCGGGCACGGACGTCGAGGTCGTACTCGCCGGAACCGGAACGGGCGAATACCGCACGCGGCTGGAGGAGATGGCGTCGAGCGCGCCGCTCGCCGGCGCGGTCTCGTTCGTAGAGGCGCTCGACCGTGTGGGCGTGTCCGCTCTGCTCGCGCGCTCGCACGTGCTCGTCCTGCCGAGCGTTTGGGGCGAGCCGTTCGCGTTGTCTACGCTCGAAGGCATGGCGCACGGACTGGCGGTCGTCGCGAGCGACGCGGGCGGTTCGCCCGAAGCGCTCGCGAGCGGCGTCGAAGGCGTCATCTTCCCGTCGGGCGACGTCGAGGCCCTGGCGGAGACGCTCGTGCGTCTCGCCGCGGACGAAGCGATGCGCGTGCGCCTCGGTCGGGACGCGCGGCGGCGCGCGTTCGGCGAGCTGAGCCACACGACGTTCGTCGATCGGCTCGAGCTCGCGCTCGATCGCGTCGCGCGATGAGGGTCCTGTTCGTCACGCTCGGCTATCCGCCGCGCGGTCGCTACGGCACCGAGTTCTACACGCACCAGCTCGTTCACGGCCTCGCGGCGCGTGGGTACGAACCGTGCGTGTTCCATCCGGTGCGCGACGGATCGAAGCCGAGATACACGCTCGAGCGCGTCGTCGAGGAGGGCATCCCGGTGCACCTGCTCCACAACCCCGGGGAACGCACGTCGCGCTTCGAACCGAGCTATCGGGACACCGAGGTCGAGCGCGTGTTCGCCGAGCTCCTCACGCGCACGAAGCCCGACCTCGTGCACTTCACCTATCTGCTGTGGGGATTGTCGGTCGGGCTGCCGGCGGTCGCGCACGCGGCTGGGATTCCGAGCGTCATCACGCTGACCGACTACGGGCTCCTGTGTCATCGCGGGCAGATGTTCGACGGCACGCTCGCGCGTTGCGACGGACCGCATCCGCCGGCCGTGTGCGCCAAGTGCATCCGCGAGCCGGGCCCGTACGACCTGCCTCCGCTCGCGCGCGCCGCGAAGCGCGCGGCTGTGCGCACGCTGGCCGCGTTCGGCGGCTTCGGACGCGTCGTGGTCGAGCGCGATCTCGCGCGCCGCGAGTCGGCCGTCGCCGAAGCCTTCGATGCGGCGTCGCTCCTCATCGCGCCGACGCGCGCGCTCGCCGCGGCCTTCCTGAAGAAGGGCGTCCCGTCCGAGAAGCTGGTCGAACTGGTCTATTCGTTCGACGACACGCCGTACGTCGCGCTGCGCGGCGCGGCGGCCCCCGATCCGCCGCGCTTCGGGTTCCTCGCCCAGTTCGCGCCGCACAAGGGCCTCGCGACGTTGATCGAGGCGGCGCGACTCCTCGAGCGGCTCGCCGGCGATCGCCCGTGGGAGCTCGTGCTGCACGGCGCACCCGTCGGCGGTCGGCACGCGCTCTATGCCGATCACGTGCTGCAACGCATGGGGGCTCGGGTGCGCATCGGGGCGCCGTTCGAGCCCGAGGAGGCGCCCGCGGTGATCTCGGGCTTCTCGGCCATCGTGCTGCCGTCGGAGTGGGACGAGAACGCGCCGCTCTCCGTTCTGCAGGCGCGCGCGCTGGGCGTGCCCGTGCTCGGCACGAACGTCGCCGGCATCGCCGAAGCGCTCACGCCCGAGGCGGCGAAGCGGCTCGTGCCGATCGGCGATGCGGAGGCGCTCGCGCGTCGCATGCAGGACGTGCTCGATGGTACGATCGGTCGCGAACCGGCGCCGGGTCTGCCCCTGCGCCTGGACGCACACCTGGACAAGATCGCGGCGCTTTATGCGCGCATCTCCGGATCGGCGAGTTAGGCTCCCGGAGCCATGAGGCTCACCAAGAAAGACCCTGGTCTCGACATCGCTTTCATCTGTCACGGGTGGTATCCGGACGTCGGCGGGGTCGAGAGCCATTCGCGCGATCTGGCGCGCGAGCTGTCCCGCCGCGGGCACCGTGTGCGCGCGCTCTGCCTCGACTACAGCGAGCGCGAGCCCTACTCGATCTCGACCAGCACGGTCGAGGACGTGCAGGTCAGCCGCATGGCCTACCGGTACCACGACCACCAGGCGCTCGCCGACCTGGTCGACAACGCGAAGGCGCGCGAGATCCTGCTCGACTGGGTCAATGCGTCGCCGTGCGACATCGTGCACGTGCAACACATCACGGGATTCGGGACGAGCGTGCTTCCGGCGATTCGCGACGCCGGCAAGCCGCTCGTGATGACGCTGCACGACTACTGGGCGCTCTGTCCGCGCGGGCAGATGCTCGACACCGAAGGGCGCGTGACGCTGACCCCCGAACCCGAGGCGTGCGCCGAGTGTCTCACGAAGACTTGGCCGCACCTCATGCCGTCGACCGGCGGCGACAAGCGCGGCCCCGGGGGGAGCGTCGTCGAGACGGACATCGACGCGGCGCGCGAGCGCACGAGCTTCGCGCTGACGTCGCTCGAAGCGCCGCATCAACTGTTCACGCCGTCGCAGGCGGCCAAGGACGTGTACGTGCGCGCGGGGGTTCCCGACGAGCGCATCCTCGTGGTTCCCAACGGCATCGATGTCGACGAGCTCTCGTCGTCCGTGCGCCGGTTGCGCGCCGTGCGCGAGGGCGACGACTCGAGCGACGACATCCGCCTCGGCGTGCTCGGGACGCTGCTGCCGAGCAAGGGCTGCCTCGAACTCATTCGCGCGTTCCAGCGCGCGGACGTGCAGGACCTGACGCTCGAGATCCACGGCAACATGCCGAGCTATCACGGCGACTCGAGCTACGTCGACGAGATCAAGCGCATCGCCGACGAAGACGGGCGCGTTCGCATCCACGGTCCGTACGCCCACGATCGCCTGGCCGAGATCCTCGCGGGCCTCGACGGCGTCGCGGCGCCGTCGCGCTGGTGCGAAGTCTTCGGGCTCACCGTGCGCGAGGCGCGCGCGGCCGGTCTGCCGGTTCTCGTCAGCTCGGCGGGTGACCTCGCTTCCGTCGCGGCCGGAGGCGACGCCGGTGTCGTCGTCGACGCCGACGATGAGGACGGATGGGTCGAGGCGCTGCGGACGTTCGCGACGTACGAGCGTCGCGCGAAGTGGCGCCGCTACAAGACGAAGCCGCGCACCTCGTTCGACATGATGCTCCAGCTCGAGCGCGCCTATGCGGACGTGATCGAGGCCGAGACCGGCAAGCTGCCGCCGCTTTCGCATACGCCTGGTGAGGGGGTCGCGGCCCCGACGCGCTCCCGCGGCCTGTTCGGCTTCTGAACTGACTGCCCAAGTGTTGCTCGAGCACTGCGCCGGATGCGTATTTCGCGCTCCAGCGCTGTCTCATCCCGCGGTGCCGCCGACGACCGAGTCTCCGAAGCGCGACGTCGGGTGAATGCTCCGCCACCCCCAATCCTGGCGCCACCTGAGCAGCTCGGCCGGACTCAGTCGCCGATGAACGAACCCCAGCATCTTCGCCGGAGTTTGATCCTCGTCGTCCGCGTTGAAGCGCCGCCGGAC
>JAJDEV010000085.1 GCA_029259605.1 Planctomycetota bacterium | reverse complement strand
GCCGGTCATCTCGCCCCCCACTCCGTATTGCCGTTTCGTGGGCGGCACGACCCTGACGATCAACCGTCGTTGGGTGTGCGACTCCGTACTGCTCCGCGGCGCGCACGCGGAGCCGCCGTTGCGGCATAGGACAATTCTTGGATTCTTGACCCCAAGCCGGTCCCGGGTGCTACGGTCGAATTGTCCGGAACCGCCAAGGCGCGCCAAGCGCGCAAGGAGTCAGGAATGCAGAAGCTCGCAGTCTTCCTACTCGGCACGACGCTCGCCCTCGGGGGGGGGGGTAGCAGCGGCACAGACCCCAGGTAACTTCACGCCGGGAACGTGTTGTCCCCAGGGAGCAACGGGGCCGTGCTGCGTCGGGCAATGGACGGGCCCAGTCGATCTCGACATCAGTTGCCCGGGTCCGTTTCAGCAAACGCCGATGGTGTCGAACTGCGGCGGAGCCGGTGGCCCCGATACCTACTGGGACGAGATCGCGCACGCCGTGCTCCTCCCGTGGGGCGCTTCCTGGCACGAGGACCCGAACGACACGTCGAGTCCCCTTGTTCAGCTGGGAGGCAAGGTGCTCGTGTGGACTTCGTGGGACGATGACACAGCTCGGGGTGGGCATCCCTACATGACCTACGTCTTCGACCCCAACAACCTCGGCACGAGCGTGATCCTCGAGGCGCCGATCCTGATGAACACGGGTGGCCCGTTGCCCGACGATTCGGGCATCTTCTGTTCGGGCCACACTTGGATGCTCGACGAGAATCAGAAGCCCAAACTTCTGGTTGTCGGTGGCTCGCGCCACGGCGCAGCCGCACCGCTCGCTCTGGAGAAGGCCTTCACGTTCGATCCCAACGCGGCGACCGCCAGCGTCGCTTGGTCGGACGATCCGGCGGACCTTCCCGTGCCAAACTGGTATCCGTCCGTGATCACCTATGGCGTAGGAAACCCCGTGACGTCGTTCCGCCCCATCGTGTTCGGGGGAAGCGGCGTCGTGCCGCTGACCTTCAACGTCGGGTGCGGACCCGTGAGCGGGAGCAGTTATTACTTCCAGTACGATCGATGGTGGACCCTGCCGACGAGCTCGGGCCCCTGGACCGTCGAGGGTGCTCCGGACACCTACTACTGGCAGCAGTACCCGCGTTCGCTGTTCCTGAGCGATCGAACGATCCTCTCGTTCGGGAGCGCGATCGTCTGCGAGGCAGGCCTCGAACCTGCCGTGCCCAGCAATGTGAGTGCCGACGCGTTCGCGCAGTATGGGACTCCCGAGGGTGAGTTCGGGGGCAACCCCGTCAACCGAGTGGACGTCTCCGGGATGACGCGCACGCATCCGATCACGTCACCGTCGGGCGTCGGCGGCTGGGAGTACGCGAACGTCGTGCTGATGCACACGCTCAAGAACCGCTCGGTGTACCAGACGAACCTGAGCAACTACGACCTGGACCGCGTCATCATCCACGGCGGAGCTCAGGACGCGTTCGAGGATTACAATCCAGCATCGGGCTCGACGAACGGGCTGATCGAGGTCCGGGAGTGGCAGAACAGTCAGCTGGAGCTGGAGACGCCCGCCCTGGAGCCCCGCTTGTTCGGAACCTTCGTTGCGTTGCCGGACGGTTCAATCCTCGCAATGGGCGGTCGGAGAAAGGTCACCGAGCCCGACTACATAAACGAAGTCGCACGCTTCTGGCCCGCAACCCCGACGACGACGGGAACGTGGGAGGCGATGCAATCGCGGCCGATTGTGGGCACATCCCTATCCTATGGCGACTATGCGACACCACGAGGCTACCACAGCACTGGGTTGCTCCTGCAGGACGGACGCGTTGCACTGATGGGTGGTCGGCACGAGGACAACATCGAGTTTTCTGCGGCGAACTCCATCCATTCCGTGGAAGTCTTCGCCCCGCCGTACACGTTCGAATCGAATCGGCTGAAGATCACCGGTGGAATCGCACCGCTGACGTACGGGACCGAGGTCGGATTCAACGTCAACCGTCCCGAACGCGTCGTCTACGCCTGTCTGATCGGCCTCGGATCGGTGACGCACCACTTCGACTACAACGGTCGCTACGTCGAGCTGATGACGTCGACTTCGAGCGTGCCTAACGGGAAGGACGTGAAGGTCTGGGTGCCCGACGCCGAGCTGCTCCCCGAAGGCCCGTATCTGTTGTTCGTAGTGGAGGAGCGATCGGTTCCCGGCGTTCCCCTCGTGCGCGTCCCGTCCATGCTCGGTCGATTCGTCACCGTGACGTTCTAGGGAGAGGAGAAGCAACCATGCGAGTTTTCTTATCGCACTTCGGAGTTCTGGGGCCCGGTGCCGCCCGACGTGCGCTTCGCCTTCGAGGGCTGTTCGTTAGCATCGGCATGGCGGTCGGCGTCGGAAGCGTCGCGCACGGTCAGACCGTCGTGGAGAGCTGGAATCCGCTCGGCTGGATCTACGTCGACTCGGTGCCCGACCTGGACGGGGATGGTTTCCGAGAGATCGTCGTCGGCGACACGATCTGGGAACCGGCCGGCGCGATCGGGAGCAGCTACGGGCGCATCTATGTCTTCTCGGGCTTGCAGAAAGAGATCCTCTGGGAATGGAACGGGATCCGTTCGGCGCAATTCTTCGGGGGCAACGCGCGAACGGTCGGTGACATGGACGGAGACGGCTTTCCCGACATCGGGTTCTCCGACGCTTCGCTGACCCACTTCGTGAGCGGCAAGGACGGCAAACAGTTCCACGTGCTGCAAGGCGCCTACCGGTGCATCGAATCGATCGGGGACATGAACGGGGACGATCTCGCGGACGTGCTCCTCAACGGATACACGGTCATGCTCGGCGGGTCGTACGAGTTCCTACCCGTCTCGGGCGTGGGCAGTCCCAACTGCGCTCCGATGGGAGACATCGACGGCGATGGCGTTCCCGACTACATCGTGGGGATTCCACGGTCGTACACCTTCTTTGGGCGGGGTCAGATCTTCACGGTATCGGGTGCATCGGGTCGAGGGATCCACCACCTCATCTCGAAGGAGTCCGGTTCCGACTACGGCCAGGCGGTCGCGAGCCCTGGCGATTTCACGGGGGACGGAGTTCCCGACTTCGTCGTCGGCGAGCCACGCGTGTCCGGGATTGGGAACTTCAACCAGGACGGCACGGTCTACTTCTACGATGGACGCACCGCCGAGCTCATCGACACGCTGGTCGGCAATCCACTGCCCGAATCGGAACTCGGCAGGGTCCTCGTCCCGGCCGGCGACGTCAACGGCAACGGGACCCGCGACCTGATCATCGGCAGTCGCCCGGCGAATCTCTTCGTCGTCGACGGCGCAACACGCGAGACGATCTACACCCTCATAGGCAACACCGACGCGACGATCCGCGCGGGAATCGACTGGACGGACGACGGTATTCCCGACGTGCTCTTCAACACGCTCGTCAACAAGTCGCTCATTTCCGGCGCCCCCATCGGCACGAGCGTGATCGGTCGCGGCTGCGCGCGAGCCGGTGAGAACGTCCCGCGCATCGGCTGCACCGGTTCCGCGCACCTCGGCGCCGACTTCCCCGTGCACCTCTCGGGCGTCGAGCCCGGCGACGGCGCGCTGCTTCTCATCGGCGCACCGGGCACGTCGGTCATCGGCGAGCCGATCGCGAACACGCCCCAAGACTGCGGCATCGCCGTCGCGACAACGACGTGGATGCGCGCCGAGGTCGAGACGCTGCGCCCCGGTGAAGCTGCGGCGACGGTCACGCTCCCGATCCCGAACGACGCGGCGCTCGTGGGCTCGACGTTCGAACTCCAGTGGGTCGTGCTCGAGGGACGCCGACCGAAGGCGTTGACCCGCGTCCTGCACGTGGAAGTCCAGACGGCGTCATCGTCGACACGAACTCGGGCGCCGATTTCGAAGACCTCGCGCCGGTGACAGCGGCGCGAGCGACGGCTCGACGCGCCGCCGCGGTCCATCGCTCGGGTATAGAACAATGCGTAGCATTCTTGACCCGAGGCCGGTCCCGAGTGCTACGGTCGAATCGAGACGCTTGTCCGCGCTCGATCGATTCGTGGCGGTGACGTTCTAGGGAGAGGACAAGCAATCATGCGAGCTTTCTTGGCGCGCTCCGCAGCATTGGGACACCGTTTCGCGCGACGTTCTCGTCGCCTTCGCGGGCTGTTCGTGAGCATTGGTATTGCGTTCGGAATCGGAGGCGTCGCACACGGCCAAAGTCCCGTGGAGAGCTGAAATCCGCTCGGGTGGATCCACGTCGACTCGGTGCCCGACCTGGACGGGGACGGGTTTCGCGAGATCGTTGTCGGCGACACGAGTTGGGAGCCGGCCGGTGGAACGACGACGGATGACTGGGGTCGGGTCTACGTCTTCTCGGGCCTGAAGCGAACGATCCTGTGGGAGGTCCGCGGGGTTCGGGTCGGGCAGGTGCTGGGTCGATACGCTCGAACGGTCGGCGACATGAACGGCGACGGTTTTCCCGACGTGGCCGCCGGCGATCGCTCGAACACTCACTTCTATAACGGCAGGGACGGCACGCAGCTCTTCGTTACGCCGTTCGTGTTCCGCTGCATCGAGCCGATCGCGGACATGAATGGAGACGACCTTGCCGATGCGCTGCTGAGCGGATCGGCCGTGTTGCTCGGCGGCTCATTCGAGTTCTACAACGGTGTCAACGTCGGAAGCCGTTTCTGTGCGCCGATGGGAGACGTGGACGGTGACGGTGTGCCCGACTACGTGGTCGGCTTCCCGCGCTCGTACTCGTTCGGTGCCAAGGGGCAGGTCATTGTCTATTCGGGGGCCACGCGCGAGGTGATTCATCACCTCATTTCGGAGGAACGTGTGTCCGACTACGGCACCGGTCTCGCGAGCCCCGGCGACTTCACTGGAGACGGAATCGCCGACTTCGTCGTCGGCGAGCCGCGCGTGTCCGGGCTCGGGAACTTCAACCAGAACGGCACGGTGTACTTCTACGATGGTCGTACGAGCGAACTCGTCGACACAATCGTTGGCAATCCACTTCCTGAGTCCGAACTCGGCCGAGCATTCGTTCCCGCTGGCGACGTGAACGGCAACGGCACACGCGACCTCATCATCGGCAGTTACCCATTGAAGCTGTACGTCGTCGATGGTGCGACGCGAGAGACGATCTACGAACTCACCGGACTCTCCGAGCAGTCCATTCGCGGCGAAGTCGATTGGACGGGCGACGGGATTCCGGACTTCTTCGTCACCACGCTCGTGGACGCGTCGCTCATCTCCGGCGCTCCCATCGGCACGAGCGTTGTCGGTCGCGGTTGCGCTCGAGCCGGCGAATCGATCCCGCGCATCGGCTCCACCGGTTCCGCCCACATCGGCACGGACTTCCCCGTGCACCTCTCGGGGATCGAGCCCGGCGACGCTGCGCTGCTCCTCATCGGCGCACCGGGCACCTCGGTCGTCGGCGAGCCGATCGCGAGCACCATTCGGGACTGCGGCCTCGGCGTCGCGGCGTCGACCTGGATGCGCGCCGAGGTCCTGCCCCTGCGCCCCGGCGAAGCCGCTGCGACGATCGAACTCCCGATCCCGAACGACGCAGCGCTCGTGGGCTCGACCTTCGAACTCCAGTGGATCGTGCTCGAGGGACGCCGCCCGAAGGCGCTGACCCGCGTCCTCCACGTCGAAGTCCAAGCGCCGGCGACAACGGCGCGGGCCGCAGCACCGACTTCGAGGACGTCGCGCCGGTAGCGCGCGACGGTCCGGTGCCTAGGCGTGCCCTACCGGGTTCGCCGTGAGGTGCGCGTGCGCCCTGGCGCGCACCAGCTCGACCGTGATGTCCTCCATGCACGCGTGGCGCGGCTGGTTGCACGTCTTGCGGTTGCACGGGGCGCACGGCGGCGGGACGCGGACGACGGAGTCGGGCTGCGCGTAGGGGCCGGTGCGGCGCGGGTCCGCCGGGCCGAAGAGGACAAGGGCCGGCGTGCCGCACGCGACGGCGATGTGCATCGGGCCGGTGTCGCAGCCGACGAAGAGGCGCGCGCGGCGCGAGAGCGAGACGAGCTGGGAGAGGTCGCTCTCGCCGACGAGGCTCCGCACGCCCGGCGTTCCGTCGGAGACGGCGCGCGCCTGGGCCTCGACCGCGCGGTCCGCCTCGCTGCCCGTGTAGCACACCGGCGCGCCGTGTTCCTTCGCGAGCGCGACCGCGAGCTCCCCGAAACGCTCGCCCTTCCAACGGTTCGCCGGCTTGGTCGCGCCGAGGTTGACGAGGATCGGCGCGGCGCCGAGCTCGCGGACGAGGTCGTCCGCCCATTGTTCGGCCTCCGGGACCGTCGGCAGCACGTGGCGCGCGCGCGCGTCCGCGATGCCGAGGTGGCGCGCGAACTCGAGGTAGTGCTCGACCATGTGCGTCGCCAGATCACCGGCGGGGATGCGCTCCTTGGTCAGGAGCCAGCTGAGCTCCTTCGCGCGCGCGCGGTCGTAGCCGAGGACACGCGGCGCTCCGGACAGGCGCGCGACCAGGGCGCTCTTCGCGATGCGCTGGAGGTCGACGGCCAGGTCGTAACGCGTGCGCCGCAGCTCGCGCACGACGTGCAGGAACTCGCCGAGCCCGGCGCCCTTGTGCCACACGTGCACGCGGTCGACGCTGGGATGCCCCTCGACCAGCGGGCGGGCGAGCGGGTGGACGACCCAGCCGATCTCGGTCCCCGGGCTGGCGTCCTTGATCGCCGTCGCGAAGACGAGCGCGTTCACCACGTCGCCGATCGCGCCCAGGCGCACCACGAGGATCCGGGCCGGGAGCGGATCGGCGGGTTCGGAATGGAGGCGCGCGCTCACGGCGCGTATCGTGCCAAAAGATCGCCCGATCTCTCCCCCATGCAGGCCTCTCGCTTCACCCACGTCCACGAAGACGACCTCGCGCGCGCGGACAACTCGCTCGCCGAACGCCTCGAACGCGGCGACATCCTGTTCTTCGAGCCCGGCGTGCTCACGCTGCCGAGCGACGACGACCTCGAGTTCCTGCGCGTCGAGCTCGGGCGCCTGATCTCGCTCAAGAACATCAGCTACCACCCGCACGGCGACTACCTGTCGGGGATCAAGGCCGACGCCGCGACGCGCGGGCGCACGCAGCGCATCCTGCGCGAGCACAACGCGGCTGCGACGGCGCTCGTCGAGCGCGCGCTGCCCGCCTACGCCGGCGGGTGGAACCTGGGCAAGGTGAACTTCCGTCCGCTGCAGGAGCGCGGCCGCGAGCTCTCGCGCCACTCGTCGAACGAGCTGGTGCATGTCGACGCGTTCGCGAGCGGCGCGACGCACGGCGGGCGCACGCTGCGCTTCTTCACGAACATCCACCCCACCGAGTCGCGCGTGTGGAAGTCGGCCGGGCTCTTTCCCGACCTGTTCGAGGAATTCGGCCGGCGCGCGGGCGTGCTCCCGCTCGGGACGCGCGGGCTGCGTGAATCCGCGCTCGACCACGCGCGCACCGGCGTGCTGCGCGCGCTTGAGCGCGTCGGCATTCCCCAGGCGCGCACGGTCGACTCGTCGCCCTACGACCGCGCGATGAAGCGCATGCACGACACGCTCAAGGACGACGACTCGTTCCAGAAGGACGAGTCGCGCTGGGCCTTCTTCGAGTTCAAGCCCTTCTCGAGCTGGATGGTCCTGACCGACATGGTCAGCCACGCCTGCGTCAGCGGGCAGCACGCGCTCGTGAACACCTGGACCGTGCCGCGCGAGAGCCTGACGCTTCCGGAGTGCGCGCCCTACGCCGTCATCGAGGCGAACTCGGCGGGCGGCCGTTGACGCCCGGCACGGGACTGCTAGCCTCTCCCGCCCGTCGCGCGCCGCGCGCGGACCCGGCATGAGCCTCACTCGCGTTGAAATCGTAGAGAAGAATCTCGACGACTACCTCGCGTCCGCGACGACGGCGGCGACGCGCCTCGCGCCGACCGATCCGCTGCGACCGGGATCGACGCTGACCGCGCGCAAGGCGATCGAGATCTTCGAGGACCAGGTGCTCTCGCGCTGCCTCGACGTCGCCGCGCGCGAGCTCAAGAAGACCGGCAAGAGCTTCTACACGATCTCGAGCGCGGGGCACGAGCAGAACGCGGTCGTCGGCGCGCTGCTGCGCACGACCGACCCGGCGTTCCTGCACTACCGCTCGGGCGGGTTCATGATGTCGCGCTGGCGCCAGCACGGTCCGAGCACGCCGATGTTCGACACGCTGCTGTCGCTCACCGCGTCGAAGGACGACCCGATCAGCCAGGGGCGCCACAAGGTGTGGGGCAGCCGCGACGTGTGGGTTCCGCCGCAGACGAGCACGATCGCGTCGCACCTGCCGAAGGCGATGGGCATGGCGTGGGCGCTTCCGCGCGCGCGCCGGCTGCGCGTCGACACGCACCTGCCGATCGACTCGATCGTCGCGTGCTCGTTCGGCGACGCGTCGGCGAACCACGCGACCGCGCTCTCCGGCATCAATTCGGCGCGTTACGCACGACGCCGCGGCAACCCGATGCCGCTCCTGTTCGTGTGCGAGGACAACCGGCGCGGCATCTCGGTCGAAACGCCGCGGCGCTGGATCAACGAGTTCTATTCGCACCTCCCGCACCTGCGCTACTTCCAAGCGCGGGGCGAGATCGACGAAATCTGGGACACGGTCAAGCTCGCGATCCAAACCTGTCGCACGACGAAGGATCCGGTGTTCCTGCACCTGCGCACCGTGCGCCTGTGGGGCCACGCGGGGTCGGACGTCGAGACCACGTACCTGTCGCTCGACAAGATCGAGCGCATCGAGGCCAAGGACCCGTTGCTCAGGAACGCGCGCCGTTTGGTCGAGATGGGCGCGGCGACGCCGGACGAGCTGCGCGACATCCTCGCGTCGACGCGCGAGCGTGTGCGCGCGGCTTCGGCCGAGGCTGCGGCGCGTCCGAAGCTGTCGACGCGCGCCGAGATCATGGCGCCGCTCGCGCCGTACGACGAGGCGCGCTGCCGGACGACGGCGACGGCGAGCATCGAGCGCGACGCGCGGCTCGAAGTCTTCTCCAAGCGCCTGCCCGAGGAAGCGAAGTCGGACACGCGGCGCACGATGGCGGCGCACCTGAACGCCGCGCTCGCGGACGAGATGCTGCGTCACCCCGAGCTGATCGTCTTCGGCGAGGACGTTGGCAAGAAGGGCGGCGTCTACGGCATCACGCGCGATCTGCAGGCGCGCTTCTCGGAGGCGCGCGTGTTCGACACGCTGCTCGACGAGACGGCGGTGCTCGGCATCGCGCAAGGCGCGGCCCACGCGGGGCTCCTGCCCGTGCCCGAGATCCAGTACCTCGCCTACATCCACAACGCGCTCGACCAGCTGCGCGGCGAGGCGTCCTCGCTCTCCTTCTTCTCGAACGGCGCCTACACGAACCCGATGGTCGTGCGCGTCGCGGGGCTCGCGTACCAGAAGGGCTTCGGCGGGCACTTCCACAACGACAACTCGATCGGCGCGCTGCGCGACATTCCGGGGCTGATCCTCGCGACGCCGGCGCGCGGCGACGATGCGGCGCGCATGCTGCGCGGCGCGATCGCGATGGCGAGCGTGAACGGGCGCGTCGTGTGCTTCCTCGAGCCGATCGCGCTCTACCACGAGCGCGACCTCTACGAGGACGGCGACAACGGCTGGCTCACGGACTATCCCGCGCCCGACGGCGCGTCCGACTCCGCGCTCCTGCCCGGCGACATCGGCGTGTACGGCGAGGCGAACACGGACCTCCTGATCGTCAGCTACGCGAACGGGTTGCGGCTGTCGCTGCGCGCGGCGCGCGAGCTCGAGCGCGAGCACGGCGTCAAGGCGCGCGTGCTCGACCTGCGCTGGCTCAACCCGCTCCCGCTCGAGGCGGTGCGCAAGCACGCCGCGGACTTCGACCGCATGCTGTTCGTCGACGAGTGTCGCGCGACCGGAGGTGGCGTGGCCGAGGCGCTCGTGGCCGACTTCGCCGAGCGCGACTTCCGCGGCAAGCTGCGCTCGGTGCGCGCGGCCGACTCGTTCGTCCCGCTCGGCTCGTCGACCTCCGAGGTCTTGATCGGCGAAGACGACATCGTGCGCGCGGCGAGGGAGATGCTCGCGTGAGCCGCATCTCGATCCTCTGCCCCGGCCGCGGTTCGTACACCGAGAAGAGCCTCGGTTCGCTCCCGACGGATCACGAGTGGGTCGTCGCCGCGGATCGCGTGCGCGCCGAGTACGGACTCGAGCCGTTGGTCGAACTCGACGGCGCGAAACGCTTCGAGCCCGCGCGGCACCTGCGTCCCGCCCACGTCTCGGCGCTCATCTACGTGCGCTCGATGCTCGACGGCGCGCGCGCGATCGCCGAGCACGAGGCCGTGGCGATCGCGGGCAACTCGATGGGTTGGTACACCGCACTGGCGATGGGCGGCGCACTGTCGTTCGAGGACGGCTTCCGGCTCGTGCAGGACATGGCGCTCCTGCAAGAGGAGGAGGGCGCCGGCGGGCAGATCATCTACCCCGTCGTCGACGACGGGTGGCAACGCGTCGCGGCGCAGGAGCAGAGCGTGCGCGAGCTGCTCGCATCGGCGCCGGGCGAGGTCTTCGCGTCGATCCACCTCGGCGGCTACGAGGTGCTCGCGGGCACGAACGCGGGCGTCGCGCGCGCGCTCAAGGAACTCCCGAAGGTGAAGCTCGGCAAGGTGACCTATCCGTTCCGCCTCGCCCAGCACGGCCCCTACCACACGCCGCTCGTCTCCGAAGTCAGCCGCCGCGCGCGGATCAACCTGACCGAGATCACGTTCGCGCGGCCACAGACAACGCTCGTCGACGGACGCGGCGTGCGCTTCACGCCGTGGTCCGCGGACCTCGCCGCGCTGCGCGACTACACGCTCGGCGCGCAGGTCGACACCACCTACGACTTCACCGCGAGCGTGCGCGTCGCGCTGCTCGAGTTCGCCCCAGACCTGCTCGTCACCCCGGGCCCGGGCAACACGCTCGGCGGCGTGTGCGGCCAAATCCTGATCGACGCGCACTGGCGCGGCATCCGCACGCGCGCCGACTTCGACCGCGTGCAGGCGAGCGACGCGCCGATCCTGCTGTCGATGGATCGCTAGCAGCCCGTGCACGTTGCACGTCCGCCAGCGACCGCACGGCGCGGCGCGACGCATGCGGTGCCGCGGACACGAAGCCCCGCGCGTGAATCGGTAGCGCCCGCGGCCCGCAACACGCGAGCGCAGCGAGCCTGTGTTGCAGCGGCGCGCTAGCGCCGCGCGTTGAATGGTGGGGACGTACCCGAGTCCCGGAGCCTGACGTTGTCCCCGATGGAACAGCTGGAGACCGACACATGCTGTTGCGCCAGCGACCAGATCGTAAGCGAGCGCCCGCGCGGGCGGTCACGCCCGCGCGTGGCGCGGTGGGCACGGTGCGCGGTTCGTTGGTCGCGCGGATGCACGGTGCGTTCGACTTGGAGCAACCCACCGAACTTGCGTACGGCGCGGCCCGCGCTGCACGCGGGCGTCGCCCGGCGTGGTTGCTCCCCCGCTCTCGTGCCACCCCACCACGAGTGGGCGTGACCGCCCACGCGCGCACGACCGTACGGGGTGCTCGACGTGGCGCACGCGGCCTTCACGCGGCGTGGGTGCTCCCGCGCTTTCGCGCCGACCGCACCACGCGCGGGCGTAACCGCCCACGCGCGCACCACCGTGCGGGGAGCTCGCCGTAGCGCACGCGGCCTTCACGCGGCCTGGGTGCTCCCGCGCTATCGCGCCGACCGCGCCACGCGCGAGCGTGACCGCCCGCGCGCGCAGCACCGTGCGGGGAGCTCGACGTGGCGCACGCGGGCTTCACGCGGCGTGAGTGCTCCCGCGCTTTCGCGCCGACCGCACCACGCGCGGGCGTGACCGCCCGCGCGCGCACTCCCATGGCGGGGTGCTCCCACACCACGCGCCAGGCTTCGCCTGAGCGCGCGCGCTCCCGCATGGGCTGTCCGCTGGCGCAACGGCATCTGAGAGCCTCCGTCACTTCCAGCGGCGACAACGTCCGGTTCGGGGACTCGAGCACGTCACCACCGTTTAACGCGCGGCGCTGACGCGCCGCTGCGGGACAGGCTCGCTTCGCTCGCGTCCCGCCGGCCGCAGGCGCCCGGCTAACGCGCGGCGCGAGGCGCGCCGCTGCAACACAGGCTCGCTGCGGGCGCGTGTTGCGAGCCGCGGGCGCTACCGATTCACGCGCGGGGCTTCGCCCCGCTGCACGGCATGCGCCGCTTCGCGGCGCGCCGTGCGCACACTCCGTGCAACCAGCCGGTCGCGCTCCGGTGACAAGTCCCCGAACCGAACGTTGTCGCCGTTGGAAGTGCCGGAGACGCACACATGCCGTTGCGCCAGCGACCCGCCCATGCGGGAGCGCGCGCGCTCAGGCGAAGCCTGAGCGCGTGGCGTGGAAGCCACCGATTCACACGCCCCGTGCAACGCCGGCGCGCAACCAGCCCGTCGCACTCCGGCGACAAGTCCCCGAACGTCTCATCCCCCGTTCCGGAAACCGCAGAGCTGCCGTGCAAACCCCTGTTCCGTTGCGAACCGCGGCACGCGAGCGAAGCGAGCCTGTGCCACAGCAGCGCGAAGCGCTGCGCGTGAATCGATAACGAACGTCAACAACTCCCCGTCCCTGAGAGACTCAACCGGCAAATCCCCGAACGCCTCATCGGCTGTTCCGGGAAACCGCAGCGGTTGCCGCGCCGTCGCCTCGTCCGAAACGCCCGATCGAACGCGAAGGCGAACAAGCCCCCGAACGTCTCATCACCCGTTCCGGAAACCGCAGAGCTGCCGTGTAAACCCCTGTTCCGTTGCGAACCGCGGCACGCGAGCGAAGCGAGCCTGTGCCGCAGCAGCGCGAAGCGCTGCGCGTGAATCGATCACGAACGTCAACGACTCCCCGTCCCTGAGAAATCCAACGGACGAAAGGAAAACGCTCGGAACTTCGAGGAGCGTTTCGATCCCCAGAACCACCCGGACCGTCACGATCCGGCGAACGTCAGCAACTCCCCGTCTCCGGAACTTCCACCAGACGAGCGGAACACGCTCGGAACTCCCCTCCGCGTTTCGATCCTCCGCTCCCTGGGACTTCCAACGGACCCGAGGAACGTCCTCAACTCCCCGCCACCAACACCCCCACCGCCTCAACGAGCCGATCAATCTCCCCTTCCGTCGTATAACACGCGCACCCCACACGAATCAGCCCATCGGACGGAAGGCCGAGACTCCGCACAACCGTCGTCGCGTAGAAGTCGCCGTCGGACACGAAGATCCCGTGCTCGTCGGACAGGCGCGCGGCGATGTCGTCCGAGCGTTGCCCCTCGACGCGGAAGCCCACGGTCGACGTGCGCAGCTCGCCCGGCGGCGGACCGTAGAGCTTGACGCCGGGAAGCGCTTCGAGCCCGCTCCACAGGCGCGCCACGAGCTCGTCGCCGCGCCCGTGCAACGCGTGGAACGTCCGCGCCAAGCGCTCGCGCCGCGTGCCCTTCTCGCCGGCGAGTGACGCGAGGAAGTCGACCGCGGCGGCGGCGCCGACGATGCCCTCGTGGTTCAGCGTGCCGGTCTCCATGCGTTCGGGCACCTCGTTCGACGCGGGCGCGAGCCGCGGGACGTCGAGCGACGCGAGCAGGTCCTTGCGGCCGTAGAGCACGCCGATATGCGTCCCGTAGAACTTGTAGGGCGAGCACACGAGCAAGTCGCAGCCGAGCGCGTTGACGTCGATGAGCTCGTGCGACGCGTAGTGCACGGCGTCGACGAAGGTCAACGCGCCGTGCTCGCGCGCCAAGTCCGCGACGCCGGCGACGTCGGTGATCGTGCCGAGCGCGTTCGACGCCGCGCCGACGGCCACGAGCCGCGTCCGCGGACCGATCGCGTCCGCCATGGCGTCGAAGTCGAGCGTGCCGGTCTCGGCGAGCAAGGGGACGACGCGAATCGTGACCCCGCGCTCCTGCTCGAGGCGCCGCCACGGCGCGACGTTGGCTTGATGATCGAGGTCGGTGACGACGATCTCGTCGCCCTGCTCCCACACCGCGCCGAGCGAGCGCGCGACGTGCATCGTCAGCGTCGTCATGTTCGCACCGAACGCGACCTCCTGCGCATCGGCGTTGAACAGGTCGGCGAACGCGCGGCGCGCTTCGCGCAGGCTCGCGTCCGTCTCGCGGCTCGTCGCGAAGTGCCAGTGCGTGTTCGCGTTGCGATGGAACATGTAGTGGTTCATCGCCTCGACGACGGAGCGCGGCACTTGCGTGCCGCCGGGGCCGTCGAAGTAGGCAACGGGGTGTCCCGCTTCGATGCGCGCGAGCGCGGGAAACTGTGCGCGGATGGCCGCGACGTCGGCGACGTGTTCGTCCTGCTCGACCAATGTCATGGGTGGCTTTCCTCCGTGGTCGAAGCACTCGACCGGTGCGCGTCATCCTACCGTCGCACGGCGCGAGTTCGTGTTCCGCGCGAGTCCGCAAGGCGCAAAACTTTCCGGTCTGCTTGCGGATCGACTGCGCGACGACGTGTCAGTGGTCGCAGCGCACATCATGGCGGCCGCCGCGTCTATCGCGATTCGGCTCGGCCTGCTATCCATGAGTCTCCCCCGCTTCCGGCGCCCCTTCTCTCGCTTCGCACGATCGAGGCCACCGCGCTGGAACGCTCGCCGCACGATCCATCACGCTCGTCTACCGTCCCGTGCTTCCAATGTCCAAACTCCATTCGCGCGCGTTCGTCTCCCTCCTCGCTGTCAGTTCCCTGTTCGTCGGCCAAAGCGGCTACGCGCAAACGAACGAGTCCGAACCGGGTCCGATGCGGGCGTGTGAAGACGGAACCAAGCCCTCGGTTCCGATCACGATCGAGTTCGAGTTGAGCGCGCGCTCGTTCGCGCCCTCCGACGCGATCGACCTGGAAATCGCCGCCGGCCTGTACGGAAGCGCCTCGTCCGCGACCCTGACCGTGCGCGGCGTCGGCGGCTGGGCCGGCGTGAACGTCGAGCGACACTTCGAGGGTCCCTGGACGCGGTTCCCCACCGATCATCGGCTCAACTTCCGCGCGCCGGCCCTCGCCGCGGGCGCGTTCGATCGCTCGTACCTCGAGGCCGAGCTCGTCGCCGAGGGTCCGAACGGCAAGCGCCTGTTCTCGCGCCTGACGCGACTGCACGGCTGGAACGACGGCGAGACCACGTGGGTCAGCCCGTCGAGCCCGACCGACCTCGCGCAGACGCGCCAGGCAGCGCTCGCCAAGCGCGGCAAGCTGACGCGTGAAGAGCTCGACGTCGCGAACGTCGAGATCGTCACCGCGCGTCCGAAGACCGACACGACGCCGATCACGCGCGAGGAGCCGTCCGAGGCAGCGAAGCGTTTCCAACGCGAGTACGACGCGCTCGCCGGACCGATGCGGACGATCGAAACGGCGCCGCCGTCCGGTGCGGAGCGCAAGGCTCCGTACCTGATCACCGGCCGCATCCGCTTCACGGACAAGGAGGGCAACGTCCATGGCGTGCCGATGGCGACGATCGAGCTGTGGGACGACGACGATCCGCTCGGTGACGAGCTCGTCGCGACGTTCCCCACCGACGCGCGCGGCTTCTTCGCCTACAACATCGATCACGACGACGGCATCGGACAGGGCAACCCGGACTTCTACATCCGCGTGTTCGCGAAGTCCCGGGTCCACGACCTCAAGCCGATGGGCGCGATGGCGGAGACTTATCGCATGGAGTCCGCCGTCCAGAACGAAGTGTCGTCGAGCACCGTGATCTTCAGCATGACCGCCGGCAATACGGCGGATGCGGAGACGGTGTTCAGCGTTCACAGCGGACTCGTGACCGCGGGGACTTACGCCGGTCAGCTGGCCGGAACGATGCCCAGCACGGTCACGGTGCGCTTCCCGACGACGCGCTCGACCTCGCTCTTCGACCCGGGCATGGGCGAGCTGCACATCCTGCAGCTCGATCGCTTCGACTGGGACGTCGTCGGTCACGAGTACGGGCACTACTTCATGAACGGGCACGGGTTCGTGGACAACCCGGGTGGCCGCCATGCCTCCGGTGCGAACCTCTCACTCCCCGCGTACACGGGCTCGAAGGATCCCGCCGTTCGTCTCGCCTGGGGCGAGGGTTGGCCGACACACTTCGCGATCATCGGCCAGGTCGCGCTCGGCACGGCGTCGATCGGCATGAAGAACGTCGGCGACCGCAGCTACACCGACACCGAGGATTCGACGGTCGACAACGACCTCGAGGCCGCCGTCGGCGTCGGCGAGGACGACGAGCTGTCCGTGATGTGCACGTTGTGGGACATCGCCGACACGGCGAACGACGGGCTCGACAAGTGGACCCAGTCCGACCGGTCGATCTTCACGGCGCTGAAGTCGTCCGGCTCCAAGATCATGGGCGACGCGTGGAACGCGCTCGCCGCGGGCAAGTCGCCGCGTGACAAGGCGTCGCTCGGAGGCATCTTCGGCGATCACAAGATCGCGCCCGAGTTGATGATGCCGATGGACGAGTACGAGGCCATGGGCGCGACGATCCCGACCTTCACGTGGGTGAAGAACGGTGGCGGAGCCCCCAACCCGCTGGACGACTTCCAGATCCGTTTCTACGGCGACAACTTCGGAGTGCCCGGCGCGATGCCGCTCTTCATGAAGGACGTCGGCGACGTCGCGAGCTGGACCCCGACGCAGCCGGAGTGGGACATGATCCTCTCCGAAGGGCGCGCGCACTGGGTCGTGCTCGGGCGTGACACCGACGCGATGAAGCCGACGCCGGTCGGCGCCGAGATGTACTACTGGAGCGCGGCTCGCACGCTCGGCGGCGGCATCCGCATCTCGTTCGTCATCGACGACACGGGCAGCATGGGCGGCGAGATCGACGCCGTGAAGTCCGCGCTGCAGAGCTTCATCGACCTGGTCGACGCGCTGCTCGAGCCGGACGAGACGCCCCCGGTCATCCAGGTCGTCTCGTTCAAGGACAGCGTCAGCGAACGCCTGGTTTCGAACGACCTCGACGCCGTTCGCTCGACCGTCGCGTCGCTGTTCGCCTCCGGCGGCGGCGATTGTCCGGAGTACGGAGCGCAGGCGCTCGCCTACGCCGCGAACACGATCTCGCCGGACAGCATCATCCTGTTCGCCACCGACGCCCCGACCCAACCGGGTGTCGACATCGGCGCCCTGATCTCGCTGCTCCAGTCGAAGCGCATCACGGTTCACACCATGCTCACCCAGGGCTGCGGCACGTCGCGCCTGCCGGGTGAACCGGTCGCGAGCGCGCGGAACGCGAACTCGAACTTCGAGAACGGCTACGAAGTGGCAGAGACCCAGGCACCGGGTGCGGGTGACGGAGACGTCAGCGCGCTCGGCAAGCCGGACGACGACGAGGACGATCCCGCGCAGGGCTACGTCCCCGATCCCGGTCAGGCTCCGATCGACGACTTCGGTGACTCGGTCGAGTTCGCGACACCGCTCGCGCTCGGCGCCGATCCGCTGAACGGCACGGTGTCGACGTCGGAGCCGGGCGATTACTTCGTCTTCAACGCGCTCACCGGTCAGGAGATCAGCGTGCGCACGCAGCACGACAACAGCACGCCCGGCTCGCTCAACGCGTACGTCTACGACCCGATGGGCGCCTACGTCGACAACATCTTCCTGTTCGGCGGCCGCGCCGAGATCATGCCGTTCGTGGCCTCGATGGATGGTGACTACTCGGTGGTGGTCACCGGGACGTCCTCGGCGCTCACGGGTTACTCGATCGCCGCCGGCATCGACCCGTTCGCGTTCCTCGAGAACAAGACCGAGATGTTCTCGACGATCTCGCTGCAGAGCGGCGGCGCCTTCTCGTGGCAGTCGAGCTTCAACGCGTCTGCCTACACGACCGCGCTCTTCAACATCATGGCCGGATCGGTCCGGCCGGCGATCATCGTCTCGACGCCCGACATCCTCTACCAGGACACGTCGGTGTCGATCAACCTGACGGGCAACCGCACGAACTGGACGAGCGCGAGCATGCTGCGCTTCGAAGACACGAGCACCGGTGCACCGGTCCCCGAAGTCACGGTCGACTCGCTCATCGTCACGTCGGCGACGACGGCGATCGCGAGGGTCAGCGCGTCGGCGTCGGCTCCGATGACTTCGCTCGACCCGATCATCGAAACTTCGGTGGGCGGCATGACCGAGGTCGCGCGCGGCGTGGGTTCGCTCCGCGTCTCGTCCGCGCCCGTCTCCCCCACGCTGCTCGGTGTCAGCCCGGACCACATCACGCAGGGCCAATCGCTTGACCTGACGTTCTCCGGCGCGCAGACCTCGTGGGACTCGACCTCGACCGTCGACCTCGGACCCGACATCGTCGTCAACGCGATCAACGCCGTCTCCGCGACCGAGTTGGTCGTTTCGGTGACCGTCGGCGCGGGCGCGTCGATCGGGTGGGTCTCGCCGACCGTCACCACCGGCGCCATCTCGTCGGAGTTCAAGTACCAGGCGCTGCTCGTCGGCTCGGCCCTGGCCGCGTTCCCGAAGATCGCGAGCATCACCCCGACGGAGATCGCTCGCGGCAGCACCATGGACATCATGGTGACCGGCGAAGCGGTGCACTTCGTGAACGGCGCGACGAGCGCTGACTTCGGCCTCGGCATCGACGTCCTGGACGTCCAGGTCATCGCCGCGGACACGGCGATCTGCACGGTGTACGCGCGCATCGACGCGACGCTCGCGTTCCGCACGGTCATCCTGCAAACGGGCTCCGAGAACGCGAGCCTCGTGAGCGGCCTGTTCGTGCGCGACTTCGACAGCGTGAACCCGCTGGCCGCGGGCGGAGGGAAGATCTCCGACTGCCTCGACGCCTATGGCCTCGCGGTGCACGAGTTCTCCGTCGCCGCGCCGACGACGATCGAGCGTCTGTTCATCAAGCCGATGGGCGATGCGAGCGAAACGGCGTTCATCGGCCCGACGTTCCTCGAGGTGCACCTCGAGCACCCGGGCGGAATGGATGAGATTTTGCACTACGCCGCGGGCAGCGATGCGATCAACCTGACGAGCATCGCGCTTCCGGCCGCCGGCACGTATCGACTCATCCTGCGCGACAACAACAACGCAGGGGGCTGCTTCAAGGGCAAGCTCTCGATCAACTGAAATGAACCCGTCGTACGACTGGCTCCACACGGGCGACCGCTTCGGTCGCTGCCTGCAAGTGATCGGCACGGCGCTCCTCGCGGCGTGCGGTTCGGGCTCGGTCGGCAATGCCGTCCCGCCGGACGGCGAGCGGCCGAACGCCGAGGCTGCGGCCGAGGTCCTACCGGTCTCGCTCCGCGTCGACATCACGCCGGGCAAGCCCGGTGCGCCGACGGAATCCATCGAGCTGCGGCGCGAGGCGGGGTCGATTCACCTGAGCGTTTCGCGCGTGCAGATCGACGGCACCGAGCAGAGCGGCACGGCGACGCTGAGCGACGCCGAAGCCGCAGATCTCCGCAACGGCCCGCTCGCGCGCATCCTCTCCACCTTCGATCCCGCCACGGTTCCGAACCCGGTCGTCGACTTCGGCGTGCGCGAAGTGCGCGTCCAACGCGACGCAGCGAGCGAACTCGAGACGTGGACCTGGGACCGCACGCTCGTCGACGAACTTCCCGCCAATACCTTGTTCCGCGAGCTCGCCACGCTCGCACGCGACCGAGTGCCGGACGTACTCCTCGCCTACTTCCCCCGCTGACCCAAGCCCATGAAGCACCGCATCCAAGTCTCCCGAACCGATCGCAACGCCTCGCTCCCGCGCGCGCTCGGCGCGGCGTCACTCTGCCTCCTCGCGTCCGTCGCGCTGACGGCTTGCAGCGACGGCGGGAAGAAGAAGTCGGGCCTCGCGCCCGTGACGCAGACGGCCGAGGTGGAGCCCAACGACCTCCTGGGCAGCGCCTTCGCGCTCGGGAACATCTCGCGCTCCTCCAACCTCGTCGCCACCGGAGACATCGACGGACTCGGTGCGGACCAGTACGACGCGTACCAGCTGACGATCACCGAGAACGCGAGCCTGAAGCTGGCGGTCGAACCGTCGGCCTCGAACAGCGACGTCGATCTGTGGGTCGCCTCGGCCGACGGAACCGTGCAGATGCGCTTCGAATCCGGGACCGCGGGTGCGACCGAGCAGGGCACCTACGCCGCAACGAAGGGAGAGACGCTCTACGTCGTCGTGCTCGCCTTCGACGCGGACACGTCGTACGAACTGTCGGTCGCGGGCAGCTGACGGGTCGTCGAACCCGGTGAGGGAGGGAAGTGCTGATACGGCGCGTAGCTGGGTCGATCTCGGTGAAGCGTCATGAAGGATCCGGGCTAGCGTTCAGGCGCCGGCGCGCGCACGAGCTGGACGTCGAGCTCGTTCGGACCCTCGAGGCTGACGTCGAACGTCTGCGCCGGAACCGGTCGAAAGCCGCGCAACGGATCGATCTCGACGCGGATGCGGCCGGGCGCGTCGACGACGAAGAAGCCACGACCGGTGTGGTAGCCGAGGTGCTCGCGCGTTCCCCTCGCCGTCGTGACGCGAATGCGGTGCGACGTACCCGGCGGCACCGGCGTCGCGTCGTCGAGCAGCCGCAGCCAGAAGCCGGCGCGACGCGCCAGGCGCAGCTCGACCACCTGCTCGTCGCGGTCGATGCGGACGTGCTGCAAACCGTCGCTGTGCGTTTCGCTGAGGCCACCGAGAACGACGTCGCCAATCGGTAGGTCCAGCTCGAAGGCACCGGGCTCGCCCGCTACGCGTCGATAGAGCAGGCCGCCGTGGGCGAGCGACGTGCCGCGCTTCCAACCGAGCCGCGAGAGCAACACCGGCTCGCCCGAGTCCCGGTCCAGGGCGAAGACGCGTGCACGCACGAAGCGCGGCAGCTCGACGCGCACGTCGAGGAGCCCGCCGGGTGCGAGCGCGATCTCTCGTTCGAAGCCGTACGCATCGACCGCGAGGACGTACGCCCCGACCGTGATGTCGCCGGCGTCGAAGCGCAGCGTCCGCCCGTCGTCACCCGTCGGCGCGAGCGCGCTCACTGGCTCGCTCCACACGTCGCCCGGCCGGAGCTGCGGTCCGAGCGGACGGATCGACAGGCGGGTGAACTTCGAGTGCGTCGCATCGCGCGCTTCGCCCTCCGGCATGACGATCGTCCCGCCGAGCGGCGCGGTCGGATACGACGCGAGCGGGTCGTCGCAGCGGAGCTCCACGCGCTCGCGTCCACCCGGCCGAAGCACGATGCGTTCGCGCGCGAGCACGAGGCGCGGTGCGAACCGTGTTCCCAGCTCGGCGCGCACCTCGTACTCGCCCGCCGGTAGGCCGCCGAGCTCCACGTCGAGCGCATCCGTCGCGGGCAGCGTCGCGACCGGAAGCTCCTCGTGCGCGACGGCGTACGCGCGCACGAAGAACGCGTCGTTCGCGCGCACCTCGTCGCTCGCGCTCGCGATGTGTACGTCCACCGTGGCTCCGTTCGCAACGAGCTCGACCGTGCGCCGACCGGGAACGCTGTGGTCGACGCGCACGTCGCGCCAGCCGTACCCGGGGCGATGCAACCAGTAGCGCGCGATCGCGAAGCCCGACGACAGAGCGAGGGGCGACGCCGCGTCGCGCAGGTGCACGTTTGCGTCGCTCCAGTTGTTCGGAAAGACCCCGTCGCCTGCGTTGAGCACGTTCTTCAGCACCAGGAGTCGGTCGAGATCGACGCCCGTCTCCGCATCGATGACGCGCAGGTCGAAGCGCGGAGGGAGCGCGCTGTCCGACGCGGAATCCTCGAGCGCGGCCGGAGACGTGGTCCGCTGCGAAACGCGCGGTGCCTCCGCGACAGGCGTGCGCCGGTCGACGTCGGCCTCGAGCGGCGTCGACTCCCGCAGCGCGGCGACGGAGCGTTCCCGCGGCGCCGCGCGCGTGCCGGGCGGCGCCTCGCTACTCGATCCGCCGCTCGCCAACCATGCGGCGAGGCCGACGGCGCCGACCGCACAGGCGGTGGCGAGCACGGAGCTTCGAAGCGTGCCGTCGGTCGCGACCCCGGGCGGACTCGCGCTCGTCGTCGACGGCGCGAACGCGAGCGCTGCGAGCGTCTTCCGCTCCTTCGCGCTCAACCGCTCGCGCACGCGCTCGATCGCGCGGCGCGTACGCGTACGCACGGTTTCGACGGGTAGGCCGAGACGGCGCGCGATCTCGCGCGGCGGCAGGTCCTCGAAGAAGCGCAAGAGGAGCGCTTCGCGGCTGGTCGCATCGAGCGCGAGCACGGCGTCGACGACGCGTCGGTGCACCTCCATCGCCGCCGCCAGGTCCGCGGTCGAAGGCAACGCCTCGTCGCGCGCGACCGCCTCCTCGCGATGCACACGCCGCTCGGTCGAACGCCGACTGCGTCCCGCTCCGCGCCGCACCAGCGTCGCGAGGAACGCGCGCACGCCCGCCCCGTCGCGACTTCGAACACGACCGACGTCGCCGAGCGCGGACGCGAGCGCCTGCTGCGCGATGTCATCCGCATCGTTCGGGTCGGCGACCAGGCGGCGTGCGAGGCGACGCGCGAAATCGACGTGGCGCGTGAGCTCGTGGACGGTTTCGCTGTCGGGCGTGTTCATCGGCGGGGCCTCCAAGAGGATAGTGCCCACGCCGCACGGAATCGGTTCACGGGTTCATCGCCGACAGCGCGACTTCGCCCGCACCAACCTCCGCACCCGCGCCCGACGGCGCGCCCCTCAGTCCGCCTGGAACGCCGCTTCGAGCGCCAGCTGCAGGTCGTCGCGGCTGAACGGCTTCAGCAGCGTCGAGACGGCGCCGAGCGCGCGCGCGGCTTCGCGATGGTATGAAGACGGCAAGGCGTCCGTCATCGCGATGATCTTCACGTCCGGATGCCGTCGGTGGATCTCGGCGCACGCGTTGAACGATTCCACGCAGGGCATCACGAGGTCGCTGATCACCGCGTCGATCGACATGCGTTCGAGCGCTTCGAGCGCGACCTCTCCGTCCTCGACGAGGTAGGACTCGATATCGAGTCCGTCGAGCAAGCGCTGCATCACGCGCCGCGTCTCTTCCTCGTCATCAACGACCAGAACACGGCGCCGGCGCTTCGATGAGTCGCTCTTCGCGAACACGTTCTCGACCTTCGCGATCAGCTCGGCGGGCGAGAACGGCTTCTGCAGGAAGTCGTGCACCCAGGGTTGAGCGTTGTGGAACACCTCACGATCGACGTGCCCCGACATGTACAGCACGCCGAAGCTGCCGTAGGTCGCGTGCAGCTTCTCGTACAGCTCGCTGCCGGACATCGACGGCATGTTGACGTCGGTGACGAGCAGGGAGTAGCCGCCCGGACGCGCACCGAAGACGCCGAGCGCTTCCTCGCCGCTCGCCGCCTCGCCGACCTCATAGCCGGCCCGCTCGAGCGCGCGCGACACGATGCGGCGGACACCAGGGTCGTCCTCGACGACGCAGATCGCGCGCGTCGCCTGCGACGCAGGCAAGCGAATCTCCGCCGGATCGGAGCGTGTCATGAGCCCTTCGACCTCGCTCGTGACTGCGGCCCACGCGATCTCGACCGAGATCCCGCCCGACGCGCGCCGGCGGAACTCGAGCGTGCCCTCGTTGCTCTCGACCAGGTGATCGACAATCGCCAGCCCGAGTCCGATCTCGCGCCCGGGCTTCGTCGTGAAGAACGGATCGGTCCACTGCGTCGGCTCGAACGGCTCGACGCGCTCGCCCTCGTCGCGGACGCGCAGGCACACGGCTTCTTCGGAGTCGATGGAGACGCCGTCGGAATCCGTCGCGGTCGCGCGTCGCCCGCGCGACGTCTCGATGACGACCGTACCCGACGCGTGCATCGCTTCGCTCGCGTTGCGCAGGAGGTGAACGAGCATCTCCTCGACCTGCGCCGCGCTTCCGCGGATCGAGCCGGCGTGGGGCGACAGGTTGAGCACGGCCTCGGTCCCGCCGAGCACGAACTGGACCTGGGGCAAGGCGCTCCGCACGGCCTCGTTCAGGTCGCAGACCTCGGAGCGTACGGAGCTGGGGCGTCCGACGGCCATCAGCTGGCGCGTCAACAGTCGCGCGTGTTCGACGGCGTGGGTGATCTCGGCGATGCTGTGCATCGTCAACGCGTCGTCGGTGTGCTGGTCCTGAACGATGGCGGTGTGCCCGAGAATCGTCGTCAGCCGATCGTTGAAGTCGAAGGCGACCGTTCCGGCGAGGCGCACGAGCGCGTCCTGCGCACCGCGCACTCGCGGCGCGATCGCGTGCTTCGCGCGCGACACATCGACCAGCGCGATGATCCGGCCGGTCTGCTCTCGCTCGGAGTCCGGCGCTTCGCGCGCTGCGATCGCGCGCGACACGGCGACGACGCATGTCTTCCGACCTGCGTGGGTCGTGAGAACGCGCAGCTCCGCCGACGTTCCGTCCGCGAGGGCGAGCGCATCGATGACCCAGGCATCCTCGGTCACGCACCAGTCGTCGGGCTCGAGCAAGACGTCGGCGACGTTCGTGCCGACGATCTCGGAGCGCAGCATGTGGAACAGCCGACACGTCGCTTCGCTCGCGCTGACGATGCGGCCGGTGGCGTCCACGGTCAGCTCGGCGATTGGCGACTGTTCGACCCGCGCGCGCATCCTCGCGCTCGAGCTCTCGGCGGTCTCGATGCGCGCCCGATCGCGCACGAGCGTGTCCCGCAGTTCCTCGAGCACGTCCTCGAGCGCCGGCGCCCACTTGGCGATCTCCGGACTGCGCGCGAGCCGGCCGAGCTCGTCCACGTCCTTCGCACGCACGACGTACGCGACCCGGTTGGCCCACTCGCGCCTGCGGAACGCGCGCACCTGGCCGATCAGCCAAAGCCCGACCGTCGTCGCCGCGGCGATCGCGATCCAAAGGACGGGCTCGAACGTCGGGAGCGACGCGGGAACGTCCGCTAGAAACAGAACCAGGGGGGTCGGCGTGGTCACGTGGGGATTCGTGCGCAGGTCTCCCTCCGCGGGACCTTCATCCAACGGAAAGGAGCGATGCTTCTGGCGTCCCATCGACCGAACCGGGCGACCGGTTGAGTCCCTGCCCGCACTTCGCTCCCGATCCTCGGCCTCGACCCATTCGCGGGATCGAGGACGCGCCGTGATTCAGGGCTTTTCGAGCCCCAGGCGCTCTTCCTCGGTGGCGGCCTTCGCCCCGATCGTCAGGTCGCCCCGCAGCTTCGTCTGGGGCGCGAGGAACACGCTCCCGTTGGGCGAACTCACGGGCCGGCCGGCGGCGTTCACGGGGTCGAGCGCGAGCGCCGCGTACTCCCCCCCCGCCACGATCTCGTTCGAGCCGACGAGGAGCACGCGGTCGCAGCCGCCGATCGTGACGACGGGACGGTCGCCGGACTCGGGGGCGAGCAGGAAGCGGTTGTCGCGCAGCACGAGCGTCCCGTTGCGCTGCGCCTCACCCCCCTGCCAGACCGCCACCGCGCCCGTGCCGTAGGGCTGCCCGGGCCGCGTCAGCGCGCGGAACGGCTCGCGGAAGCCGGCGCGATAGATGTTGCCGGAGAGCTCGATCGTGCAGCGCAGCCGTCCGGCGAACGTGAACGCCGCGCCTCCCTTGAATCCGTCGCGGGAGGAGAGGCACACGTCGAAGACGTCGCAGTCGCGCACCGTGATGTCGCCGTAGCCCGGCGCCCCGTCACGCGCGCGCGCGGTGAACTGGCAGAACGTACGGCCGAGGCCCCACGCACGCACGTTGCGGATCAGCACCGGGCCGCGATGGTTCTGGATGTAGAAGGCGTGCTCGTCGCGAATCCGCTCGACGCGCGCGGGCGCCGTCACACCCTCGAAGCGGAAGTCCGCCAGGCTGTGTCCGCTCAGGCCCCACTTCGACGGGTTGCCGCGGCCGGCGACGTGGTCGTAGCCGCCGAGGATGTGGCAGTCCTCGAAGGCGTAACCGCGATGCACGCGGTGCGACTGACGATAGAAGATGACCCCGGAGCGCTGGCCGGGGACGATCGTCAGGTTCTTGAACGTGATGTGCGCGTTGGGAACCCGCTGGTCGATCGCGATCGCATCGCCCTTGCCGATGATGCGGGCGCTGCCGAGTCCGTCGATGACGACGGGAAAGCGCTCGTTGCCGCCGGCCGCGCGCGCGTTGTTCGGCGAGTGGTTGTCGAAGCCGATCGTGAACGCCGGATAGTCGCCCGGATCGAGATGGACGACGGAGCCCGGGCTGGCTTCCTCGAGCGCGCGCGCGATCGGATTGACCGCCTCGCGGATCTCACCGCCCGGCAGCTGGACCGTCGTCGGCGTGCACCGGATCCACGGGACCGAGCTCGACGCGCCGTCGTCAGCACACAGGGCCGGCGCGAGACACGCGAGCGCGACGCACGCGAGTGCGATCGTAGGGGGAACGCGCATGGACGCCCGCGAGCTTAGCAGACGTTCCCCACCCGCGACCGATTCAGTCCTTGATCACCCAGGCGCGGCGCTTCGCGTCGAACACGTGACCGCAGTTCGTGGCGTGCTTGTGCTGGCGCACGTAGTACCAGCTCTCACCGAACGCGTAGTGTCCGCAATAGCGCGAGTGCTGATGATCGGGGTTGATCCGGACCTCGATGCCATCCGGGACGGGCGGCGGCGAGGAGAGGCAGCTGGTGAACGCGAGGGCGAGGAGCGAGCAAGTGAGGAACTTCATGACCGAGCCGATGAGGGACGTGCCCGAATGGGCGGACGGCCCGATCTATCGACCGAAGGCGGAGATTCCCTGAGTTCCCCGCCGCGGCGCGCCCTCAGGCCGAGAGCAGCACCTGGCGGCGCGACAGAATCGTCGCCCCCAGGCCGAGCGCGAGGGCACCCGCGACGACGAGCGTGCGCGTCGCCTCCTCGGGCGTCGCGAGTTCGAGCTTCACGAGCGAGCCCGAGAAACGCGCGACCAACTCGGGATCGCCCGCGAACAGGAGGCTCTTCAAGTAATACTGCAGCGTGATGCGCTGGCTCGCGAACGGGAGCGTCGAGAGCAGGAACTCGACGGCGAACGCATAGCCGAGGCCGAGCAGCACGGGGCGCTTGAGGAACGAACCCATCGCCGCGAAGACGGCGGAGTACACGAGCCCACCGGCGACCGCGACGCGGACGAGGCGCGAGCGGAAACCCGCGGGGACAGCCGACTCGGAGCTCGCGACGCCGGCGCCGTCGAGGAGCGTGACGACGACGAAGGCGCACAGTGCGAGCAGCAACGAGATCACGAGCGCGCTCGCGAGCCAACGGCCGAGCAGGATCGCGACGCGCGGGATCGGGCGCGTGATCAGATAGGTGATCGTGCGATCCTCGACCTCCTCGGCGACGACCGACGAGCCCAGCACGACCGCGACGATCGGGACGATGGTCTGCAACACGATGATGTAGCCGACCGCGACCGCCGGCGGCGAGCCGCCCGTCTCTCCCGCCACCAAGCGGATCAGCGCGGCGATCAGGACCGGGACGAGCGTCAGCCCGAAGCACAAGAGCGCGCGCTTCGAGCGCGCCGTGCGCACGGCGTGGGTCGAGAACAGGATCCAGGTCGAACGCAGCATCAGCCCACCAGGTAATCGAAGACGGCCTCGAGACTCGCGTCACCACTCTCGAAGCTCCGAATGCCGTACGGCGTGCGCGCGGCGAGCTCGGTCACGCGCGCGCAGAACCGATCGAGGTCGCGCGTCTCGACCGAGATGCTCGACTCCGACGGGACGGACACCGACGTGACCTCGTCGTACGCGATGATCTCGCGCGCGAGCGCGCGCGCACGGTCGGCCTTCAGCTCGACGCGTCGCGGGTGCTTGCTCAGCAGCCGACGCACATCGGTCACCGTTCCCTGCGCGAGCAGACGCCCGCGGTGCAGGAGCAGGATGTTCTCGGTCAAGCTCTCGACCTCGTGCAGGACATGGCTCGAGAGGATCAGGTGGACGCCGCTCGCTCCGAGCTCACGCAGGAGCGCGAGCACGTCGCGCCGACTCACGGGGTCGAGACCCGTGAGCGGTTCGTCGAGAACCACGAGCTCCGGCCCGTGCGCGATCGACTGCGCGACCTTGACGCGCTGGCGCATCCCCTTCGAATAGCCTCCGACCGGACGATGCATGTCGCCGGCGAGGTGGACGCGCGCGAGCGTCGTCTCCGCTCGCTCGCCCGCCTCGCGCCTTCCGAACCCGGACAACGTCAGCAGCAACCGGATCAGGTCGAAGGCGCTCATGTCGTCGTAGAGCGCGTCCTGCTGCGGGCAGAATCCGAAGCGTCGATAGAGGCGTCGGTTCGCGAACGGATCCTCGCCGAGCACGCGGATCGTGCCGCGCGACGGGCGAATCTCGCCCGCGATCAGCTTGAGGAACGTCGACTTGCCCGCGCCGTTCGGACCGACGAGACCGGTCACGCCCGCGCCGACGTCGACGGTCAGCTCGTTGAGCCCGACGACCTGTCCGTACCAACGCCCGAGCCGGTCCGCGCTGAGCACCGTCACGCGACGACCTCCAAGCGACGGATGCGTACCGCGATCACGAGCCACGTCGTGAGCACGATGCCGGTCAGGACCGACCACGACACGGCCGGATCGACGCGCGTCTCCGCACCCGACGCCAGGACGACGTTGACGATCGTCGCGAGGTTCTCGATCGGACTCACCCCGAGCCACTTCGGGCTGATCATGTCGCCCAACGCGTGCGAGATCGCCTCGAGCATCATCGCGAACCCGATCACGCCGGCGAGCGCGAAGCTGCGACGCGAGAACAGGCTCGACGCGCAGAGCGTCAGCGACCCGACGACCGTGATCCAGATGAGTCCGTACAGCGGTGAGCGCCAGAGCAGGTCGCCTTGCTCCGCGAAGAACCTCCACCCGGGCGCCGAATAGATCGCGACGAAGAGCATCACCGCGCCCGGAACGATCACGCCGAGCGCACCGAAGAACGCGACCACACCGAACTTGCCGAGGAAGTAGTCGAGCCGCGTGATCGGACGCGCGAAGTAGAGCTGATGCGCGCCGACGCGCCGATCCTCGCACAGGAGCCCGCAGCCGTACCACGCGGCCGCGAACAGCGCGAAGATGCTCAGCGCGCCGTTGTACTGGATGATCAGATTGCGTGCCTCGAGCAGGTTCGTCGCCTGATCGGAGACCACGGCCGCAACGATGTTCCCGGTCTGGTCGGCGGCGTCGGCGGCCGCATAGCGCGCATACACGCCGACCGAAGAGACGATCGTGCCGATGACGATCGGGGCGAAGAGCACGATCAACGGCAGCTTGCGCTTCACGCCCGCGCGAATCCCCGCGCCGATGATCGGCCAGAAGCGCACGCCACCGACGCGCAGCGTCCCGTCGAACCGGCGGTAGACCTCCTCGTGCGTGACCGCCTTGCGCGCGACGTCGCTCATCGCGCCGCCTCCGCGCTCGCCAAGCGCGAGACGAAGATCTCGTCGAGCGACGAGCGCACGGGCTCGAGCAACGCGACGACGCAGCTCGTGTCCGCCGCGATGCGAAACAGGTCGTCGCCGTCGTGCTCGACGAGCTCGGCGCGGAAGCGCCCCGACTTTCCGGGAGCGTCGTCGCGCTCGAACGCGATGCCCGCGGCTTCGAGCGCGCGCGCGAACGCCGCGTCATCCCCGCTCACCGTCACGAAGACCGACGTCCGGTCATTCGCGGTCAGGTCGGCGATCGTGCCGGTCTCGAGCACTTCGCCGTGGTTCAACACGACGATCGAGTCGCAGGTGCGCTCGACGTCGGGCAGGAGGTGGGAGCACAGGAGCACGTTCTTCTGTTGCGCGTGGCCGAGGTCGTGCACGAGCGCGAGCATGTGCCGCCGCCCCTTCGGATCGAGGCCGTTGGTCGGTTCGTCGAGCAGCAGGATGTCGGGGTCGTGGACGAGCGCCTGCGCGAGCTTGAGCCGCTGCTTCATACCCGTCGAGTATTCGTCGAGACCGCGGTAGCGCTCCTCGTCCAGCTCGACGTAGTCGAGCATCTCGTGCGCGCGCGTCATCGCATCGCTCGGCGCCAGCCCCGCGAGCCGGCCGAGCATCGTGACGATCTCGACCGCGTTCATGTTCGGGATCAGGCAGTCACCCTCCGGCATGTAGCCGACCGACCGCCGCAGCTTCAGCCGATCGGCCTTGTTCGCGGGATCGAGGGCACCGACGCGCGCCTCTCCCCCATCGGGCCGCAGCAGACCGAGCAACACCTTGAGCAGCGTGGTCTTGCCCGCGCCGTTCGGTCCGAGCAACCCGACCGCGCCCGGCGGAATGTCGACCGTCAACCCGCGGAGCGCACGGTGACGACCATAGCTCTTCTCGAGCCGATCGAGCCGAATCACGGAGTCGGTCATCTCCTGGGGACGGCAGTACGGAGTCGCACACCAAGCGGAAGAACAGCTTCGGAGAGTGCCGCAGCAACCTCGTCGGCGCGTCCGCCAAATTCGTTCCGTTCTCGAGCCCCGGGGGACGCCCCGACGAGGTTGCTGCGGCAC
>JAJDEV010000084.1 GCA_029259605.1 Planctomycetota bacterium | reverse complement strand
AGCCCCCGAACCGAACCGTGTCCCCGCTGGAACTGCCCGAGACTGACACATGCCGTTGCCCCACCGACCAGCCCATGCGGGAGCACGCGCGCTCAGGCGAAGCCTGGCGCGCGGTGTGGGAGCAACCGATTCCCGCCCCCCGTGCGCCCCCCGTGCGCCCCCCGCCCGCAACCCGCCCGCCGCACACCCGCGACAAGCCCCCGAACCGAACCGTGTCCCAGGTGGAACTGCCAGAGACTGACACATGCCGTTGCGCCACCGCCCAGCCCATGCGGGAGCACGCGCGCTCAGGCGAAGCCTGGCGCGCGGTGTGGGAGCAACCGATTCCCGCCTCCCGTGCGTCCCCCGCGCGCAACCAGTCCGCCGCACTCCGGTGACAACTGCCCGAACGCTTCATCGCCCATTCCGGAAACCGTAGAGCTGCCGTGTAAACCCCTGTTCCGTTGCGTAACGCGGCACGCGAGCGAAGCGAGCCTGTGCCGCAGCAGCGCGAAGCGCTGCGCGTGAATCGATAGAGAACGTCAACAAGTCCCCGTCCCGCTGATACGCCTCGACGAGCAGAGCGAGCGAAGCGAGCTGTGCGAGGCGAAAAGGAAGCGCGACAACTCCCCGAGCCTCTGTCCGCCTCCGACGAGCAGAGCGAGCGAAGCGAGCTATGCGAGGCGAAAAGGAAGCGCGACAACTCCCCGAGCCTCTGTCCGCCTCCGACGAGCAGAGCAAGCGAAGCGAGCTATGCGAGGCGAAAAGGAAGCGCGACAACTCCCCGAGCCTCTGTCCGCCTCCGACGAGCAGAGCGAGCGAAGCGAGCTGTGCGAGGCGAAAAGGAAGCGCGACAACTCCCCGAGCCTCTGTCCGCCTCCGACGAGCCGAGCGAGCGAAGCGAGCCCTGCGAGGCGAAAAGGAAACGACAACTCCCCGAGACCTCTCCCCCTACCGCCCCCCCACAATCTCGAACGCACTCACGAACGACCGCAGCTCCTTATCGTTCACAAGCAAATCGAACCACCCATCCACAACGTCGACATCGAACTCGCGCACGATGGCCGTCTCGAACCCCGCCTCCGCGACCGGATCGAAGTCGTCCAACACCAACTCGTTCTCGAGCCGCACGTCGAACTTGCGCTTGCCGGCTTCGGCGTAGCTCGGGTGGATCTCGGCGAAATGCAACGTGACGTGGTACTTGCCGTTCGGGAGCGGAATTTGGTGGAAGGCGCCGGTCGAGTCGTCATAGAACCAACGCTGCGTCCGGTAGAGCGCATCGTCGTCCGTTCCCGCGATGTCGACTTCGGCGTTCGGCGCGCTGTAGGCACGCGCCCAGCCGAAGAACCGATCGGCGGACCACTCGGTTCCATTCGCCGCGACGTAGTCCCCGCCGCCGCAGTTGATGCGGATCGCTCCATCGCTCTCGAGCTTCTCGTGGATCCAGATCAGGTCGGCGAGCGGTTGTGTGATGCCGACGTCGACGATGCCCGAGTCGCGCACGTTGAAGCCGAACTCGCCGAGGATGTTGACGCCTTTGTTGAAGTTCGCCGGGCGCACCGGCATCAGCGTGTAGTCCGAGACGGCGACGCTCACGCGTGAGACGAGGGTGCCGTTGAGGTAGCACTCGCCGGCATCGTTCGCGAGCACGTCGAAGTACGGGAACAGGAGCGCGCCGTCCGCGAGCGTGAAGGCCTTGCGGCCGAAGAACTTGTCGTTGTTCGCGAACGAGCGCGCGGTGCCGTACGGCGTGTGGCCGCTGCCGAACATGCCGTAGCCCTTCCACCAGGACGAGTCGTCGAAGCTCGCCCGGGACCAGGCGTTCGCAGGCGGCTCGTAGCGCGTGAAGTTCCACTCGCGCGCCGCGAACTCCGAGGTCGGGAGGACGACGAGCTCGTCGGGGACGTCCATCGTCGCGAGCTCGCCGATCAGGTCCCACGGGTCGCGGCCGAGCGGGCCGATCTGGAGCGAGATCCAGAGTTGCAGCAGCGCGTCCGAGCGCTCGAGGCCGTCCTCGAGCGCGCCCGCGAGCAGCCCGAACGCGTCCTCGGGCAGCGTCCCGGCGAGGCATTCGATCATGCGCTGCATCGCGCGCGGATCGTCGGTGTCGCCGAAGGCGACTTGCTCGAAGCCGATCATGGCTTCGTCGATGTGTCCCGCGAGCTGCGCGATGCGTCCCTCGAAGTAGGGAACGATGTGGTCGCTCTTCCCGGCCTGCTTGACCTGTTCGAGGATCGCGGCGGCCTCGCTCGCGCGACGCACGACGAGGTCGTCGACGGTCGCGAGCGAGAGCACCTCGGGCAGCAACTCGTCGCGCAACTCGCCGAGCGATGCGCGCTCCGTGGGCCCGAAGTCGACGAGCTTCTCCGCCTCCTCGAGCAGCGCGAACGCCGCGCGCCGATCGCCGCCGAGCGCGTTCGCCGCCGCGGCCTGCGCCAGGGGGAAGGCCTCCTTCCGCTCGGTGCGCGCGGCCCAGTCGGTCGCCTCGGTCAGGAATGCCGCGTCGGAGAGCGGTTCGATGTCGATCGCGGCGATCCACGGGTCGACCGTCCGCTGCGGCAAAAGGTCGAGGTCGAGGAAGCCGTCGTGCACGTAGAGCGGCACGGGCAGCGCCGCGCCGCCGTCCGTCGCGACGGGGTCGACGCCGCGCGCGACGCGCGCGTCCTCGAGCATGACGTCGAAGGGCGCGTCGCCCGCCTCACGCGCGGTTCCGTCCGACGCCGCCCAGTGCAGCGTCACCGCGTACGCTCCCGGCGCCACGGGAACGCGATAGGCGGGCACCAGGAGCTCGAGCGATCGCGAGCAGATGCGCACGCTGCCTGCTTCGCTGACGAACGCGCGCGTTCCCTCGCCGAAGGCCCGGTCGCGCGGCGTGCCGCCGTCGTCGTCGGGCGCGCCGCATTCGATGCGCAACGACTCGCCGGCCGCGAGCGCGTGCCCCGACCAGAGCGCGTTCGCGAAGTCACCGTGCGTCGGCAGGAGCGCGTCGTCGGTCGCGTGGTTCGAAACGCGTCGTGTGAAGTCGACGCACGAGAGCCCGAGGTCGTCGAGCGCGACGCGCGACCACGCATCCAGCATCGCGCGCGCGTGCGCGCCACCCTGGAAGTGTTCGAGCAGCGCCGCGTCGAGCGCTGCGAGCGTCCCCGCGCCGCGGTGCGCCGCCGCGAGCGCGAGCCACGGTTCGGTGGCCTCGGGATCCAACTCGGCGGCGCGCGTCAGCGGCGCGACCGCGTCGGCGAACTGCTCGAGCCGCAGATGATGGCGCCCTTGCAGATAGGCGAGGCGCGCCGCGTTGTCCCCGCCGTCGCTCTCGAGCAACGCGCGCAGCTCGCCGAGCCGCGCCTGCTCGCCCTCGGGGGTCACGGTGAACACGACGCGCACGCGCGGATACACCGCGAGACTGTCGCGATCGGTCGAGTGCGTCAGGACCTGGAGCGCGAACGTGTTGCGGCCATCGCGCAGCATCGGCGTCATCACGACGACCGGAAGCGGAGGCGTGTCGACCGTGCGCTCGGCCGTCGTCGTCGCGTCGAAGGCGAGGAACTTGTCGGTCGAGTCCGCGTGCAAGCGGTCCTCCTCGCGACCGTTCACGAACAGGATGTAGCCGTCGTCGACCGCGAGCTCGAAGAGCACCTCCGCGTAGTTCGTGCGGTCGTCGAGCTTCAGCGTGCGCCGCAGGAGCATGGACGGCACAGGCGGCACCTCGGTGCCGAGGTCCGCGTACTCCGCCCCGAATCCGAACGGCGCGCGCCCGATGGCCCAGCTCGCGTCGTCGAAGTCCTCGGCGCCCCACTCGAACTTCTCGAACAACTGCTCGGTGCTCGGCAGATAGCGCCACGGCGCGTCGCCGGCGAGCACGACGCGACCTTCGAGCGCGGCGTCGATGCCCGCATAGCTCGAGACGTCGGGCGCCACCACGGCGGACTCGTCGGGGGCCGCGATGCTGAGCGTTTCGTCCTGGGCGAGCGACCAAGACGGGAGCGTGAGGGAGGCGAGGGCGAAAGAGGCGAGGAGTGCTCTGGACACGAAGGAACCCGTTCGTCGGTTGCGGGGAATCGCGGCGACTCGTCTCAGGGAGCGCGAGCCGGTGGGACCCGAAGGGCCGCCGCGGGCCGGGGCGCGGCAGTGTACTCGGAAGCGGCGCCGGACGGGCGCGGGACGCGCGACCCCCGCGCTCGACTTACACAGGGAAGCGCCGGACGGCCACTCGACGGCGTCCGTTAGCGCCGCACGACGAACTGCACGACCCAGACCGCGTTGCCTTCGAGTCCGCTCGTCGACTCCGCCGCGTCGAGGCCCGGGGCGCCGATCACGATCCAGTCCTCGCGACCGTCGCCGTCGAGGTCGCGCGCGTACACCGCGGCCTTCTCGCAGCCCGGCGCGAGCGCGGCGCGCACCACCGGTTCGACGCCCGCGCACATCTCGCGCAGCGTGTCACCGGCCGCCATGTTCATGCGCGCGAGCTCGCGCAGGTTGAACGTCTTCGTGGCGCCGTCCTCGAGCGTGTCGATCTCGTCCGCGAGGTAGCGCTCGACCGCGGCGGATGCACCCTCGGCGCTGCGCAGATCGAGCGGGTTCGAGTCCTCCGGAACGACGTCGGCGTAGACGCGCAGCTCGCCGCCCACGAGGTCGACGACGTCGTTCTCGAGCGCGTCGGGTCCGAACACCGTGCGGCGCGCGGGCAGCGGGTCCGCGGCGTCGCGTTCCTCCTCGAGCTGCTTCATCTCCTCGGCGAAGGCGAGGATGCGCGGCACTTCGAGCGACAGCGTGTTACGTCGCGTCGGTCGGCGCGCGAAGGCCTCGCCCGGTCGCGCGTCGCCGTTCTTGGCCTTGCCGCGACTCGTGTTCTCGTAGGTGAACAGGTCGAAGTCGAGCGAGCCCGGGAGCACGAGCCAGCGGATGACGCTCGAGAGCGCGAGCTTCTCGCCGCGCACGATGTGCAGGTCGACGAGGTCGTCCCCCACCGAGTCGCGCAGGAAGAACCACAGCACGTTGCCGCTCGCCTTCAGGACCTGGTCGGGCGTCTCGGTCGGTCCGGTCGCCGCGCCGCCGAGGTAGACGCGGAACTTGCCCGCCACCTGCACGATCAGGTCCTTCGGAACCTCGCCGTCGAAGTCGTCGATGCGCCAGCGCGTCTGACGCGCGCCCTGCGCGAGCAGGTCGCCGAAGTCGACCCCCTCGTCCGGGGGGAGCTCATCGCGCAGCGCTTCCAGATCCAGACGCCAGGAGGGTTCGGCGCTGAGCGCGGGCGACGCGAGGTGCACGAGCACCTCGTTCGAGGTCTCCGACAGCAGGTCCACGTCGCCGTCCCCGTCGACGTC
>JAJDEV010000083.1 GCA_029259605.1 Planctomycetota bacterium | reverse complement strand
GTGCCGCAGCAGCGCGAAGCGCTGCGCGTGAGTCGGTCAGGAACGCCCACAACTCCCCGCGACTCGAGTTCCCCCCCCGGCACGCGAGCGAAGCGAGCCCGTGCCGCGCCAGCGCGAAGCGCTGCGCGTGAGTCGGTCAGGAACGCCCACAACTCCCCGCGACTCGAGTTCCCCCCCCGGCACGCGAGCGAAGCGAGCCCGTGCCGCGCCAGCGCGAAGCGCTGCGCGTGAATCGACAACGAACGTCCACAAGTCCCCGCCCCTCAGAGATCCCACGGACGACAGGAACCCGTTTCGAACCCCCGAGTGCGATTCGATTCGCGGAACCACCCGGATCGTGAGTCTCCGAGGAACGTCACCCACTTCCCGTCCCCACGAACTGCGCGCGATTAACGCTCACGCACGCCGCGTTGCGCGCGCGCGCAGCGCGCGCGCAACGTCGGCAGCGTCCCCGCCGCAATCGCCGCGCGGATGTCGCTCAGCAGTCGTTGAAAGAACGTCAAGTTGTGAATCGAGACGAGGATGCCGCCCAGCATCTCGCCGGACTTGCAGAGGTGTCGCAGGGCGCCGCGGGAGAACTGGGTGCATGCGGCGCAGTTGCAGTCGTCGTCGAGGCGGGCGGTGTCGTCGCGCCATGCGACGTTGCGCAGGTTCACGCGGCCCTCGGAGGTGAACGCTTGGTGGTTGCGACCGTGTCGGGTCGGTGTGACGCAGTCGAACATGTCGATGCCGCGCTCGATCGCGTCGAGGAAGTCGAGCGGAGTGCCGACGCCCATGAGGTAGCGCGGCTTCGAGTCCGGTAGGAGCGGGGCCGCGGCTTCGACGGCGGCGAGCATGGCCGGGCGGTCCTCGCCGACGCTGACGCCGCCGATCGCGTAGCCGGGCAAGTCGTGCTCGAGGGCGGACTCCACCGAGGCGCGGCGGAGGTCCTCGAAGGCGCCGCCTTGGACGATGCCGAAGAGAGCTTGGCCGCGTTCGGCGGCGCCGTTGTCGCGCCACGCGCGCACGCAGCGCGCGAGCCAGCGGTGCGTGCGGTCGGTCGCGGCGCCGACGCCGTCGCGATCGTGCGGGTCGGGGGGGCAGTGGTCGAAGGCCATCGCGACGTCGGGGCCGAGGCCGCGCTGGATCTCCATCACACGCTCGGGCGTGAGGCGCACCGGCGAGCCGTCGACGATCGAACGGAGCGTCGCGCCGTCCTCGTCGACGGTCGTCAGGTGCGACAGGCTGAACACCTGATAGCCGCCGGAGTCGGTGAGGATCGGCCCGTTCCACCCCATGAGGCCGTGCAGTCCGCCGAGGCGTTCGACGGTCTCGTGTCCCGGTCGCAGCGAGAGGTGGAAGGTGTTCGCGAGCAGCATGCGCGCGCCGCTTCGCTCGAGGTCGTCGGGCAGGATCCCGCGCACCGTGCCCTTCGTGCCGACGGGCATGAAGAGCGGTGTCTCGACGCTGCCGTGCGCGGTGGTGAGGCGTCCGGTGCGTGCGCGCGAGTGCGGGCACTGCGCGGTGACTTCGAAGGCGAGCACGGGAATTCGTCGCGCGTGTGGCCCTACGCGAACAGGTCGTGCTGGGCGGACGAAGCCGCGTCCGATTCCGGGGAAGCGGGCAGGCCGAGCGCGACGCGTCCGCGCGGCGTGATCTGCCGGCCGCGCGCGGTCTTCTGCAGGAAGCCGATGCGCAGGAGGTGCGGTTCGAAGACCTCTTCGATCGTGTCTTCGCTTTCGCCGACCGCGGCGGCGATGGTCTTCAGTCCGACCGGATTCGCGCCGTTCGACGCGAGGCAGCGAAGGACGCGCCGGTCCACGTCCTCGAGCCCGTTCGCGTCGATGCCGATGCGCGACAACGCTTCGCCCGCGAGCTCGAGCTCGATCGTCGCGTGTCCCTCGACCTGCGCGAGGTCGCGTGCGCGGCGCAGCAGGCGGTTCGCGATGCGCGGCGTGCCGCGTGAACGGCTCGCGATCGTCTCGGCGGCGTCGGGCGCGATGGGCACGCCGAGGATCGCCGCCGATCGCATGAGGATCGTGACGAGGTCTTCGGTCGGGTAGGGGGTCAGGCGCTCCAGGATTCCGAAGCGGTTGCGGAAGGGCGCGGACAGGAGTCCCTCGCGCGTCGTCGCGCCGATCAGCGTGAACTGCGCGAGCGAGAGCGGTAGGACGCGCGCGTTCGGCCCCTGGTCGAGCGTGAAGTCGACCGTGAAATCCTCCATCGCTGTGTAGAGGTATTCCTCGACCGAGGCCGGCGTCCGGTGGATCTCGTCGATGAACAGCACGTCGCTCGGACCGAGCTGGGTCAGGATGCCGACCAGGTCGCGGGGGCGTTCGAGCGCCGGACCCGATGTGGTCTGGACGTTGGCGCCGAGCTCGCTGCCGAGGATCTTGGCGAGGCTGGTCTTGCCGAGTCCGGGCGGTCCCGAGAGCAGGACGTGTTCGAGCGTCTCGTTCCGCCCGCGCGCGGCCTGCAGGGCGATCGAGAGGTTGTCGACGACGCGTCGCTGTCCGACGAATTCGTCGAAATTCCGCGGTCGAAGGACATTCTCGAACTCGCGCTCGCGCGCCGTTCCGGCGGGGGCGAGGCCCGATCCGGCGAAGGCATTCTCGTTGACGATCGAATCCGAGGGGCTCACCCGATCGAGGATAGCGTTCCGACCCGGGCGGGCCTACGACCGCCCGGGTCGTTGGCGGACGGCGGCCGGCTCGTGGGTCCCGGGAGGGGGCGCATCGGGCGGGCTCGCCCTCGCTTGACACCCCTTCCGAGCCCCCTAGACTGTGCGCTCGACCTGCCGGCTCCCCCGGCGAGTCGGAGGGCGCGTCCGTCCGCCCGCCGATCCCCCCTGACCTCCGGCGCCGCCGGAGACGGGCGTGCTAACGCGCACGCCCGACTGGGGAAGATCGTGCGGTCTTGACGGTTCGCGGTCCGCACCGAAAGACCGAGCCTCCCTGTAACTTCCTTCACGACAAGGAATAAGGCTCTTCCGCCGGTGTGGTCCGTCGCGCGTTGGCACGTCCGTTGTTCTTTCCCTGAGCCTGACCTCGATATGGCTCCTCGCGGAACGCCGCGCGCTCCCTCCGAACGAAACCCCCATCCTCCCGAATCTCCGATGAACCAGCGGATGATCCTCGCCCTCACGGGCCTCGGCGCTTTGTGCATGGCCGCGTGCGGCGGCGGCACCAGCTCCTCGACCAGCGGTGCGTTCCGCATCGTCGAAGCGTCGAACGGTTTCGGCAAGTTGCTCCCGTATCGCATCGAGAAGCTCGACCCCAACACGGGCTTCGGATCGGGAACGACGATCGAGATCAACAGCTTCAGCGATCTCACGTCGAACCTCACGCCGCTGAACACGATCGAGTCGCCGATCAAGTGGCAGACCGGCGCGGTGCTTCCGAACAACGCCGCGGGAAACCACTTCATCTACGTCCGCTTCAATCAGCCGATCGACATCGACTCGGTGCTCACGAGCGCGGCGACGTCGGGCGTGGACAACAACCTGGTGGGCAACATCCAGGTCGTCCAGGTCATCGTCGACGAGAACGGGACGACGGTCGAGCCGCTTCCCGGACGGGGGTTCGTCGGCGGCCGGACCTACGCCGGGACGCCCGACATCAACGGCCAACTTCCGCTCCAGACCTGGGTCGGGTTGTCGGACAGCAAGCCCACGGCGCTCACCGTCGAGGGCGGGACGCCGGGACTCGGTTTCCCCGGCACGCAGGCGGATTACAACGGCGCGAACCAGCTCGTTTCGCCGAACGTCTTCCTCTTCGTCGCGGACACCGACGGGAACCTCGCGACGCACGAGACCTTCCCGGAGGGCGTCCAGATCCAGATGAAGATCACGAAGGGCACGCTCAACAGCAAGGGACGCGCCCTCGAGGAGCAGGGCGTCGCGTCCTCGACCGTGGGCGACGACTTGCTCGGCCCCGAGGTGCTCGTCGCGGGCGCCGCGCAGACGCCGGTCATCATTCCGAGCGACCTCGAGCAGAACGTCGACCCGGAGACGAACATCGAGCTCTTCTTCACCGAGCCGATCCAGTTCCTGACGGTCGGAGACCTCGACGACGGCACGCCGCCCTCGGAGTCGTTCGCCGTGCAGCTGCAGTTCGGGTCGAGCACGATGAAGGTCACCGTGCCGTTCTCGGTGATGCCCGCGTCGATCTACGACCTGACGCACCTGATCCTCCAGCCGCTCTACAACTTCCCGGGTTCGAGTCCGACGTCGAGCGCCGTGTCGTGCGGCGACTTCAGCAACATCGACGTCACGATCAACGCGGGGACGTTCTCCGACCTGACCGGCAACTTCAACTCGAAGCCGCAGTCGTCGATGTTCACGACCGCGGTCGGCCCCGGACTCGTCAACGCACCGGTGCTTCCCGATGCGCTGTACGTAGGGCGTGGCGGCAGCAGCGGCGGCATCTCGGTCATCGACCTGAACGGCTTCGGCCAGGGCCCCGGCAACCACGAGTACGACCCGGCGGAGCCCATCAAGTTCGGCAACACGAACATGATGAACGACCCGAACTACGCCCTGCAGGGGGCCGCGCTGATCCCGCCGCTCTCGCAGGGAACGTGTTCGGTGAACGGCGGGTCCGCGGGTGTCTTCACGCTCGCCGTCGACAGCAGCCTCAGCGACTTGCTCGTCACCGCGCCGCTCATCGAGACGGTCGGCGACATGGCGATCGGCCACGCGCTCGACAACTCGTTCAACAACGCGGCGCCGTTCGGGTGCCAGGCCGGCGGCGGCAACATCTGCGCCACGTCGGGCTTCAAGGTCATCACGATCGCGACCGGCGGTAGCGCGACGCTCGTGCCCGGCACGACGAACGCGACGGTCTTCCCGATCAAGACCGAGTTCGGCACCGAGAACCTCGTGAGCTTCTCGCCGCACCCGAACCCGCCGCCGCTCGTGTTCCCGCCGCTCTGCCTCTCGCCGCTGATCGGCGCGCAGGAGCCGACGTCGGTGGCGAACTCGATCTTCGTCGGGGGGGTCGTCGTCACGCAGGCCACGAACCTGCTCGTGCCCGCGGCGAACGCGCTCGGCAACGCGGAGATCGGGCTGCCCCCGCAGGGCATCATCTCGACCGAGCAGAACGCGTTCTTCCAGGGACCGTCGCCGCCGCAATCGAGCGTCGGGGCCTGCTCGCCGTACATGATCCGCCAGCAGATCGGCAACTTCCTGTACGTCGTCGATCGCGCCCGCGGAGAGGTCGTCGTGCTGAACTCGAACCGCATGACGGTGCTCGATCGCATCGCATTGCCGGATCCGACCTCGCTCGCGATGTCGCCGAACCTCGACTTCATCGCGGTCACGAACGAGCGCGCGAACCAGGTCACGTTCATCAACACGAACCCCGCGTCCTCGCAGTTCCATCAGATCGCGGGAACGACGGTCGTGGGCAAGGGGCCGTCGGGAATCGCGTGGACGCCGGACAACGAGGACATCCTCGTCGTCAACTCGGGCGACAACACGATGTCGATCCTCTCCGCGTTCAACTTCCAGACGCGCAAGGTCGTGCGCAACCAGCTGCGCGGCCCGCGTGAGGTCATCATCACGCCGCGCCAGAACGGCTTCGGCCTGCAGCGCGCCGTGTACTTCGCCTACATCCTGAACTCGGACGGCTCGGTCGCGATCTTCGAGTCGGGTCCGGACGGGATCAACGGCTGGGGCTTCGACGACGTCATCGGCATCGTGCCGTTCACATTCGACAACGCGAAGACGCTCGTCGTCGACCCGGTGCGCTTGGACTCGCGCTTCTTCATCGCACACGAGAATCGCAAGAGCCTGATCACCGGCGAGAACGACGGGGACACGGGTGGAGCGCTCTCGAGCTGCGGTATGTCGAGCGGAAACCTCGGACGCGTTCCGCTGGAAGCGGGCTCGTTCTCGAACCCGCGACTGCGCGACATCCAGTTCAAGATCTTCAGCTCGGTCGGCAGCGATCAGCTCACCGGCGTGCCGGTGGACATCGCCTTCGACAACCTGAAGAACCGGACGGCGTTGACGAACATCTCGAACCCGTACACGGTCTCGCTGCCGCTGTCGATCAACGGCAAGAGCGTGATCAAGACGGGTTCGGCGACGTGCAACAGCCCGCAGTTCGTCTTCCTGGCCGTCCCTGCGTCGAGCGAGGGCTCCGGCGTCGTGGACGTGCTCAGCATCGATTCCGGTCTGATCCGGGAGGACACGAACCCGTTCATCCGCGGGACGCAGTCCATTCCGGTGCCGAACGTCACCGTGATCGTCGACTACTTGCGCCAGTAGGCGCGATCGCGCGACGCAACACTCCCCGGGGGAGCGCTCGAGAGATCGAGCGCTCCCCCGGCCTCGTTTCGACGGACCTCGACGCGCTTTCGCGACGTCCGGTTCCGGACGTCCGCACGCGCGACTACACTGCGCCCCCGATGCCCGCAGCCACCGAAGTCCGCGAGATGTTCGGCCGTATCGCGCCGCGCTACGACCTCTTGAACCGTGTGCTGTCGGCGGGTATCGACCGGCGCTGGCGCAAGAAACTGCTGCGGCTCGCGGGGCCCGTCGCCGGGCGCACGGTCGTGGATGCATGCTGCGGGACGGGGGACCTGGCGTTCGTCTTCGCCCGCGCGGGAGCGCGTGTCGTGGGCGTCGACTTCACGCTGCCGATGCTCGTCCGCGCCGCGGACAAGTCGGCGCACGCGACGAGCGGCGCTAGCGCGGGCGATGCGCTGTTCGCCCACGGGGACGCGCTCGCGCTCCCGGTCGCCAACGCGTGCGCGGACTTCGCCACGGTCGCCTTCGGGATCCGCAACGTCGCCGATCGCGGCGCCGGCTTGCGTGAGCTCGCGCGCGTCGTACGTCCCGGTGGGCGCGTGATCGTGCTCGAGTTCAGCATGCCGCGCGGTCGCGCGCTGCGCGGCCTCTACCAGCTCTACTTCACGCGCGTGCTCCCCGCGATCGGCGGCGCGATCTCGGGCGACGCGGCCGCGTACCGGTACCTGCCGGACACGGTGCTCGAGTGGCCGACGCCCGACGCGTTCCAGCGCGAGATGGAGGAGGTGGGGCTCGAGCAGTGCGGCTACTCGCTCCTCTCCGGCGGCATCGCTTGCCTCTCGTGGGGGAGCGTTCCGACGTCGTGAGCGCGGAGGACGAATTCGACGCATCGAGCGTGCATCACCAGCCGCGGCTCGCGCCGGGCTTCCTGATCTCGTTGCCGCTGTTCGTTCTCTACGAGGTCGGGCTGCTCGCGGCGGGGGACGGCGCATCGCGCAACGGCGCGGAGCGAGTGCTCGGGCTCGCGTACGCGTCGCTCGGCGATGCCGCGACGTGGATCCGTTGGGGGCTGCTCGCGGTGTTCGGTGTCTGGGCGTGGGTGCGTGTGCGCGCCGACGACGAGGAGCTCGAGGTCGAAGGCGGCGCGAAGCGTTGGCTGCGCGTGCCGGTCGAAGGGCTCGTCTTCGCGATCCTGCTCGGTCCGCTGCTGGTGTACTTGCTCTCGTTCTTCGGAGCGACGAACGTCGCGTGGGACCTGCCGGTCGGACGCTCGGATCAAACGCCGGGGCTCGCGCACGCGGCGCGCCTCGTCGGCTCGGCGCCGTGGGAGGAGCTCCTCTTTCGCGTGGGCGCGTACGGCGTGATCTTCCTCGCGACCGCGCGCATCAGCGCGTTCCTCGGCCTCGCACGCTCACCCGCGCTGCTGCTCGCCGACGTCGCCGCGCTCGTCTCGTCGTCGCTGCTCTTCGCCGCGTTCCACCTGGACGCGATTCGGCGCGTGCTCGGCGAGTCGGGGGAGCCGTTCGACCAGCGCGTGTTCCTGTGGCGCGTGCTCGCGGGCCTCGTGCTCGCGGGGCTTTTCCGCTGGCGCGGACTCGGCGTCGCGGCGTGGACACACGCGCTCTTCAACCTGGCGCTCGCGCTCGGGGCGGGCCCGGCGGTCTTTCTCGGCGTCTGAGGCACTCGGCGGAGCGTCGGCGCCTATCCTATGCGCGTGAAGCGTTTCTTCGTCGGGATCACCGGAGCGAGCGGGCACGTCTACGCCACGCGCCTCATCCAAGCGCTCGTGCGCGCGGGGCACGCGGTCGACGTGTCGATCAGCGCGTCGGGCGAGAAGGTGCTGCGTCACGAGTGTGGGGTCGTGCTGCCGGAGCTGGGCTCCGGAGCCGACGACGGCTTGGCGGGTTGGCTCGGCGCGGAGACCGCCGCGCACGTGCGGCGCTTCGCCGCCGACGCGGTCGAAGCGCCGCCTTCCTCGGGGACTGCGTTGACGGGGGGTGTGGTCCTCGCGCCGTGCAGCATGGGAACGCTCGCGCGCGTCGTCGCCGGGTTCAGCTCGAACCTGATCGAGCGCGCGGCCGATGTCGCGTTGAAGGAGGGCCGCCCGCTGATCGTCGTTCCGCGCGAGACGCCGCTCTCCGAAGTGCACCTCGAGAACATGCTCAAGCTCGCGCGCCTGGGAGGCGTCGTCCTGCCCGCGATGCCCGGCTACTACCACCGACCGCGCTCGATCGACGACCTGGTGCAGCACGTGGTCGGCAAGGTGCTCGACCGGCTCGGCATCGCGCACGAGGAGAGCGCGCGTTGGAACGGCGAGCTCGAACCCGTACCGGATCCCGGCACGGAGCCGCGGGGTGCGACGCCTGTCGAGCCCGCGGATGGAGCGGTGCGTCCGTGACGGTTGCGGCCGAAAGGGCGTCGCTCGCCACTTGGTTCTCGCTCGTCAAGTTCAGCCACTCCGTCTTCGCGCTGCCGTTCGCGTTCATCGGCGCGTGGCTCGGCGCGGGCGGCGTGCCGCCGGCGCTGACCTTCCTTTGGATCGTCGTGTGCGCCGTCGCCGCGCGCACCGCGGCGATGGCGTTCAACCGCCTCGTCGATCGTCGCATCGATCGCCTGAACCCGCGCACCGCGGCGCGCGAGCTGCCGGCGGGGGTGCTGCGTCCGGGCGCCGTGCTCGCGCTCGTCGTCGTTTCGAGCGTGGTGTTCGTCGCGGGCGCGTTCGCGCTCAATCCGCTCTGCGGCAAGCTCGCGTTCCCCGTGCTGTTCGTGCTGCTGTTCTACAGCACGGTCAAGCGCTTCAGCTGGCTCGCGCACGCGGTCCTCGGTCTGTGCCTCGCGATCGCGCCGCTCGGCGCGTGGCTCGCGGTCACCGGGAGCTTCGAGGGGGACCTCGCCGTGCCGCTCCTGCTCGCGGGCGCCGTGCTCACGTGGGTGGCCGGATTCGATCTGATCTACGCGTGCCAGGATGCGGACGTCGATCGGGCGCACGGGTTGCACTCGATTCCGGCGCGCTTCGGCGTGCCGGCCGCGCTGAAGGCATCCAGCCTGCTGCACGTCGGGACCGTCACCCTGCTGATCGCGGTCGCGTGGCGCGCGGAGCTCGGCGGGCCGTTCGTCGCCGTGGTCGTGCTCGCCGCGGGACTGCTCGCATGGCAACATCGTCTCGTGCGACCGGACGACCTGTCGCGCGTCGACATGGCGTTCTTCACCCTCAACGGCTGGGTCTCGATCGCGCTGTTCCTCGGAACCGCGCTCGACCTCGCGCTGCGCAACGACGGAGCGCTCTGAATGGCAGCGCGTCGACAACGCGAAGCGGATCCGCCGCAACTGATGCGCGAGTTCGTAGCGCGCCTCGCGAGTGACGGGCTTCCGCGCGGCGTCGTGCTGCGCGGCGAGGAACGCTACTTCCGCGAGAAGGCGGTCGACCGCCTGCGCGCGAAGGCGGTCGAGTCGGGCTTCGAGGTGTGCGTGCACGACGCCGAGCGCGGCAACCCGGACTTCAAGCTCAGCTCGCTGATCGACGACCTGTCGGGCGGCGGACTGTTCGCGGCGCAACGCCTCGTCGTCATCCGCAACGGCGCGGATCACCTGAAGAAGGTCGGCTCGAGCGCGAGCGATCTGACGCGCGCGGTCACCGGTTTCCTGAGCTCGCCCGACAGCCCGGGCGCGCTCGCGCTCTCGCTCCCGACGTTGCGCGCCGACCACGCCGTGTCGAAGGCCGTGAAGGCCGCCGACGGGATGCTGCTCGATCTGCGCAAGCTGTGGGACAGTCCGCCGCCGTGGAATCCGGATCCGCGCCAGACCGAGCTCGTGCGCTTCGTGCTCGATCGCGCGCGCGACGTCGGTTTGCGCATGACGCCGGATCAGGCCGTCTACGTCTGCGCGGCGACGGGCAACGACCTCTTCGCGCTCGACGATCAGCTCGAGCGCATGAAGCGCCTGCCGGACGAGGACCTGCGCAAGGTCGTCGGCTGGAACGCGGCCACCGCGCCGTGGAGCGTCGCCGATCAGCTGGTCGACGGTGACGTGCCACGCGCGCTCGCGGGCGTCGAGACGCTGTTCCAAGCGGGCTTCCAGGAGAAGAGCGGGCGGCGCCTGGTCGATGCCATCGCGCTGGCGGCGATGCTCGTCGGCGCGCTCTCGCGCGGCATCCGGCGCTCGCTCGTCCTGGCGAGCGAGCTCGAGCGCGGGGCGAGCGAGGCCGACGCGGCGCGCGCGGTCGGCGTCAACGGCCGCGCCGTCGGGCCGGCGATCGCGCGCGCGCGCTCGCGCAGTTCGGGCGCCTGGCGCGAGATGCTCGACGACGTCTCGTCCCTCGAGCGCCGCGCGAAGTCCGGTGTAGGCGTCGACGCGAACGACTTCGCGCTGTTCGCCGTGCGCTGGGGCTGACGTTTGCGTCGGGGCTGCTAACATCGGCCCCATGACGGACCTCGACGCGCACCAGGATTCGCCCCCCGACCGGGTTGTGACGTGTACCGCTCGCATCGCCGAGCTGCCCGAACGCGTGCGCAACCAGATCGCGGCCGGCGAGGTCGTCGAGCGTCCGGCGTCGGTCGTGAAGGAGCTCGTCGAGAACGCGCTCGACGCCGGCGGACGCGAGATTCGCGTCGACCTCGAAGAGGGCGGTGTGAAGCTCGTGCGCGTGGTCGACGACGGCATCGGCATGGGACCCGAGGACCTCGTGCTCGCGTTCTGTCCGCACGCGACGAGCAAGCTGCGCGACGTCGACGACCTCGAGCACATCGCGAGCCTCGGGTTTCGCGGCGAGGCGCTCGCGTCGATCGGCGCCGTGTCGCACGCCACGATCCTGTCGCGCCCCGCGGACGCGCCGACGGGCTATCGCATCGAAGACGAGTGGGGCGACGTGTCGTCCGTCGTCGACGCGGGTGGGCCGCGCGGCACGTCGATCGAAGTGCGCGACCTCTTCCTGCGCTTGCCCGCGCGGCGCCGCTTCCTGAAGCGCACGTCGACCGAACTCGGTCGTTGCCTCGACATCCTGCAACGCCTGATCATCGCGCACGAGGGCATCGGGTTCGTCGTGACGCACGACAAGAAGCGCGTGCTCGACGTCGAGGCCGGCATGGATCGACGCGAGCGTGTGCGGCGCCTCTTCGGCGCGGATCTCGCCGACGCGCTCGAGCCCGTCCACGGCGAGGACGGGACGACGCTGCTCACCGGCCTCGTCGCGCCGCCGCGCTTCGGCCGCGGCGACACCACGCGCCAGATGTGGTTCCTCAACGGACGACCGCTGCGCGACAAGGTCCTGATCGGCGTGTTGAAGCAGGCGTACCGTGGCCTCTCCGTCGAGCAGCGCCAGCCGGTCGCGTTCCTTTCGTTGTCGATGGATCCGGCGCTCGTCGACGTGAACGTCTCGCCGACCAAGTCCGACGTGCGCTTCCGCGACGACCGGCGCCTGTTCGGTTTCCTGGTCGCGACGATCCGACGCGCGCTCGCGGCGACGGACATGGCGACGCCGGGGGATCGCATGTTGTCGACCATCGCGCGCCGCGGCGCGTGGGCGCCCGCGCCGCAGCAGGCGCCTCTCCCCGATCCCGGACCGCAGCGCGACGACGGTTCGATGCGAGGGGCGCGTCCGGCGTCGAACGTGGACGACGGTTTCCGCGTGTACGAAGTGCCCGCGTCCGGTGAGAGCGCGCGCGCCGACGATCCGTGGAGCAAGCCCGACGACCTCGCGGGTCCCTACGTGAAGGTCGCGAAGACCTACATTCTGCGCGCCGTGCCGGACGGCTTCGAGATCGTCGACCAGCACGCGCTGCACGAGCGCATCACGTTCGAGGGTTTGAAGCAGCAGCTCGCCGCGGGCGGCGTCGAGGTCCAGCGCTTGCTCGTGCCCGAACTCGTCGAGGTGTCGCGCTCCGAGGGCAAGCTGCTCGAGACGCACGCCGCCGCGCTCGAGGGCATCGGGGTCTTCCTCGAGCCCTTCGGCGACACGACGATCGCGGTGCAGGGCGTGCCCGCGCTCTTGCGCAGCACCGATTCGGACGCGCTCGTGCGCGACCTGATCGCGATGCTCGGGCGCATCGGCGCGCCGCCGCCCGCGACCGAACTGCTCGAGGAGGTGCTGCACAGCATGGCCTGTCGCTCGTCCGTCATGGCCGGGGACACGCTGAGCGACGAGGATGTGCACGCGCTGTTGCGTCGCGCGGTCGAAGTGGGGGGCGCGCAGACCTGCCCGCACGGCAGGCCGACGCGCGTGCACTTCGGGCTGGCCGACCTCGAGAAGGCCTTCCACCGGCGCTAGCAGCCCGTGGTGAAACTCACGCCACCCTCGAACGGCGCTGGATCCGCGCTG
>JAJDEV010000082.1 GCA_029259605.1 Planctomycetota bacterium | reverse complement strand
CGATCTCGTCGCGCTCGACGCGCTCGAGGATGCGCGCGCCCTCCGCGTCGCCCGCGGCGCGGAAGCTCGCCGCGAAGCGCGCCGTGTGCTCGAGGTTCGCGCCCTCGAGCCCGACGCCGACGAGCGCGACGAACGCCGTCGGCGTCTCGCACGCGGTCACACGCTCCCAGAACCAGTCGCGCACGTCGAAGGCGCCCGCGTCGAAGCCCAGCGTGCTGAGGTGCGCGCGGTAGAGCGCGAGGTGCGCCAACTCCTCCTGGCACAGCGCGAGCAGTCCGCGGCGGAACGCGCGCGGCGTGTCGGGGAACGCGAGCAGCGCCCAGGCAAACAGCTCGGCCGCCTGGAGCTCGTGGTGCAGGAACGTATGCAGCAGGCGCGCGCGCGCGCGCGGACGCACGAGCGCGCCGGGCTTCGCGGAGCGCGGACTTCGCGCGCCGACGCGCAGCTCGGGCGGCCGCCCCGGCGCGCGCAGCCGCGTCGGGGGCGGCACGGGCGCGCTCCAGCTCGCGTCGCGCGCGGCGTCGGGCGCCGGGGGCGGCGCGAGCTTCGTTTCGAGCTCCCGGTCGCCCACGAAGTCGAGGCACCAGCGCTCGATGCTCCCCGCCCGCAGCGGTCCAGGCCGCGTGTCGTCGTTCGTTCCGTGCACGCCGTATCATGCCAGTCACGGCACAGGGCACGCACCCATCCTCTCGTCCTGCCGACCGCAACCCGAACTCGGAGGTCACGCACGTACGACACGTTTCCCCACGGCTATCCGCGCGTCTCGCCCGACCTGAACGACGAGGACATGGGCGCGATGCTGGCGTGGCTCGCCGCGACCTTCGGCATGGTCGAGAGGCATCGCATGAGCGGCGCGAACGGCGTGGTGACGCACGCCGAGAACCTCGAGGAACCGTCGGATCAGCCGTACGGGGATCGTCGCTACGGCGCGGTCGACCCCGAGGGCCACAGCTGGTTCTTCGCGCGTCACGTCGGAGCGAGCTAGCCTTGCAGACGATGGGGTACGCTGCGCGGCGCCCCGAGCGCGAACCGAGGAGTCCCACGGACCGCATGAACACGACGAACGCCGACGCGCTCGAGTCCATCGGACGCACGAGCCTGGTTCCGCTCGCGCGCATCGTGCCCGCCGGCAGCGCGCGCATCCTGCTCAAGCTCGAGCTCGAGAACCCGACCGGCAGCATGAAGGACCGCATGGCGCGCGCCATGGTCGAAGCGGCGGAGAAGGACGGGCGCCTGCAGCCCGGCGGCTCGGTCGTCGAGTACACGGGCGGCAGCACCGGTGTTTCGCTCGCGTTCGTCTGCGCGGTCAAGGGCATCCCGCTCCACATCGTCACGTCGGATGTGTTCAGCCGAGAGAAGCGCGATCACATGGCGGCGCTCGGCGCCAGGCTCACGCTCGTTCCGAGCGCGACGGGAGGCACGACGAAGGAGCTGACGCTCGAGATGATCGAGACCGCGCGGCGGCTCGCCGAGCAGCCGGGCAGCTACTGGACCGATCAGCTCAACAACACGGATCAGCTCGCTTGCTACGACGCGCTCGGGACCGAACTCCTGGCGCAGACCGGCGGCGAGGTCACGGCGTTCGTCCAGAGCGTCGGGACGTCGGGCTCGCTGCGCGGCATCGCGACGCGCCTGCGCGAAGCGAACGGCGCCGTCCGCATCGTCGCTGTCGAGCCCGCGGAATCCGCGGTCCTGTCCGGCCGACCGACGGGCTCGCACAAGATCGAAGGCACCGGCGCGGGCTTCGTCGTTCCGCTTTGGCGCGCGGACGTCGCCGACGAGATCCAAACCGTGTCGACCGAGGAAGCGATGCGCACCGCGCGCCGCCTCGCGCGCGAGGAGGGCATCTTCGCAGGCACGTCCACGGGCGCGAACGTCGCGGTCGCGCTGCGCGTCGCCGCGCGCCTCGGTCCGGACGCGACGGTCGTGACGCTCGCCGTCGACTCCGGGATCAAGTACCTGAGCACCGCGTTGTATGCCAGCGACGCGTAAGCTCGCCTCCACCACCATGCCGAAGACCGCGCTGTCCGCTCCGTTGTTCGTCCTGCTGCTCACGGCTCCCGTCGTCCGCGCGCAACAAACCGACGGCTGGACGCCCGAGGTTCCGCGGCTCTGGGACGAAGACGCGGTCGAGGCGATCGAGCTGCCGCTTCCGTCGCCGGAGCACTCGCCGAAGCACGTCTCCAGCGACTTCTATTACGCGATTCCCGAGCGTGCCGTGTTCCGGAGCTACGACGTCTACCACCCCGACTTCGAACCGGACGGCTACTGGGAGTGGCTGCACGAGCAGGAGCCCGAGGTCGTCTTCGACGCGACGCAGCTGAAGACGAAGGCCGACTGGATCCGCGCGGGCGAGCTCGTCTTCCACGAGGGCAACGAGTATTCGACGGGCACCGAGATGGAGTTCGTTCGGGATCGCGAGGCGTACGAGGCGGCGGGGATCCGGCTCGATTCCGAAGGGCGCTTTCCGTACGGGCGCTACTTCATCCGCGAGAAGGGCAAGGTCGAGCTCGGCACGGACGCCTGCGCCACGTGTCACACGCGCGTCCTCCCGGACGGGAGCGTGCTTCGGGGAGGGCCCGGCGACCTGCCGCTCGGTCGTGTGGTCGCCTTCGAGCTGCGGAAAGAGCTGCGCGCCGATCCGGATGACGACGCCGTCGTCGACGAGACGTGGAGCGACTACACGGACCACGCCGCGCCGTGGCTCACACCCGATCCGGCGGCCGAGCTGCTCGGCATGTCGCTCGGCGAGCTCGCGTCGGTTTGGGACGCGCTACCCGCCGGCGTCCAGGCACGGCAACGCGCGGCGTTCCGCTTCCCGGCGCGCGTCCCGGACCTGATCGGCGTTCGGCAACGCCGCTATCTCGATGCGTCGGGACTGATGCGGCACGACTCGCTCGTCGACCTGATGCGTTACGCCGCGCTGAACCAGGGCGCCGACAGCCTGTCGTCGTTCGGCGGCTTCGTCCCCGCCGCGCGCGGCGGCGACGAGCTGCGACCCGAGGACTTCACGCGCTACAGCGACGCGCAGCTGTACGCCCTCGCGCTGTACCTCTACTCGCTCGAGCCACCGCCGAATCCCAACCCGACGAGTCCGGCTGCCGCGCGCGGACGCGAGGTGTTCCAGGCCGAGCGCTGCTTCACCTGCCATCCGGCGCCGCTCTACACGAACAACGCGCTCGCGCCCGTGCTCGACTTCGTTCCCCCCGCCGATCACGCCACGCGATTCGACGTCATGCGGCGGAGCATCGATACGGATGCGAACCTGACGCTCCACACGCGGCGCGGCACGGGCTACTACAAGGTCCCGAGCCTGCTCGGCCTCTGGTATCGCGGGCCGTACTTCCATGACGGCTCGCTCGCGACGCTCGAGGACGTCTTCGATCCGGCGCGCCTGGAAGCCGGCTACGTGCCCACGGGGTTCCGCGGGAACGACGCGAAGCCGGTCTTCGGGCACGACTACGGCCTCGATCGAAGTCCCGCCGAGCGCGCCGACCTGGTCGCGTTCCTGCGCACGCTGTGAGTCCCCGCGTGAAGCCGTTGGCGTCCGACCTGCCCGCGCTGCTCGACGAGCTCGAAGCGCACGCCGGCCGCACGAAGCGCCCGATTCCGAAGCGCGCGCTGGATTGGGTGTGAACTGACTGCCTAGGTGTTGCTCGACGGCTGCGCTGGACGCGCATTCCGCGCCTCGGCCTTTCGTAAGTCGAGTGATGGACAGCCCGCGGGTGCTGAAACACGCTTTGCGCCTTCCTTGGCGGAGCCCCGGATTGGGGGTTCTCCGAGGAAGTCCGGCTCAAACCCGCGTCGGTTGCCCCGCGAGACCCGAACTGAGGTGGGAGGCGCAACACCAATGCAGTCAGTTCCGAACGAGTTCGACGGCGACCGGTGTCCCCCGGCAGCCCAGCCCCGATGAAACGTCGCGCCGCGCGCACGCGTACGCCCGAGCAACCATGACGCAAACCTCCACGCTCGCGCTCGCCGCGCTCCTCACGATCGCACCGTTCGGCCAGGAACAGGACACCGCGGGCAAGGCGCTCGCACCGGAGGACCGCGCGTGGATCGAGCACGCCGTCGACGGGTGGGAGCGTGTGTGCCGCGACATCCTGCGTGTCGCGCCTGCGCCATTGCCATGGATGATCTTCTTCGACGAGGCGCACGTCTGGCACGCGAACGCCGGCCCGGGCTTCGACGCGTTGCAACCGACCGATGGCGCGTGGCGCGTCTCCCTCGCGCCCGCGAGCGGAGCGCTGCCGCTCGTCGGCTGGGCGCACGGCGACGGGATTCGGCTGCCGACGGGCGACACGGTCCCGCCGGCGATCGTCGCGTTCACGTCGAGCGTCGAGGCCGACGGTACAGCCTTCCTGGTCCTCTCCCTGCCCGCGATCTGGCGCCGCGATCACAGCGCGAAGGGCGCGCGGCTCGACGCGTTGACGCTCGCGGTCTTCGCGCACGAGATGAGCCACACGCGGCAGGCCGAGGCGTACGGCGGGCGCATCACCGCGATCGCGGAGGAGCACGGGCTCGGCGACGACTTCGATGACGACGTCGTGCAGGATCGCTTCGGGACCCGCCCCGGCTTCGCCGCCGCCTATGCGGAGGAGGTCGAGCTCTTCTTCCGCGCCGCCGCCGAGGACGACCGCGAGCTCTGCCGCCAGCTCGCCGAAGAGGCGGTGCGCCTCATGGGCGAACGGCGCGCGGCGCACCTCGCCGGAGAGGCCGCGTTCTACGCCGAACTGGAGGACCTGTTCCTTCTGATGGAGGGCGCGGCGAACTGGGCCGGCTATCGCGTCCTGCTCAACGAGGGCTTGCCGCCCGAGGACGCGCAGGACGTCATGCGCGGCAGCCGGACCTCGTGGACGCAGGAGGAAGGCCTCGCGATCTTCCTGACCGTCGACCGCCTGCTGCCCGATTGGCGTGCGTGCGTCTTCGGAGCGCAGGTCGTCGAGCTGCAGGAGCTCCTGGCCGAGGCGACGGCGCGCTGAGTCGTCCCGGCAGTAGATCCACCCGCCCCGACGCGCGTATCGTCTCCTTCGGAGTCTGACGACGCGCATGAACGAAGGGGCGACGAAGGGAACGCGGCGCGCGAGTCGCTGGACGCCGAGCGCGTTGGGTGTGGCGCTTTGCCTCGGCTGCGCGGCGACCTCCGATCCCTCGCGCACCGACGCGCACACCTTCGAACTCGTCATCGCGAACGGTCGCGTCATGGACCCCGAGTCCGGACTCGATGCCGTTCGCCACATCGGCATCGAGGGCGGGAAGATCGTCGCGATCCGTGAGCACGAACTCGTCGGCGCGCACACGCTCGACGCGACGGACCGCGTCGTCGCGCCGGGCTTCATCGACCTGAACACCTACCAGCATGGCGACCCGCTCTTCCGCCTGCGGGCCGCGGACGGCGTGACGGCCGTGCTGAACATGGAGGGCGGCGCCGCGGATGTCGCCGCCTACTACGACGCGCTCGAGGGACGCGCGCTCATCCACTACGGCACGGCGTTCGACCACGGAAGCGCGCGGCACCTCGCGCAGGGCGACGCGGCGATCGAGCTCGTCGGCGGCGTCAACGAGGAGCGCGGGGACCCGGAGCTCGACCTGCGCGCGCTCGTGGACGACGAGCTGGACGCGCTCGTCGCGCGCGCCGAGCGCGGGCTGCGCGACGGCGCGGTGGCGATCGGCTTCGGCGTCGAGTACACGCCCGGCGCGACACAGTCGGAGGTCCTGCGGCTGATCGAGCTCGCCGCGCACCACGACGCATCCGCGCACCTGCACGTGCGCGAGTTCGACCGCACGCGCGACTGGAGTCAGATCTACGAGGTCCTCGGCGTGGCGATTCGCACGGGCGCGGACGTGCACGTCAACCACCTCAACAGCATCTTCGAGAGCCACTCGGACCAGGCGCTCGAGTTCCTGCGCTGCGCGCGCGCGCTGGGGATCTCGGTGACGACCGAGTGCTATCCGTACACGGCCGGCATGACGTTCATCGAATCGGCCCTGTTCGACGATTGGCAGACGTGGAGCGACGAGCGCTTGCAGCGCTGCGAGTGGCCCCCCACTGGCGAGCGATTGACGCGCGAGACATTCGCGCGCTTCCGCGGCGAGGGCGGCGTCCTCGTGTTGCACCCGCGCGATGAACCCGCGCAGGAGCGCGCGGTGCGGACCTGCGTCGCGGACGCGCTACCGATGATCGCCAGCGACGGAGCGTGGGACGACGGCCGCACCCACCCGCGCTCGGCGGGCACGAACAGCCGCGTCCTCGGTCGCTACGTCCGCGAGCAGCGCGCGCTGACGCTCATGGACGCGCTCCGCAAGATGTCGCTCGCGCCGGCCCGGCACCTCGAGCGTCGCGTTCCCGCGATGCGCGACAAGGGACGCGTGCGCGTCGGCGCGGATGCGGACCTCGTCGTGTTCGATCCGGCGACGGTGATCGACCGCGCGACGTACCAGGAGTGCACGCTGCCGCCCGCGGGAATCGACGCCGTGATCGTGCTCGGCGTACCGGTCGTCCTCGACGGCGTCGTCCAGGACGCGCTCCATCCCGGCCGCCCGATCCGCGGTCCGCGCTCCCTGCGCTAGCGCTCCGACCAAACGGCGAACTCGTTGCCGGCGGGGTCCGGGAAGTGGAGCCGGCGACCACCCGGGAGCTCGAGGGGCTCCTTCGCGATCTTCCCGCCCGCGGCCCGCGCTGCTCGAACGACACGCGTGCGCAACGTCGGGGGCGAACGGAAACAAGCCGGCCGGACGTCCGCAGCGGGCGACGCCCACGTCGCCGAACCAGCCCCCCCCACTGAGCCGACCGGAGCGCGCGCGCGCGACCTGCACTTCCCGGCGTTTCCCCCTCCACGCCGCTCGACTCCTCCTCGCGAGCTCACTCGCTTGCGGTGCCCTGGCCTGTGCCTCACCGCCGAGCAAAGTGCGCGAGACGCACGTCGGCGACGGCTCCCTGGCCGCCCGAGTCGACCGCTGGCTCGACGCCTGGCATGGACGACGCGGCTTCGAAGGCGTCGTGCTCGTCGCGCGCGGGGACGAGCTCACGTTCGTCGGGGGACGCGGCTTCGCGAACCCGGTGACGGGCGCGACGAACGACGCGAGCACTCGGTTCGACCTCGGATCGATCGCCAAGGCGTACCTCGCCGTCACCGTGCTTCGCCTGGTCGAGCGCGGCGTGCTCGACCTCGAGCATCCCATCGCGACCCATATCGACGAGCTCGCATCGACGGCGGCCGGCGGCTCGACCCTGCGCCAGCTGCTCGCACACACGTCGGGGCTGATCGACAACGCGCACATCCCGGACTACTTCGCGCGCGCGCGGTCCGGACGCTTCGACCGCGCGGCGTTGATCGAAGCCGTACGCGAGGCCCCGTTGCTCTTCGAGCCCGGCACCGGCTTCGCGTACAGCAACTTCGGCTACGGATTGCTCGCGATCGCCGCCGAACGCGCGACCGGCAGCAGCTATCCCGTCCTGCTCACCGAGGAGGTGCTCGAGCCCGCTCAACTGGTCGACACGCTCTGGAACGACGTGCAACTGGACCTTCCGCAGCGCGCCGTGGGGCACGTCCGCGCCTTCGACGGGACGGTCTCACGCCAAGCCCCCGTCGACGCCGTAGCCGATCTCGGGAGCGGCGACGTCTTGGCCACGGCTTCCGACCTGTGGCGCTTCGTGCGCGCGGCGACCGGCGGCGCATTGCTCTCACAATCCACCGTGCGCGAGATGCTCCGCAACCACACGCCCGTGCGAAGCGACGCGGGTGCGGGTGCGGACACCGCCCAAAGCAGCCTGAGCCGGTACGGACTCGGCTGGGAGATCCAGAGCGCGACGGGGCCTGACGGAAAGATGCGCGAGACCCAGGGGCACGGCGGCCTGAGCTACGGCTTCGTCACGATGATGGAGCGCGATCCCGCGCGCGACACGTTCTTCGCCGTGCTCTCGAACGTGCGACCGAGCGACGACGTGCTCAACAACATCCCGCCGCCGGACATCCGCCGCATGCAGTCCGACCTGCGGCGCATGTTGTGGGGTGAAGACGTGCCCCTTCCCGGTCGATGCCTCGCTCGCATCCTGCTCGCTCGCTACGCCGACGTCGGCCTCGACGGCGCACTGGCGGCGATCGAACCGCTGCGCACCGACGAGTCGTTCGAGTTCGACCCCAACGCGTTCATGCTCGCCGCCTACGAACTGTCGGAGGGAGCGGCGAACAACGACGCCATACGGCTCACGGAGTACGCGCTGCGTGCGGAGCCGGAGTCGTGGCTCCTCCACGAAGCGCTCGGCGACTTCCTCGCCGAAGCGGGGCGCTACGTCGATGCGCTCGAAAGCCATCGGAGCGCGGCGACCATGCAGCCCGATCGACAGTACCTCCGCGACCGCATCCGGGACCTGTCCGTCGAACGCGACTAGCTCGACCTCGTCGGATCAGCGCTCCGACCAGACGGCGAGCTCGTTGCCAGAGGGGTCCACGAAGTGGAACCGGCGACCGCCCGGGAACTCGAACGGCTCCTTCGCGATCTTCCCGCCGGCGTCCCGCACCGCACGAACGCTTCCGTCGACGTCGGACGAGTAGAGCACGACGAGCGGGCCGCCCGTCTGCACGTCCGGCACCTGCAACATGCCGCCGACCTCGCCGTCCCCGTCCGCCTTCCGGATGCCGGCGTAGTCGGGTCCGTAGTCGGTGAACGTCCAGCCGAACGCGTCGCCGTAGAACTGCTTGGCGGCGGCGAGGTCCGTGACCTGGAACTCGATGTAGTCGATCGTGTGGTGTGTGTGCATCGCTTCCAAGTCGGTGCCTGAGGGTGTGCCGGACGTCGCGCACGCGCTCAGCAGCGCGGCGGCGGCGGCCAAGGCGAGTGGAAGGCAGCGTCGGGTTCGGCTCGCGCGTTGCCTGTGGGCTGCGGGGTCGCTGGAGTGGAGCATGCGCGGAGGATAGCGCGGGCTCCTGCCAACGCTGTGTCAGGAGCGCCGGCGAAGTCTCGGACTTTTTGTCGAATCCGACGGCGGGCGCGGGATGCGCGGGCGGCCGTGGCTGGCGCCCGTGGAAACTTGCTCTAATGGGTCTGAACTGACTGCCTCGGTGTTGCTCGACGGCTGTGCTGGACGCGCATTCCGCGCCTCGGCCTTTCGTAAGTCGAGGTACGGACAGCGCGCGGGACTGAAACACGGTTTGCGCCTTCCTTGGCGGAGCCCTGGGTTGGGGT
>JAJDEV010000081.1 GCA_029259605.1 Planctomycetota bacterium | reverse complement strand
GTAAACCCCTGGGCCGTTGCGACCCGCGGCACGCGAGCGAAGCGAGCCTGTGCCGCAGCAGCGCGAAGCGCTGCGCGTGAATCGATAACGAACGTCAACAACTCCCCGTCCCTGAGACACCCAACGGCGGAGAGGAACACGTTCGGAACCCCCAAGAGCGAGTCACTTCTCGGAACCACCCAGACCGTCAGGATCGAACGAGCGTCAACAACTCCCCGAACCCCTCATCGGCCGTTCCGGAGCCGTCGCGGCTGCCGTGCAAACCCCTGTTCCGTTGCGAACCGCGGCACGCGAGCGAAGCGAGCCTGTGCCGCAGCAGCGCGAAGCGCTGCGCGTGAATCGATAACGAACGTCAACAAGTCCCCGTCCCGGAGAGATCCAACGGACAAGTCCCCGAACGTCTCATCGGCATCGGTCGATCCGAAGACCGCAACCGCTGCCGCGTCTTCGCCTGGTCCGTTGCCCCGAATCGGTAGGGATCGCCCACAACTCCCCGCGACTCCAGTGCCCCCCCCGGCACGCGAGCGAAGCGAGCCCGTGCCGCAGCAGCGAGAAGCGCTGCGCGTGAATCGATAACGAACGTCCACGACTCCCCGTCCCTGAGAGATCCAACGGAGGAGAGGAACACGTTCGGAGTCTCCAAGGGCGATTCGATCCCCGGAAACACCTGCTCCGTCACGATCCGACGGACGTGCACGACTTCCCGTCCCTCGGACTTCCACCCCACCCGCACCGTCACGGTCCAACGAACGTCCACAACTCCCCGTCCCCGAGACCTCCACCGGAGCGAAGGACGACGTTCGGAACTTCCCTCCGCGATTCGATTCGCGCAACCGAACCACCCGGCGCCTCGCGCTCACAGGAACGTCAGCACTCCCTGCCCCCGACACTCGACCGAACCGGCGAACCCTCGCCCGCCCGACGCCTACCTAGACGTCGCCGGCCAGCACCTTCGTCGCGACGGAGTTCGGCACTTGGCGGTATTCCTGCAGTTCCATGGCGAACGAGCCGCGGCCCTGGGTCGCGCCGCGCAGGGCGGACGTGTAGGCGAACATCTCCGAGATCGGCACGAGGCCGCGGACGATCCGGAGGTCGTCGAGGGCCTCGACTTCGGAGACCTCGCCGCGACGCGAGTTGAGGTCGCCGACGACGCTTCCGAGGAACTCCTCGGGCGTGCGGACTTCGATCTTCATGATCGGCTCGAGCAGGACCGAGTTGCCGTCGCAGGCTTCGCGGAACGACTGGACGCCCGCCGCGCGGAACGCCATCTCGCTCGAGTCGACGTCGTGCGCCTTGCCGTCGTACAGGACCGCGCGCACGTTGACGAACGGGTAGCCCGCGGGGCCGCCGCCGAGCACGCCTTCGCGGATGCCGTCGCCGACCGGGGCGATGTATTCGCGCGGGACGTTGCCGCCCTTGATCGCCGATTCGAACTCGTAGACGCCGTCCTCCGGCTCGCCGACTTCGTAGCGGACGTAGATGACGGCGAACTGACCGCGGCCGCCGGACTGGCGCACGTAGCGCGTCTCGACTTCCTTCGTCTTCCGCAGCGTCTGCTTGTACGCGACCTTCGGGCGGCCCGTGGTCACCTCGCACTTGAACTCGTTGACGATGCGGTTGACCGTGACTTCGAGGTGCAGCTCGCCCATGCCCGAGATGACCAGGTCGCCGGTCTCTTCGTTCGTCTGCGCGCGGAACGTCGGGTCCTCACGCATCATGCGCGAGATCACCTCGGTCAGCTTGTCGCGGTCCTGACCCGACTTCGGCTCGATCGACATCGAGATGACGGAGTCCGGGAACTGGATCTCGCTGAGCAGGATCGGCGCGTTCTCGTCGCAGAGCGTGTCGCCGGTCGCCGTGTTCTTGAGGCCGAGCACCGCGGCGATGTCGCCCGCGCCCACCTCGTCGACCGACTCGCGCTTGTTGGCGTGAATACGGACCAAACGCCCGATGCGTTCGTGCTTACGGGTGCGCGGGTTCAGGACGCGCACGCCCTTCTTGAGGATGCCGGAGTAGACGCGAACGAACGTCAGGTCGCCCGTGATCTCGGCGACCGTCTTGAACGCCATCATCGACATCGGCTCGCTCGGATCGGCCGCGCGCGTCGCGGGCCCGTCCGTCTTCGGGTCGATGCCCTCGACCGGCGGGATGTCGAGCGGGCTCGGCAGATAGTCGATCACCGCGTCCATGAGGAAGCGGATGCCCTTGTCCTTGAGCGCGGAGCCGCAGAAGATCGGCGTGACTTCCATGCCGAGCGTGCCCTTGCGGATCGCCGCCTTGAGCATCTCCTCGGGGATCGGCTGGTCGTCGACGAAGAGGTCGAGCAGCGCCTCGTCGAACTCGGCCGCGATCTCGCACAGGTCGTGGCGATGCAAGTCCGCTTCGTCGCGCAACGAGTCCGGGATCGGCACTTCGTTGAACGCCTTGCCCGTGTCCTCCTCGTTGAACTCGAACATCTTCATCGCGACGAGATCGATCACGCCGTTGAAGTCCTTCTCTTGACCGACCGGCATCTGCAGCGTGATCGGACGCGCGTTCAAGCGGTCCGTGATCGTCTGGATCGCGCGGTAGTAGTCCGCGCCGACGCGATCCATCTTGTTGATCATGCAGATGCGCGGCACGCCGTAGCGGTTCGCCTGGCGCCAGACCGTTTCCGACTGCGCCTCGACGCCCTGCACCGCATCGAACACCGCGACCGCACCGTCGAGGACGCGCAGCGAACGCTCGACCTCGGCCGTGAAGTCGACGTGGCCGGGCGTGTCGATGATGTTGATCGAGTGGTCCTTCCACTCAACGCTCGTCGCCGCCGATTGAATCGTGATGCCGCGCTTCTGCTCTTCCTCGAGGAAGTCCATCGTGGCCTTGCCATCGTGAACCTCACCCGTCTTGTGGATCTTGCTCGACAGGAACAGGATCCGCTCGGTGACGGTCGTCTTGCCGGCATCGATGTGGGCCATGATGCCGATGTTGCGTCGCTTGACGAGTTGCTTGGCGAAGTTGCTCGCGTCGGCGGACGGTTGGGCTTTGACGACGGACGACATGGCTCTTGGCTTGGTTGGAGACAGGGATTCCCCTCGGGAATCCGGGCGGCGGGGTCGGGGCGAGCGAAGCGGATCCCGTCGGCGGCAGGACCCGACCCGCAAGGCGGGATGGAGGTCGGGCGCGCGCGGGATTTCAAGCGAAATAGGTTAACGGGATGCGGCCGCCTGTCAACGCGGCGAGGGCTCCCCGGCGTCCGGAATCTCGGAAACGGCCCGGACGCGCTGGCCGCGGGCCGGATTCGCGGCTCCGAGCGACCGTCCATCGGCCAGGGTGTCCGAGAACCGGAGCGGAATGCCCTCGCCGGCCCGGGGCTGGTCCTGGTCCGCGAGGTAGAGAACGAGCCCGGCGGGGCCGGAGCCGCCCGGACCGAGGGCGTCCCCCGCGGCGACGGAGGCCCCGACCTCGCGGTGCCGCGCCGCCGGCCCCGTCGGGTCAGAAACGGGCCCCAGGCCCTCGAGAACGAGGTATTCGCCCTCGGCAACCCGCGCGACCCACCGCGCCTCGTCGCTGCGAACGACCGTCCCGTCAGCCGGGGCGACGACCTCGCCGGAGCCGGCGTCGGCCGGCTTGAAGCGGTAGCCGAAGCGCGTCGCCGGGTGGAGCACGAGCGTGTTCCCCATCCGGTCGTTCCCCGCGTCGCGGACGATCCACTCGCCCTCGAACGGAACGCGGAAGGCCACCCGGCTCGGGTGGCCGTCGTGCGACGACGGATACGCGAGCGGGAACGACGCGACCCAAAGCACGCCGGCGACGGACGCGAGGCCGCCGAGGCGACCGCGCTGCAGAAACGGCCGGCGATAGGCGCTCCATGCGAGCGCCGTCGCGAGCAAGAGCGCCGACGTCATCCCGAGGGCGATCAGACCGCGCGTGTAGATCCACGTCGGCATGGGCCCGCCGGGGCGGCTTCCGAGGATCACGAACGAGAGCGCGGTGAGGCCGACCAGCGCGTACGCGCACGGAACCCACGGCTCGGCGCCTTCCTTCTTCGAACGGCTCACGTCGCGTCGCCTCCCCGCGCAGCGGTCGACGGCCGGTTGCGTCCGAGACGCTCGTGCGCAGCGATGAACTCGTGCGTGCAGAACGAAGCGAGCAGCGAGAGGTCACCGGCGAGCACGGTCGCGCCGATCAACTCGGCGAACACGTTGGCGCCGCCGGTCCCGGCGACGCCGAGCAACGCGAGGCACTCGGCCGCGGTTCCTTGCGCGCTTCCTCCCCCCACCGTGCCGACAAGCAGCGACGGCAAGTACGCGGACGCGTAGCAGTCTCCGTTCGGAGTGACCTCGAAGTCGAGCGCGCCCGTCGCCGATTCGGTGACGTACGCGACGTCCTGCCCGCACGCGACGAACACGCCCGCGAGCCCGTTCGCGGATTGAACGAGCTGGTTCTCGGTCCCCAGGCGCGCGAAGCCGAAGCTGTAGGTGCGGTGGATCGCGACGAGTTGTTCGGGGGTCACGCGCAGGACGCGCTCGAGCTCGTCGCGCGGGATCGTCGCGTCGCACACGACCGTGCGCCCGCGTCCCTCGATCGACGCGCGCGTGTTCGCACGCTTCTCCACGTCCTCGCCGTGCACATAGCGATCGGTCGCGCCCGTGCATTCGGCGAGGTGAGCGGAGCACAGCTCGGCCGCGTGCGCCGCCATGTTGATCCCGATCGCGTCGCCGGTGGAGAACGAGAGGCACAGGACGAGCCGGCGGCCGATCGGTTCGGGCTTCACGCCGACCAACCGACCGTGGGTCGTGATCGAGCGCGTCAACTCTTCCATCCGCGGCACCTGTTCGCGCGCGATCTCCGCGGCGCGCGCGCACGTCTCCGCGTTCGCGTAGAGCAGCACGGGATGCTGTGACAGGGACTCGGAAAGGACGCGCGCGCGCGCGCTCGCGCCGCGGAGCGCCTTCATCCCGCGCGAGTACGAGGCGATCATCGCGCCCTCCGTCGTCGCCATCGGGACGAACACCTCACGGATGCCGGCGCTCGTGTCGACGCGCAGCGGTCCGGCGATCCCGATCGGAACCTGGGCGTAGCCGATCAGGTTCTCGACGTTCCCGCGCGCCTCGGCCGAGGGAACGGTGGCGCCGCGCAGGAAGGGCAGCGGTCGGCCGGCCACCTCCTCACAGAGCTCGATCCGTTCGCGAACAGCGTCGGGGCCGTGGTCGTCGTCGCGCCGACGGGGAATCGGGGGCAAGGGCACGCTCATCGCGGCGCATCCTAGCCCAGATCATTCATGAGGCTTCACCGAGATCGACGCAGCTACGCGCCATCTCAGCCCTTCCCTCCCTCACCGGGGTCGACGACCCGTCAAGGTCGCCAGCACGCGCGTCGGTCGCGAAGCGCTGATCTGGCGCGCATCTGCGTCGATCTCGGCAAAGCCTCATGAATAACCCGGGCTAGCAGCCCCTGCGTCCGGGAGAACGGCTTCGATCGCGCGGGGGGCGAGGGGGAGCCCGGCGGTCTCCATCCCTAAGAAGGCCATCACGAAGCGCAGGAAAGCGCGAGCCGATGAGTCTTCGGAGGTTTCCGATGAGGAGGGGTCGTGGAAACCGTGACTCGCGCTCACACAACCGCCGGGCTCCGGCCCCTCTCTTGGGCCCGCGTCGAACGGATTCAACGATCCGTTTCGCGACCGGTCTCCGCCGCCTGGTCGACCTCGCGCACGCGGGGCTCCGCGGGGGCCAGCCGGCGCTCCATGGTCTGGATCGCCTCCGGGTGGGAGTCGACCAGGACGCACGACCGCCCGTGCTTCCAAGCGGCCTCCCCCGTCGTCCCGCTGCCCGCGAAGAAGTCGAGCACCCGGTCACCGGGGTTCGAATGCACGCAAACGATGCGTTCGAGGATCGCCAGCGGCTTCTGCGTCGGATAGCCGGTGCGCTCGCGTCCGCTCGGCGGGACGATCGTGTTCCACCAGACATCGGTCGGCGTCTTGCCGCGCGCCGCCTTCTCGCGACCGACCAGCCCGGGCGCGAGATAGGGAATGCGGTCGATGTCGTCGTAGCGGTAGACGTAGTTCTTCGGGTCGCGCACGTACCACAGAATCGTGTCGTGCTTGGCGGGCCAGCGCCGCTTGGACCGCGCTCCGTAGTCGTACGACCAGATGATCTCGTTCTGGAAGCAGTCGCGCCCGAACAGGCCGTCGAGGAAGACCTTCACGTAGTGCGACTCGCGCGGGTCGACGTGAACGAACAGGCTGCCGGTCGCGTCGAGCACGCGCTGCGCTTCCTCGAGTCGCGGTCCGAGGAACGAGAGGTAGTCGTCGAACCGATCGCCATAGGCGACGTCGGAAACGAGCTCGGACCGGTAGCGATGTCCGCCGAACCCGACGCGGTCCCCGTCCTCGTCGCGCGACGTGCGCAACCGCGTGAGCCGCTGCCGCTTGCCCGTGTTGAACGGCGGGTCGATGTAGACGAGCTGGAACGACGCGTCCGCGAGGGTGCGCAGGACGTCGAGGTTGTCGCCGCGCACGATCTCGATCGTCGCCGCCGGTCCTCCGTCGTCCTCGCCCGTTGCCATCGCTCAATCCCCGAAGAGGATGGCGCGGAAGAGGAGCTGGAACGTCCCCTGGGACCAGCCGCGATACTGCGGCCGGAAGCCGAAGAGATCGACCGAGCCCGCACCATGCGGCGCGCGGATCCACGCCGACGCCCCGGCGATGACCTCGGGCGCGCGCACCCAACCGGACAGCAAGACGCGCGTCGGCGCGTAGCGCAGGAGCACCTCGAGCTCGTCGGCCTCGTCGCCCGCGTCGTCTGCGGGCTTCCACGCCGCGGACCGCGAGAAGAAGATCGGGATCGATGCGGGCAGGCCGGCGGTCAGCCGCGCGCCGCGCCCCGCGGTCTCGGGGACCGTGCGCAACACGCTGCCCGGACACGAGAACTCGCCCGCCTCGTCGCCGCGCGTCACGTCCTCGAGCGGCAGGTCGAAGAGCTCGATCGCCCAGGTCGCCGAGCTGCCGATCGCGACCAGGCGACCGCCGGTGCGAACGAACTCATCGATCGCCGCGGCGCCTTCGGGATCGAGCCCGCGCGCGAACTCGGGGGGCACGCTGCCCTCCGTTCGCCCCGCGTCGAGCTGGCGGCCGGGGATGCTCGCGATCACCAGCACGTCGACCAGATCCCCGAGATCCCCCGCGCGAACCATCTCGTTGCGCACGGAGAGGAACGGAACACCGAAGCGATCGAGCGCGAAGCGCAGCCAACCCTCATCCATGCTCCCGCTCCACGGCGCGTAGACGCCGATCCGCGGGACGCCGGCGAACTGGGCCTGCGTGGGGAGCGCGTCCTCGTCGGATTCTTCTGCCGCACTCGTTCCGCTCGATGGCGTGAACACGCCCGCGTCGTCGCCGTCGAACGCGAACGCCAGCTCTTCACCCGCGCCCAGGCGCCGGAACACGTCGACCCACGCGTCGCTGTCGCGCGAGTCGGCGCGCCCGTCCGCGACGCCGCTCTCGAACGACGCCACCGCGTCGGCCGCCGTGGTGACGCGACGGAACGAACCGTCGAGCGACTGCATGACCTCGACCCGACGCACACCGAGCAGGAACGGCAGCGTCCAGCCGGCGACGTCGTACGGCGCCTCGCCTTCCGGATAGCGCTGCACTTCGAAGAGGTCCTTCACGTGCTGGCCGTAGGGCTGGTCACGACGGATGACGATCGAGCCCGCGGGCCACGTGCGTCCGTCGGCGTCGATCGGCGCGTCCGCGACGAAGAGCTCGACGCCGCTGAGGAGGAGCGTCTCGGCCAGGCGCTGGGTCGCGCCGCGGTCCGTATTCGAGTTCGGGAGGATCCACGCGCGCGGCGCATCGTGCGTGCCGGCGGCGATCGCGCGCTCGGCCGCATCCAGCGAGTTCTCGAGCCAAAGCCGCGGCTCGCGCGCGATGCTCGAAACGAGCGACCGCGAGAACGCGTGCTCGTACTCGATGATGTCGCGCAGGCGCCACCAACCGCCGGGCCACGGCTTCGGGAAGCGGTTCGACGGTCCGTACTCGTTCAATCCGCCGGGCGCGCGCAGCTCGCGCTTCGGCAGGAACACCGGCGACGCGATGTTGACCGACGCGGCTTCGGTCAGGAGTCCGATGATGTTGTGGCGCACGGGAACGTTGCGGTTGCCGCCGTTCCACCACATGTCGTACGAGACGCCGGTGGACACGCCCGAGAAGCCCTCGCCCGTCATGTCGAAGAGCGCGCGCGCGCCGAGCTGGCCGATGCCGGCGATGACTCCGGCGTCGAGGTTCGGGTTGAGCGGGTCGCGGAACGGCGGAACGAAGAAACGCTCCTCGGAGCGACCCTGCTGGTGCACGTCCCAATAGACCTGCGGGAACCACTCGGAGTAGAGCAGCCGCGTCACGATCTGCGTCTCGGACTGCGACAGCATGAACCAGTCGCGGTTGTTGTCGTGCCCCGCGTAGAACTGATAGAGCTTGAGCAACCCCGCCGCTTCGTACGGCGTGCCGACCGTCTCGCGATACCACTCGACGACGTGGTCGAGGCCGTCGGGATTGAGGCACGGTGCGATCAGGACGACGAGTTCCTCGCGCGCCGAGCGGTAAGGCTCCTCGTCGGACGTCGCGAGCCGGTGCGCGAACTCCATGCCGAACTGCGGCGCCGCGGTCTCGGTCGAGTGCATCGCGATCGAGACGAAGACGATCGGCTTCGCGCGTTCGAGCAGCGCTTCGCGCTCGTCGTCACCGATACCGCGCGGATCGGCGATGCGGCGCGCGGCGGCGCGGATCTCCTCGAGGCGCGCGAGGTTCGCTTCGCTCGAAATCGTCGCCAGCAGGAAGTCGCGTCCCTCGGTCGTCGCGCCGACCGTCTCGACGCGCACGCGCGGACTGTCGTTGGCGAGCGCGCGGTAGTAGCCGGACACCTCGCCCCAATCCGCGAGCTCGAAGTCCGCGCCGACCGGACGCCCAAGGTGGGCTTCGGGGCTCGTGACTTGCGCGGACGGGACCGCGCTCGCAATCGAAGCACACAACAGGAACCAAAGGGCTGATCTCGATCGCACGGAGTCCTCCTTCCGTCAGGGCGCGAGGCGAGATGGTAGCCGGGCGCGGCTCCGCTGTCAGGCGCGCGCTTCGCTACTCGCCGGGCGCTCCGTGCGATCGACGTATGCGCAGGTTGAGCATCTCGACGAAGATCGAGAACGCCATGGCGAAGTAGATGTAGCCGCGCGGGATGTGGAACTCGAGTCCGTCCGCGATGAGCGCGACGGCGACGAGCAGCAGGAACGAGAGCGCCAGCATCTTGACCGTCGGGTGCTTGTCGATGAACGCCGCGACGGCGCGCGCGCTGAACATCATGAAACCGACCGCCACGACGACGGCCGCGACCATGACGCCGATGTCGTCCGCCATCCCGACCGCGGTGATGACCGAGTCGAGCGAGAAGACGAGGTCGAACAGGAAGATCTGCACCAGGACGGAGCCGAAGGTCGCGCGCTTCGCATCGCGCGCGTGCGGCCCATCCCCCTCGATGTTGTTGTGGATCTCGTGCGTCGCCTTCGCGAGCAAGAACAAGCCTCCCGCGAGCAGGATCAGGTCACGCCCCGAAATCTCGGTCTCCATCACGGAGAAGAGCGGCTCGACCAGACGCATGATCCACGTGATCGAGAGCAGAAGCGCGATGCGGCCGAAGAGCGCCATCGCGAGACCGAGCCGCCGCGCGCGCTCCTGCTGTGCGGCCGGCAGTCGACCGGAGAGGATCGACAAGAAGACGATGTTGTCGACGCCGAGCACGATCTCGAGCAGCGTGAGCGTCGCGAACGCGATCCAAGCCTGGGGGTCGAAGATCCAATCGAACACGGGCGCTCCTCGATGCGGACGTCGGGCGGGTTACGGCGGCTTCGGGAGCCGCGTACGCGACGAGCCTACCGCCGCGCGCGCGAACTCCTGCGGCCCGCTTTCGAACTTCTACGCGCTCGCCGGCTGCACCGTGTCGCCGTCGCGCGACGCCGGAGCGCCGCGCCGGGCGAGGGCCCAGTCGCTCGCGTCGTATCCGAGACTGATGAGCACCGGAACGAGGAACAGCGTGAAGAGCGTCGAGCAGAGCAGGCCGCCGACGATCACGACGCCGAGCCCTTGGTAGAGCTCCGCGCCCGCGCCGCCCCCCAACGCGAGCGGCGTCATGCCGACGACCGTCGTCGTCACGCTCATCAGGATCGGACGCAGTCGCGACTTGGCCGATTCGGCGAGTGCGCGACGACGCTCGATGCCCTCGTCGCGGAAGTTGTTTGCCTGGTGCACGATCAGGATCGCGTTGTTCACGACCAGCCCGGCGAGGATCACGAAACCGAGCATCGAGATCACGTCGAACGACGCCGCGCCGCCGGTCCAGTCGCTCGCCAGGCGAATCGCGATCAAGCCACCCGACAGCGCGAGCGGAACGGAGACGAGGATCACGAACGGCGAGACCCAGCTCCTGAACAGCGCGACGAGCAACAGATAGATGATGAGGACCGAGAAGCCGAACCCGGACGAAAGCGACGACAGCGACTGGCGCAGCGCGTCGGCCGAGCCGCCGAAGCGGATGCTGTAGGCTGGACCGAGCCGCGCGCGCACCACGGGGAAGACCTCCTGCTCGACGTGCTCGAGCACGGCCTCCAGCGGTGCGTCCTGCGCGATGTTCACCGTGAGGAGCGCATTGCGCACGCGCTCGAGCCGGCGAATCGACTGCGGCCCGGCGGTTTGCGTGATCGTCGCCACGTCGCCGAGCGCGATGACGTCGCCCGACTTCGTCCGGAAGCGAACCCCGGCGAGGTCTTCGAGTGAGCCGACGTGCGCCTGCGGCGCGACGACGTTCAGGTCGACTTCGCGTCCGCCGTCGAGCATCTCGGTCACGCGCCGACCGGCGACGACCGCCTCGACGATGCGACCGATCTCGGCCACGTCGAGGTCGAGCTTCTTCGCGCGCACCTCGTCGACCACGACACGCAGCTCGGGTTGCCCCGAGACGAGCGAACTGCGGATCGACTCCACGCCGGAGACCGAACGGAGCAAACGCTGCAGCTCATCGCCCGCTCCCTCGAGCAGCGCGAGGTCCGGTCCCGACAGCTCGATCTCGAACTGCTTGCCCGGGTTCTCGAACAGACTGGAACGCACCGGCACCAGGAAGCGGAAGCCGGGCAGCATCGACCCGGGCCCGAACATCTTCCCGTGGAACGCGGCGAGCGACGCGCCGTCGGCGAACTCGTCCTTGAGCACGATGCCCCCGCCGTTGAAGCCGCCGGAGACCGTGAACATGCGCTCGGTCTCGGGCTGCGCGAGCACCCACTCTTCGAAGGGACGGTAGTTCTCGGCGATGGCTTCGGGCCGCGTGCCCGGAATCGGGTCCGCGAAGAACATGATGAGGTTGCGGTTCCCCGTCGGGAGGTACTCCGCCGGCGGCGCCACGCCGACCGCGGCGATCGCGCCGGCCGCGACGAGCATCACGAACCCGGCCTTGGCCGGCACGGCGCCGGCGCGCGGCGTCGCGAGCCAATCGCAGAAGCGCGCGTACATGCGACCGACCGGACCGTCACGCCGCGGACCGTCGTCGGGGGCGCGCTCCTTGAAGAGGAGCGACGAGAGCACGGGGACGACCGTGAGCGCGACGACGAGCGAGAACCCGACGGCGGCCGAGATCGCGAGCGCGATATCCGTGAAGAGCTGACTCGCCTCGTCCGCCTCGAGCAGGATCGGGATGAAGACGGCGACGGTCGTGAGCGTGGACGCGAGCACACCGCCCCACACCTCGCGCCCCCCATCGACCGCGGCGCGCACGCGCGACTTGCCCATCTCGAGGTGGCGGAAGATGTTCTCGAGCACGACGACCGCGTTGTCGACCACCATCCCGCTCGCGAACGCGAGACCGGCGAGGCTGATCACGTTCAGCGATCGGTCGGCCCACAGCAGCACGAGGAAGACGGCGGCGAGCGAGATCGGAATCGTGACCGAAGCGATCAGCACCGAGCGCGGGCTGCGCAGGAAGAACAAGAGGACGACGACCGCGAGCAACGCGCCGAAGCCCATGTTCTGCTTCACGAAACCCATGGCGGCGTTGATGTACGTCGTCTCGCGATAGACAGGCCACAGCTCGACGTCGATACCGCGCACGGAGAAGTCCGCGTTGATCGCGAGGATCTCCTCATCGATGCGCTCGATGAGCTCGACGACGTTCGTTCCGACCTGACGTCGGACGCCCATCCCCGTGGCGGCCTTGCCGTTCATGTTCACGAAACCCGACTTCTCGCGGAAGCCGTCGACGATCTCGGCCACGTCGGTCAAGCGCACGGCGCCGGCGGGCAGCTCCTTGACGATGATGCTCGCGAGGTCCACGGCGCGGTCCGCGCGGCCGACGGTGCGGACGACCGGCTGGCGCCCGATCGTCTCGACGGTTCCACCGCGCACGTTGACGTTGGCGCCGCGGACGGCGGCGAACACGTCGTCGAACGTCACGCCGCGCGCGACGAGCAGCTCGGTGTCGATGCGGATCTGGATCTCGCGCTCGGCGCCACCGACCACGAACAGCGACGACACGCCCGGAACGCGTTCGATGCGTGCCTTGACCTCGTCCTCGACGATGCGGCGCACCTTGTTCGGGTCGTAGCGCGACCGAACCATGATCCAGTTCACGACCTGCTGATCGCCGGCACTCGCGATCGAGACGATCGGCTCGTCCGCTTCCTCGGGCAGGCTGGGGACCTGGTTGAGCTTGTTGATCACGTCGACGAGGCCGACCTGCGTGTCGAAGCCGTGGTCGAACTCGAGCGTGATCGAGCTCGAGCCCTGGCTCGAGGTGCTCGTCATCTCGGCGAGGCCCTGGACGTTCTGCATCACGTCCTCGAGCTCGCGCGTCACCTGTTCCTCGACCTCCGACGCGCTCGCGCCACGGAAGTTCGTGTTCACGGAGATGCGCGGCGTGTCGACGGTCGGCTTGAGCTGCACCGGAATGCGCCGCACGGCCATCGCGCTGAAGAGCGCGGTGAGGATGACCGCGACGGCGACCGTGTAGGGTCGATTGACCGAGGCTTGGATCGGGTTCATTCGGCCGCCTCTGGACGCTCGTGCGCCACGAGCGTCGCGCCCGGGAACGCGTTGTCCCCGCCGGTGAGCACGATCCGATCGCCCGCGGCGAGATCGACCGACTCGCTCGCGATCGCCGAGCGTCCTTCCGCCTGCGCGAGGACGCGCACGGGCACGAACTCGGCGGCGAGCCCGCCTTCGCCGCCTTCCGCCGCGACCGCGCGCACGACGTAGGTGCCGTTCTCGTTCGCGAGGACGCAATCGGACGCGACCAGGAGCGCGTCTTCGACCGTCCCGAGGTCGACCTCGGCGCGGACGAACATCCCGGGCTTCAGGTGCCGCCCGCCGTCGTCCGTCGCGTTGAGACGCACGATCGCGCGAAAGCTGCGCGCCGACTCGTCGGCGGCCGCGATGGTCGCTGCGATCGGCTTGTTGATCGCGAACCCCGACTCGCCGTCGATGCGCAAACGCGCGTCCGAGTGCGAGCCGAGCCGCGGCGCGAAGCGCGCCGGGACTTCGATGTGGACCTCGAGGTTCTCCAGGTCGACGAGCTCGAAGACCGGGTCGCCGGCGGAAACGTAGTCGCCGACCGAAACGAAGCGCTGCACGATCGAGCCGGTCCACGGCGCGACGAGTTCGGTCTTGCCGAGCAAGTGCTTCGCCGAGGAGACCCGCGCGCGCGCCTCGTCGACGCGGGCCGCCGCGATCGCCAGGTCCTCGGAGCGCGCGCCCGCGAGCGCTTGCTCGTACTCCTCCTTGGCCGCCGCGCGCCGTTGTTCGGCCGCGTTGGACGCGGTCATGCGTCGGTCCTGGTCGGACTGCGAGAGGATCCGATCCTCCAGCAGCTTAGCGCCGCGCTCGACCTCCAGGCGTGCGAGCTCGGCTTCGGCGCGTGTGGCCTCGAGCACGGCGTACAGGCGGCGCTTCTCCTCATCGCGCTCGCCGGCGAGCAGCAGATCGTGCTGGCGCTGCGCGAGCGCGAACGCGGCCTCGGCCGACGCGAGCTCGTGCTCCTCGTCGCCCCGGTGCAGCCGCGCGAGCGTGGCGTCGCCCTCGACGATGTCCGCCTCGACGACGACGAGCTCGCTGATGATCCCGCTCGTGTCGAACCCGAGCTTCGCGCGCCTGCCGGCGCGCACGGGTCCGCGGAGCGAGACCTGCGGCCGCAGGTCACCGCGTTCCAGCGTCGCGAGCGTTACCGGGACGACGAAGGGGCGCGTCGCCGCACCGCCCTCCGCCGCATGATCCGGCTGCGCCATCCACAACCCGACGAGCACCAGGACCACCGTTCCGATCCCCGCCACGATCCAACCGATCCATCGTTGCATAGCCTGTCCATCATCAGGGCCTCGGACGGGGCGTCAAGCACGCGCGCCCACGACACACGATCGATACCCGCCCCGCGCCCCGGCATCGTGCGTTCGAGCGCGGCCTCAACCCCGATCGATTGGGCGGTTTTCTCGCGCGCCCGACGCGTGGCGGTCGCGCAGCGTCGCCTTGGACACCTTGCCCGTCGCCGTCTTCGGCAGGTCTTCACACAGCTCGATGTGCCGCGGGAGCTTGTATCCGGCGATGCGTTCGCGGCACCAGACAACGAGCTCGTCCGCGCTCGCCACGGCGTCCCCGTGCAGCACGACGGCGGCGCAGACGCGCTCGCCCCACTCCGCATCGGGCACGCCGTAGACCGCGACCTCGCGCACGCTCGCGTGCTCGGACAGCGCGTTCTCGACCTCGGTCGAGTACACGTTCTCGCCGCCCGTCACGATCATGTCCTTCTTGCGGTCGACGATGTTGACGTAGCCTTCGTCATCGACGACGGCGAGGTCGCCCGTGTGCAGCCAACCGTCGCGGAACGCGGCGTCCGTCTCCTCCGGACGACGCCAATAGCCGGGCGATACGCTCGCGCCGCGCACGCGGATCTCGCCCACGGTGGTATCGTCCGCCGGAACGCGCGCTCCCGATGCGTCGACGATCTCGAGCTCGACTCCCGCGAACGGCCGCCCGGTGCGCGCGCGGTAGCGCAGCGCCTCTTCCTCGGGCAGCTCGCGCAGGTGATCGTGCAGGAGGCTCAGCGTGAGGTACGGGCTCGTCTCCGTCATCCCGTACGTCTGGACGTACTCGCACCGGAAGGTCTCGATCACGCGCCGGACCAGCGCCGGCGAGATCGGTGCGCCCCCCGAGAGGATCATGCGCAGGCTGGACGGATCGAAGCCCCGCGCGCGCGGATTGGCGATCATCGCGTTGAGCATCGTCGGAACGAGGTTCGTGATCGTGACGCGCGCGTTCGCGATCCGGTCCAGCGCACCCTCCGGTGTGAAGCGCGGCTCGAAGACGTGCGTGCCACCGGCGGCCGTGATCGCGACGGTCGCCCACGCGTCCGCGAGATGGAACATCGGAGCGAAGTGCCCCCAGCGATCCGACGCGTCCAGTTCGAGCTCGTCGATCGCCGCGAACGCATGCGTGCACACGTTGCGGTGCGTCAGCATGACGCCCTTCGGCCGGCCGGTCGTGCCGCTCGTATAGTAGAGGTGCGCGAGGTCGGTCGCGTGCGAAGCGTCGGGTCGGAACGAGGCGGGGTCGTGCTCGTCCGGGTCGATCCCGTCGAGCTCGAGCAAGGGGACGGACGCTCCCGCGCCGGCGAGCGACGCGTGGAGCGGAACGAACTCCGCCGTCGCGAGGAGCACGCGCGTCTCCGCGTCGGCGAGCACCTCGTTCAGCTCACGGACGGCCAAGCGCGAATTCAATGGCTGGAGCACCGCGCCGACACCCGCCACGGCGAACGTCGCGTCGAGGTAGGCCGGTACGTTGGGCGCGAGGAGCGCCACGCGGTCGCCGGGTCGGACGCCGGCCGCGCGCAGCCGGAGCGCGAGGGCGCGCACGCGCCGATCGAGCGCGGCGTAGGTCGACGCGGATCGCGGGTCGCCGGCGGCGAGCACGGCGGTGCGCTCCGCGTGCGCGGCGGTCGCGGCTTCGAAGAGAGTCCAGAGCGTGGTCACGGGCGGCGGGTCGGCGTATGGCGGGTCGCGGGCGTGCAGCGTACCCCGTATCCTTCGCCGCCAAGAACCTCGGGCCCCGCCAGGGAACGAGCCGCCGGCGACATCGGACAACCGGGCCCGACCATCGACCATGAGCGACGCAACGAGAACGAATCCCCTGACCGCCCTGGTCCCGCGCCTCGCGGGCGCCTGGCTCCTCGCCGGCGCGCTGTTCAAGCTCTTCGCCGGAACGCCGGCCGACCTGCCGCCGGTCGTCCGCGACCTGCCGCTCGAGCTTGGCCTGACCTACAACCTCGCGATCACGGTCGAGCTGTGCGTCGCGGCGCTCGCGTTCCTGCGTCCGCGCTGGGCCTGGCTCCTGCTGATCGGCGCGTTCGTGACGTTCGACGCCGTGCTCCTCACGATGATCGGCGACGAGAGCTGCAAGTGCTTCGGGTCGACGATCACGCTCCCGCCGTGGGTCATGCTGGCGATCGACTCGACCTTCCTGTTGCTCCTGATCGTCACCAAGCCGTGGAAGAACCTCAGGCCCGGTGGCGCGAACTTCGTGCTGGTCGTCGGCGCGCTCGCGCTCGGAGTCGTGTTGCCGTGGGTGCTCGACCGCCAGGCGAGCGACGCGCCGTCCTCCGCGGCGAACGAGCGCGGACCCGTCGACGGACAGTGGCTCGAGCTCGACATCGAGAACTGGGTCGGCAAGGACGTGTGGGACACGCCGCTTTACGCGCGCATGGAGGACTCCTCCAACCTGCCGCTCGACGGGCTGTGGGTGATCTACCGCAGCACGTGCGAACACTGCGCGGAGCACCTCGCCACGCTGCAGCAGACCGAGGTCGGCGCGCGCATGGTCACGCTGATTCGCCTGAAGGAGCGCACCGACACGGAAGCCAACCGCGTCGTGCACGCGGTGCCGACGGGCGACTTCGTGCAGCACGTCGCGCTGCCGGACACGCTCGACTACATCATCCAGACGCCCGGCGACATGGAGCTCGAGGGCGGTCGCATCGTCAGCGCGCGCGAAGCGGCGGGCGAGGAGCACTGAAACGACGCGAGCGAGGCACGGCCGTGGCCACGCCTCGCTCGCGCGCATCCTCCCGGTCGGTGCTTACTCGTCCGTCTCGGAGGGCGCCGTGTCGTCCGGCTCGGCCTCGACCTTCGCCTTCGCTTTCGGGCGCGCGGCCTTGCTCGGACGCAGCTCGTGTTCGGGCTCCTCACCCGCGACGAGCTTGCCGAAGTACTCGGGCATCTCGACGCCGCCGATGTCCTTCATGATCTGCAGGACGGGCGGCAGCGCTCCGCCCAACCCGGACAGGAACTTCGCGGCCGCGTTGCCACCGCCCTCGCCCTGGCCGTTGTCCCACACGATGACCTTGTCGAACTTGACGTTCGAGATGGCCTTGGCCGCGGTCTCGGACAGGTGGTCGATGTGCTCGAGCATCAGCATCGAGAACGCCTCCTGCGAACCACCGCAGCTCTCGACGATCTTCTTCAAACCCTCGCCCTTCTTGGCCAGGATCTCGTACTCACCGCGGGCGCGCGCCTCGAGCGTCGCGTAGATCGCGGCGGCCTCGGCCTCGGCGTGGATCTTGCGCATCGCGGCGTCCGCCTCGGCGTCGACGATCGTCTTCGCCTTCTGGGCGCGCGACGTCGCTTCCAGCTCGGCGCGCTTCTCGGCTTCGATCTTCTCGCCCTGCGCGGCGGCGGCGCGCGCCTCGGCGCGGTACTGCGCTTCGAGCACGGCCGCGTTGGCCTCGCGCGCACGCGTCTCGCCGATCTGGAAGGCGTCGGCCTCCTGCACCTTGAGGTCGGCGTTCGTCTTGGCGATCTCGGCCTTGGCCATGTTCTCGCCGACGACCGCCTTCGCGTTGGCATCGGCGACGCGAACACGCATCGCGCGCTCCTGATCGCGAACGCTCGCCTCCTGGGCGAAGTGCGCGGTCTGCTCGCCGACGATGCGGTCCTTCTCGAGCTCGGCCATGCGCACTCGGCGCTCGCGGTCGGCGTCGTTGGTGCCGATGTCGCGCGCCATGTTCTGCTGCGCGACCTGGACCATGCGCTCGCGCTCCGCGTCCGCGACACCGATCGCGCCGAGCTTCTGCTGGATCGCGACGTCGATCTCGGCCTGGTTGATCGCCGTCGACGCGGCCTTGCGGCCGATGGCCTCGATGTAGCCCGACTCGTCGGTGATGTCCTTGATGTTCACGTTGATCAGCACGAGGCCGATCTTGCGCAGCTCGGGTTCGAGCGAACTCTGCACGCTGGTCAGGAAGACGTCGCGGTCGCGGTTGATCTCCTCGATCTTCATCGACGCGATCACCTGGCGCAGCTGGCCGAAGATGATGTCCTCCGCCTGCTTCATGATCTCGGACGTCGACAGGCCGAGGAGGCGCACCGACGCGTTCGTCATGCTGGCCTCGTCCGTGCCGATCGCGACCGTGAAGACGCTGGGCACCGACACGCGAATGTTCTCGATCGACAGCGCGCCCTGCAGCGGAATCTCGATCTGCATCGGATCGAGCGACAGGTACTCGTAGTCCTGGATCAGCGGCATCACGAAGGCGCCGCCGCCGTGGATCGGCCGCGATGCGCGCTCGGCGTTCGTCTTTCCGTAGATGACGAGGATGCGGTTGCTGGGGCAGCGCTTGTAACGGCGCGACAGGACCACCATCAGCGAGAAGATGACGAGTACGACCGCGAGTCCGATGATCGCGTTCGGAATCGACTCGGTGAGTCCCTGGGCCACGACTAGTAGCGGTGCGTTGAGCATGTGTTCTCTTCCTCGACTTCAGACCAGTGGAGCAACTTCGAATATGCCTTCCGATATCATCGAGACGACGCGGCATTCGCTTCCCGTCGGAAGCTCGCCGCCCGACGTCATCGCGTCGAACTCGACCGACCGTCCTTGAACGGTCACGGTGATCTTTCCCTTGCCGGCGTGCGCGCCCGGGATCTTGAGATAGACGCGGGCCGTCTTGCCCACCGCGCTCTCGGGGTTCAGGGTGCCGGAGGAGTGGAGGCGCTTGAAGAAGCGCATCATCACGGCGACGAACACCATGACGGTGCAGCCCGCGAAGAACGCGGCGATCGCGGTGATCCCTCCGCCCCACTCGGCCGACGTCCCCTTCCAGCCGATGAGGCCGAAGAACGTCAGGAAACCGGCGAGCGCGCGAATCGACAGGAAGCTCAGCGAGTCGCCGCCATCGATGTCGTCGACGTCGATGTCCGGATCGATGTCGCCGTCCCCTCCGAGCCCGAACAGGTTCAGGCCGGTCTGGCCGATGAGGACGGTTCCGCCGGCGATCGCGCAGCCGATGTAGATCTTCACGAGCGTGAAGTCCGCGAATCCGTCCTTCGTCCAGCTGACGACCTTGTCCCAGATCTCGTCCATTTCAGATCCTCCGCAGACCCGGGCCCGAGGCGACGTCGCACAAAGTCGGTGACGAGTGCGGGTGCAATCGGACGAGCGAGCGGCGTGATTGCCGATCGACAGGTGGGCAGGGAGCGGTGGCTACTCGCCTCGGTGACGAGGATTCAACGCGACTCACGCACTCGTCTCGACCGCTCCTGCCTATACTCGTCCTCCTTCTGAAGGCTCCGCCTCCACGAGGCAGGCCACCGAGGCGGATTATCCATGGGCCTGATCGAGCAAACTAGCTTCCTGAGCGGGATCTTCGGGGAGTTCAGCTACGTCGGGCCGTTCGTCGTTCTGCTCCTCTGCGGCATCGGATTGCCGATTCCCGAGGAAGTCACGCTGATCCTGTCGGGGATCTTGGTTCACGAGGGCAAGGTCGAGTTCCTCCCCATCGTGCTGGTGTGCTCGACGGCCGTCTTGCTGGGCGATTCCGTCCCCTTCCTGCTCGGCCGCCGCTACGGAACGAGCGCGCTCCGCATTCGCTGGGTCGCGCGCGTCCTCCATCCGGAGCGATTCGAGAAGGTGCGCAAGCGCTTCGAGGACCACGGCAACTGGGCGACCTTCGCCTGTCGCTTCTTCGCCGGCATCCGCATCCCGGGCTACTTCGTGGCCGGAACGATGGGCATGCGCTACGCGCGCTTCGCGATCCTCGACGCGCTCGGGATCCTGATCTCGGTGCCCCTCTCGATCTACATGGGCGAGCTGTTCGGTGGTCAGATCGACAAGCTCAACGAGCGGGTGGCGGACTTCCACATGATCCTCGCCTTCGTCGCGGTCGCGCTGGCGCTGATCATGATCGTCGGCGCACGCCGGCGATCGCGCCTGGCGCGCGCCGCGGCTGCGAAAGCTTCGGCCGCGAACGACGCGGACGAGGCCCCGCCCGAAGCGCCCGGATCCGCGGCCGATCGGCCCTGAGGGGGCCGAGAAGGTCGATTTCGCGTTCGGGCGAGGCGAGCGCGCCCCCCCGCCGCGCCGGGACAACGCGCGTTTTTCGCCCATTGACGCACGACGCGACGTCGCTAGACTCTTTGCCCAAATCGTTGATGGACAGGGGTTTGAGTCCCCTTCGTCCTCCGCTCTGAGGAGCCGCGGAGGTCGCGCCCGATCCGGGCCCGTTCGCGATCACGCCATCCCTGGTCGGAGCGCCAGCCGAGTGCGGCTCGGAGTCCGCTCGGCCACGCTCCGCTCGACCCGAACCAAGCCCAAAGGACTCTCCCCGGCATGGACCTCACATTCCTCTACGTCGCCATCGTCACGTCTGTCATGGCGCTCGTGTTCGCCGTCATGAAGTACGGCGCCATCATGCAGCGCGATGCTGGCAGCGAGAAGATGCAGGACATCTCCCGCATGGTCCAGGAGGGCGCGGCCGCGTTCCTCAAGGCCGAATACAAGTGGTTGACGGTCTTCGTCATCATCGTCGCCGCCGCGATCGGCATGTCGTCCGCGGAAGGCGGACTCGGCCCGAACACGGCCATCGCCTTCGTCGCAGGTGCGGCCGCGTCGGCCATCGCCGGCTACTTCGGCATGCACACGGCGACGCGCGCCGCCGTCCGCACCACGCAGGCGGCGACGAACAGCCTCGCGGACGCGCTCGGCGTCTCGTTCAGCTCCGGCGTCGTCATGGGTATGAGCGTCGTCGGGCTCGCGCTCCTCGGCGTTTCGCTCTTCACGCTGATGTACGCGAGCGACCTGAGCTCCGCGGGCCTCGAGAACGTCCTCGGCTTCAGCTTCGGCGCTTCCTCCATCGCGCTCTTCTCGCGCGTCGGCGGCGGCATCTTCACCAAGGCGGCGGACGTCGGCGCCGACCTCGTCGGCAAGGTCGAAGCGGGTATTCCCGAGGACGACCCCCGCAACCCCGGCACGATCGCGGACAACGTCGGTGACAACGTCGGCGACGTCGCCGGCATGGGCGCCGACCTCTTCGAGTCGTACGTCGGATCGATCATCGCGGCCATGACGCTCGGCGCGTTCGCGTATGCGGGCGACCCGGGGATGAACGGCATCGTCCTGCTTCCGCTCGCTGTGGCCGGCCTGGGCATCATCGCCTCGATCATCGGCACGTTCTTCGTGAGCGCGAACGACGAGCACGCACTGCACGCTGCGCTCTTCAAGGGCCTGATCATCGCATCGATCGCGGTCGTCGCTGCGTCGGTCTGGCTCACCATCGGTGGCGGCCTGACCCTGCCCGAGACGCTCACCGGTGTGACGCACGACTACAGCACCGGCATGGCGCTGCTCATCTCCATCGTCGCCGGTCTCGCGATCGGCGTCCTCATCGGCAAGGTCACCGAGTACTACACGTCGACGGACACGAAGCCGGTGCGCAACATCGCCAAGCAGTCCGAAACGGGCGCGGCGACGAACATCATTCACGGCCTCGCGACGGGCATGGAGTCGGTCGCGATTCCCGTGCTCCTGATCTGCGTCGCGATCTTCCTGTCGAACTACATGGCCGGCGTGTACGGCGTCGCCATCGCGGCGGTCGGCATGCTGTCGACGCTCGGCATTTCGCTCGGCGTCGACGCGTACGGACCGGTCGCCGACAACGCCGGCGGTTTGGCCGAGATGGCCGAGCTGCCCCCGGAAGTGCGCCAGCGCACGGACGCGCTCGACGCGGTCGGCAACACGACGGCGGCGATCGGCAAGGGCTTCGCGATCGGTTCGGCCGCGCTCACGGCGCTCGCGCTGTTCAGCGCGTTCTGCAGCCGCGCGGGCGTCCTGACGGGCGGCGGCGCGGGCAACCTCGTGCTCGACATCAACTCGACGAACGTGATCATCGGCCTGCTGCTCGGCGGCATCCTGCCGTTCCTGTTCAGCGCCCTGACCATGCGCGCCGTCGGCAACGCCGCGTTCGCCATGGTCGAAGAGGTGCGCCGTCAGTTCCGCGAGATCCCCGGCATCATGGAGGGCACCGGCAAGCCGGACGCCGCCCGCTGTGTCGCGATCTCGACCGACGGAGCGCTCAAGCAGATGATCCTGCCCGGCGTCATCGCCGTCGCGGCTCCGATCCTCGTCGGCCTGTGGAGCATCGAGGCGCTCGGCGGCCTGCTGGCGGGCGCGCTCGTCACGGGCGTCATGATGGCCATCTTCATGTCCAACGCCGGTGGTGCGTGGGACAACGCGAAGAAGTACATCGAAGGCGGCGCGCACGGCGGCAAGGGCTCCGAACCGCACAAGGCCGCGGTGGTCGGCGACACGGTCGGCGACCCCTTCAAGGACACCTCCGGCCCGTCGCTCAACATCCTCGTGAAGTTGATGACCGTCGTCGGCCTCGTCTTCCTGCCCTGGTTCGTCTAGCAGGCTGTGGCGAAAGTGCTTCGCCCGCAGAGCGTCGGCATCCGCTCCGGGTTGGTCTCCGGAAACGTAGGCGAATCGGTGGATTCGGCGAGGCTTTCGGGGGCCAAGCCGGAGTGGAGGACGGCGTTCTGCGGG
>JAJDEV010000009.1 GCA_029259605.1 Planctomycetota bacterium | reverse complement strand
CCCTCGAACGGCGCTGGATCCGCGCTGCCTGCGTTCCGCTTCCTCCGAGGTTCCACCAATACGCGTCGTCAGCGCGCCTTGCCAGCACGGATCCATCACCCTCCGACGATGGCGTGAGTTTCACCACGGGCTGCTAGCCCGGATCCTTCATGAGGCTTTGCCGAGATCGACGCAGCGACGCGCCAGCTCAGCGCTTCGCGACCGAAGCCTGCGTGCAGGCGACCTGGACGGGTCGTCGAACCCGGTGAGGGCGGATCCGGCGCGCGACGGACCGCGCTCGGAACGATCGGTTCGTGTAACGAATCGGTGTCGCGCGTGCATCGAGCGCGCCGCGGGGCGCTCTCGCGCCGTCCGCGTCGTCCCCTACGGTTCCAACCCATGCCCGTCTTCGCCGGCTCCGCGCTGCTCGTTGCACCCCTGCTCGTTCCGCTCGGCCAAGCGCAGGGGGCGCCCGAGCCCCTTCCGGCCGCGGAGACGATCCTCGACGCCTTCGCGGACCACGACCTGGTCGCGATCGGCGAGCGCCACGACACGAAGGAGCTCCACGACTTCTATGTGGCGTTGATTCGGCATCCGCGCTTCGCGTCTGTGGTCGACGACATCGTGCTGGAGATCGCGAACGCGAAGCATCAGCCTCTGCTCGACGCCTTCGCGCGCGGAGAGGACCTGCCGCTCGACGCGGTGCGTTGCGTTTGGCGCGACTGCACGAACTCGTTGCTGCAGGACGGGGATCCGCAGGGGTTGGAGGAACTCGTCGTTGCGGTGCGCGAGCGCAACGCCGGGTTGAAGCCGGAGGAGCGGATTCGGCTGCTCGCTGGGGATCCCGCCTTCGACTGGCAGGAGATCGAGGCGCCGCGCGAGTTCTATCGCGAGCTGAGCCGGCGCGACGAGCACTACGCGAGCGTCGTGGAGCACGAGGTCCTGCTCCGCGGTCGACACGCGCTGCTACTGATCGGACGCGGCCACACGTCGCGGCGCTCGGCGCGCAGCGGTGGCACGGTCGCGCACCGGCTCGAGAAACTCGTGCCGGGAAGGCTTTGGAGCGTGAACCTGTTGACCAGCGACGACCCGCGCGTGCGCGAGGCGCGCGCGAATTGGACCGCGCCGTCGGTGCTCCGCGTCGAGTCCACGTGGCTCGGCGAGCTGACGCCGAGTTACCTCGAGCGAACGGCGAGCGACGCGTATCCGCGGCTCGCGGGGGCGATCGACGCCGTCCTCTACCTCGGTCCGCCCGCGTCGCTCACGGACCTGCAGGCGCGCCCGTTCGACGCGCGGTTCGCGGCCGAGCGCGCCCGGCGCGAGGCCCTCTTCGAGTAGCGAACGACCCGCCCAGCAAGCGACGCGTCTCGATTTGGCCATCCTCCGGCACGTTCGTACCCTGGGACCATGGCGCAACCCGCCCATTCCGCCACGTCCACCGCAGCCTCGTGGCGCAGCAGCCCGATGGCGCTCCTGATCGGTCTCTGCACGCTGATGCTGGTCGCGCTGCTCGTGCTCGTCGCGCCGATGCTGACGCAGGGGGACGACTTCCTGCGGCGCGCGCCGTTCGACGCGGTGCGTTGGAACGGGGACACGCCCGAGGTCGAGGTCGACGGGCAGTGGTACGAGCTGCTCGAACTCGAAGGCATCCCCGCGCGGGATCTCGTGGAGTTCTCGAAGCGCAAGTACGACAGCAGATGGCAGAAGCGCATCGAGGAGGACCTCGTCGCCGTGATGCTCTGGAATGGCCGTGTCCTGGGGAGCGAGGTCGATCTGCGCGTGCGGCCGCTCGACGGCGGCGCGGCGACCACGCTCGAGAACGTCGCCATGACGGGCGAGCGGCGGGATGCGCTGAAACGCGCCCACTCGCCGTCGCAGCAACGCGCCGAGATCGTGCGTCACGCGCTCGCCGCCGCGGGGGTCGAAACCGTCGCGCTGCAGGGCCAGGGGGCCGTTCCCGAGCTCGCGCCGTTCACCGACGTGCGCTGGAACGGCGTCCTGCCGGAGATCGAGGTCGGCGGTGCGTGGTACGGCTGTCTCGCGATCGATGGAACATCGGCGGAGAGCATCGTCGACCACTGCAAACAACAACACGGTTCGAAGTGGCAGAAGCGCTTCGGGGAAGATCTCGTGCAGGTCCTGACCGAGATGGGCGTCGTGCCGGGTGAAAGCGTGACCCTCGTTCTCGATCCGCTCGACGGAACGCCGCCGATCACGAGGGCCGACGTACCGATGACGTCCGCGAACCGCCGTTCCGTTTGGGAGAACGCGAAGCGGCGAACGGGGGCGCGCGCTACGGCGATTCCGGGGGTCGTGAAGCGAGTGGAGCGCGAGCACGCGGCCGAGACGGCGCCCGAGTGGCGCGAGTTCTTTTCGCTCGACGTTCCGGGGGAGCGGCTGCTCGCGCCGGCGGTCACCGCGGACGAGGTCGCCGACGACCTGGACCAGCTCGAGTGGGCGCTCGAGGACCGCTTCTCGTATCTCGAGCGCACGGGCATCGACTACCGCGGCGCGCTGGACGCGATCCGCATCGCGGCGCGCGACGGCGCGTTCGTCGTGCGGCTCCAGCTCCAACTCGGCAAGCTCATGGCGCTCTTCGGCGACGGGCACACGCGCGTGCGCGGCCTCGGTGACGCGCTCCCGCTCGGAGCGGCGTCGTTCTTGCTCACCGAGACGGCGGGAGGCATCGCCTGCGTGCGACCCGACCGCTCGGACTTCCTCGACCCGCGGCACCCGTACCTCGTCGCGATCGAAGGCGTCGACGTCGAGCGCTGGATCGAGACCGCGAAGTGCCTCTCCGCGAACTACGCGCCGGCGTTCGCGCGGCACGTCGCGATCGACCGCCTCGCTGATGTCGTGTGGGTCGCACGCGAACTCGGGGTCCTGTTCGAGGCGCCGAAGCTCTCGATCACGCTGTCGGACGGCTCCGAACGCGTCGAGCGCGTCACGTCGCTCGAAGCGTCCCCCCCGCGTCGCGGCACGTGGCCCGCCGGTGGCTCGCGCCTGATCGACGGCGACATCGGCTACCTGCGCATCGCGTCGATGGACGGCGATCCCGAGTTCGTCGCGGACCTGCACGAGCGCATGCGCGCGTTCCGCTCGACGCGGGGGCTGATCGTCGACGTGCGCGGAAACGGAGGAGGCACACGCGACGCGCTGCGCGCCGTGCTCCCGTACTTGCTCGCGCCCGACGACGCGCCGCGCGTGGTCAACGTGGCGCGCTATCGACTGCCCCGTGGCGAGACGGACGACCCGACGAGCGGACACCTCGAGAACCGCGGACTCTATCCCGCGAACTGGCCGGGTTGGACCGACGCGCAGTCGGCCGCCATCGAGGCCTTCGCGCGCGACTTCGAGCCCGAGTGGACGCCGCGCGACACGCGCTTCTCGGGCTGGCACTACATGGTCCTCTCGCCGTCGCGCGAGCCGGGCGCCTTCCACTACGCGCAACCGGTGAAGCTCCTGGTCGACACCGGCTGCTTCAGCGCGACGGACATCTTCGCGAGCGCGTTCCAAGGCCTGCCGAACGTCGAGCTGCTCGGCACGATCACCGGCGGCGGGTCGGGGCGTTCGCAACGCGTCACGCTCGCGCACTCGGGGATCGAGGTGCGCATCTCGTCCATGCTCTCCTACCAGCGCAGCGGCGCGCTCTACGACGGCAACGGTGTGGCGCCGGACGTGGAGGTCGTGCCGGACGCGACGGACGCGATCGGGACCACGGACCGCGCGCTCGAAACGGCGCTCGCGCGCATCCGCGGCGCGTAGCACCCGGCGCGCGCGAGAAGATTCGAGAAACCTGCGGTGAGAACGTCCCCCCGCGGATGAGGACGGGCGACCATGGACGTCGTGCCTCCTCATTCGACCGAGATCGCCCTCGAGCACACCGCGTGGCTACGCCGGCTCGCGGTGCGTCTGGTGCGCGATCCCGACCTCGCCGACGACGTGTTGCAGGACACGTGGGTGCGCGCGCTCGAGACGCCGCCGGCGGCGGGCGAGCGCGGCAGCGTGCGCGCGTGGCTCGCCACGGTGCTCCGCAACGTCGTGCGCAAGCGTTGGCAGCAGCAGGCGCGCGTGCGCTCGCTCGACGCGGACGAACTCGCCGGGGCGGAAGCCTCGTCGGTCGACGACCTCTTCGCGCTGCAACGCGAGCTGCTCGAGGCCGTGGACCGGCTCGAGGGCGTCGAGCGCGAGACGATCCTGCTGCGCTACTTCGAGGAGCTCCCGCCGCGAGCGATCGCGGCGCGCCTCGGCGTGCCCGTCAAGACGGTGAACTCGCGGCTCTACCGCGCGCTCGAACGTCTGCGCGGGCGCCTCGACGCGCAGCACGACGGCGACCGACGTTCCTGGGTCCTGTGCTTCCTTCCGCTCGTTGCCGAGCGTCCGCTTCGAACCGCACTCACCGCAGGAACCTTGCTCATGGGAACCAAGATCGCCCTCGCGCTCCTCGCCTCCGGCGTCGCCGCCTTCTTCTCGTGGCAGGCGCTGCGTCCGCCGTCGAACGCCTCCGCGCCCGACGTCGCGTCGGTCGGCGTGTCGAACCCGGTCGAGCCCGCGCCTCCGCTCACGCTCACGCCGGCTGCGGATGTCGGCACCGAACGCAGCGAGGTCGCGGTTGCAGCAACGGTGGAGGAGCAGGCGTCGGCGGCGCTCATCAGCGGTCGCGCGGTCCTCGACGACGGGACGCCCGTCGCTCGCCTGCGGCTGCGCGTCGCGCTGCAAGCGCAAGCGGCGCCCGAGCAAACGTCGCCCGTGCCGACGCGGATGACGACGGACGCGCTCGGCGGCTTCTCCGCTGCGATTCTGGACTGGCGCGAAGTCCGCAGCGACGACGTCGCGTTCGCGGACGTGATCGTTCCCGTCGTGAGCGCCGCGAGTCGAACGGAGCCCGTGCTCGTCGTCGCTCCCAACCGCCCGTTGTCCGGTGTCGTCGTCGACCCGAACGGAGAGCCGATCGAAGGCGCAGGGCTGCAGCTGATCCTGCCCACCGAGCTGCACGCGCGGACGGGGGCCGTCTTCGGAAGCCACCACTTCGAGCGCTTCATCGAGGATACGGGTGGCGACGGCGCGTTCGCGTTCGCCGTCCGGCCGCACGTGGCCGGCGCAATGCTCGCCGTCAAGCATCCCGACTTCGAGCTGCTCGAGCTCGTCCCGCCCGATGAAGCGCGTTCCGACCTGCGCATCGAGCTGACACCGCGCGTTTCGAGCACCGGCGAGCTCGCGGGCGTCGTGCTCGATCCCGAGGGCTATCCGGTCGCGGGTGCGCAGGTCGCGCTGGGCGAAACCGTCGTGAGCTCGGACGCCGACGGTTCCTTCCACTTCCGCTTCGACGAGGTCGAGGTTCCGAACCGCCTGATGGCGGTGAAGCCCGGCTTCCTGCCGGCGATCGAGAACGGCGTCGAGACGCCCGACGGTTGGTCGTGGCCGGAGTTCGTCGAACTGGTCTTCGCGGGCGAGCCGAAGTCGATCGCGGGCGTCGTCGTGGACAACGAGGACGCGCCGGTTCCGGGCGCCGTCGTTTGGATCCAAGACCCGACGCGCCTCGGCTTCTCCGGCGCGTTCCCCGTCGACGTCGAGCGGGAGTTGCTCGAGGAGAGCGTGCTGTGGGTGCGCGCGATCGCGGACCCGAACGGACGCTTCGTGCACCGCGGGCTGATGGACCGCCCGTATCAGCTTCGGGCGGGGAACCCGCGCACCGCAGAGATCTCGGCGATCGTCACGGCTGCCCCGGGCGACGAGGCCGTGATCCGCTTTTCCCCGGACGCGACGACGACGCTCGAGGGACGCGTGGTCGACGGTGGCGGTCGGGCGGTCGCGGGAGCGCGGCTTTCGATCGAACGGATCGCACACGTCGTCGAGGATGCAGAGGGCAACCGCTACGTGAGCCAACTCCATGGACGCACGGTGGCGACGGCCGCGGACGGAACCTTCGCGATCGAGCGCGTCCCGCGCGCGGGGTGCGACCTGCGCGTGCACGGCCAGGGGGTGTTCTCGATGCAGATGGAACTGGAGCTCGAGGACGGCGCAGCGCCGCTCGAGCTCGTGGTCTACCGCGAGTGTCACCTGCGCGTCGAAGTCCAATCGCCCGATCTGGATGCGGACACGCTGGTTCTGCTCGACGCCTTCGGGGATGCCGTCATGACGCAGCGCTACGTGCGCGACGCGCGTCACAACGCGTACCTCGTTCCCCTCGAGTCCGGCGAGCAGACGCTCACGGTTCCGGAGTCCGCGGTGACCGCCGTGTTCCGCAAGGGCGACGTCGAACGTCTGCGTCTGCCCGTCTCGCTCGACCCGAACGAAGTCGCGTACTTGCGTCCGTGAGCCCGCGCGGGTTCGATGCTTCGCAACGAGCGTCCACGGGGCGCGTTGCCGAGACGAACGATGATCCGACCGACCGAGATGCTCGCGCCGCTCGCGCTCGCCCTGTGCGCCTGCGCGCCGAGTGCCACCAACGACGACGCGGCGTCGGTCGAAGCCCTCGAGGCGCTGGTCGGCGGTCGCGCGCTGGACGGACGCGAGGGGCTCGAGCTCTACGCCCCGCGCGCCCGCGCCACGGCGCTGGCGCACGCGCTCGACGAAGCGCGGGCCTGGGGCGGCGCTCCGGAACAGCAGGCGCGGCTCGACGAGATCCTGGCCCGCGACGACGGGACCGCGGAGATGAACAGCGCCGTCTACGCCGACCTGCTCGCGTTCCAGGCGGACGTCATGGTCTTCACGGAGAGCTTCTTCCACCCGGGGCTCGACGACGTCACGTTCGACGGCGACTCGGCGCGCGCGTTCCGCGTCGGCGAGAATCCCGGTGGCACGTTCCGCGAGGAGCTGCGCTTCGTGCGCGTGGACGCGGCCTGGTACATCGACCTGCCCTGAACGCGGCGGCTAGTCGGACGCGGCGCGCGCGAGCGCGAGGACCATGGCCTCGGCGTCGCCTTCCGCTGTCATCGTGAAGGCCGCCTCCGCGACGAGCCCGTTGTTGCTCGCCGCGTGGATGCGAAACAAACCGGGCGGGACGCTCACGCGCGCGATCCAGCGCTCGCCCTCGCGCGCCAGGTTGCCGTCCATCCACGCGCGTTCGCCGGCCGGCGTGCGCAGTTCGCACCAGACGCTGCGCGGTGTCGGCAGGCCGGCGGACACTTCGAACGCGATCGTGCGGGTCGGCGCGGCGAAGACGTCGAGGTCGCGGCGGACCGTGCCGCCCGCGGCGATCGTGAACGACGTCGTCGCGGGTGCGACGCCGACGCCGCGCAGCTCGAGCCGGTGGTCGCCCGGCGCGAGCGCCGACGAGCGATAGCGCGCTCCGGTGCGCGTGACGACGCCGGCTTCGCGTCCGTCCGGTCCGACGATCAGGAACGCGAGCTCGGTCGTATCGTCGACTGCGCCGCGCAGGGCTCCCTCGACGAACCCGCCGCGCTCGAGCGTGACGCGCCCGAACTCGAGCACGGCGCCGGCCCACACTTCGTGGTCGCCGAGGGACTTCCACGGCGCGCCTTCCACCTGGAGCTCGAGCGAAACGTTGCCCGGGGGCACGGACTCCACGAGCAGCGTGCCCGCGTCGCCGAGCGCGAACTCGCGCCACAGGCGGCGCTCGTCGTGCCAGACGGTCAAGCGTCCCTCCGACGCCGGGCGGCCGTCCGCGTGCGCGACCTCGATCGAGATGGCCGCGCTCGTCTCCGCCGGTTCGGGGACGACGAGTTCGAGCGGTCCGCCGGCGACGACCTCGTCGAGGATGAGGCGCGGGAAATCCGTCCAGCCGGCCGGCTGCTGGACCCACAGCCGATAGGGAAGCGCGTCGAGCTCGCCGATCCCGAAGGCGCCGCTCGCGTCGGTCACGCAGCGCGCGCGCAGATCGGGCTCGTCGGCGCGCGAGAGCACGACGCTCCAGTTCTCGAGCGGCGCGCCGGTCGCGTCGCGCACGACGCCGAAGACGCGCGGCGTCGGATCGAGCGTCGGGTTCCACGCCTGCTCGCCGCCGAAGCGCAGCCGCATCGTCGTCGTCGCACGGCCCGCGGCGCGGTGCTCGGCTTCGAGCCGGAACTCGCCGCTTCCGAGCCCGCGCAGCACGAACTCACCGCGCGTGTCCGTGTAGGTCAGCGTGCCGTCGAGCGCGCCGATCGGCAGCGTCGCGACCTGCGCGCCCACGACGGCGGCACCGGCGGCATCGACGACGCGGCCGACGATGCGTGCCTCCGGTTGCAGCGTCACGTCGATGCGCGCCTCGAGCCCAGGGGCCACCGCAGCCTCGGTCCGGTAGGGCGCGAAGCCGCGCGCGAGGACGAGCACGTCGAGCGCGCCCGCCTCGAGCGCCGTCGCGCGGAACGCGCCGCGCTCGTCGGTGTGCACGCGGAAGAGCGGCGGCCCGTGGCGAAACGAGCCGTCGGGCCTGTGCTCGGTGCGCGTCGGTTGTTCGGGGCCGAGGATCACGAGCGCGTTCTCGATCGGCGCGCCACGCGCGTCGGCCACGCTCCCGACCACCGCGCCGCCCTCGCGGTCGAGCACGAGTTCGACCGGATGCACGCTGCCCGGCTCGCCCGAGATCGGCGCCAGGAGCGATGCGGCGTACCCCGGCGCCTGCGCGCCGATGTAGTGCGTCGACGTGAGGGACGCGACGCGCGCGCGCCCTTCGCTGTCCGTGGTGTCGACCAGGTGCCCGATGTTCGACTCGAAGCGGCGCGAGACCCAGATCGCCGCGCCCTCGACCGGCGCGCCGAAGCGATCGACGACGCGTACGTTCGCGGTGATCCCGTCCCAGGCGAAGAGCTCGAGCTCGACCGTCTCGCCGGCGACGATCGCGATGCCGCCCTCGCGTCCGCGCAGCACGCGCACCGAGGCCTGACCCGCCGGAAGGTCCGGGACGAGCGCCTCGCCGCGCTCGTCAGTGCGAACGACGAGCGGATCGGAGAACGCGTCGCGGATGCCGAACGGCTCGACCGTCGCGAGGTAGCCACCGGCGGGCGAGCGGTCCGACTCCTGACGCACGCGCAAGAGCAGCGCGCCGCGCGCGACTCCGGATGCGACCGCCGGCGCACCGCTCGGCGCCGACGGCGGCGCGCCGACCTCGGTCGGAGCGACGAGCTCGCGTCCGTCGCGATCGGGTGCGAGCAACTCCTCGCGGAGGCCGACGGCGAGCTCCCCGCCGCGCGGCGCGGCGGGGCGCTCGGTGGGCGCGCGACGCTCCGACTGGAGCAGCGTGATGCCGGCGGCGGCGCAGACCAGGACGACGGCGGAGGCGAGGACGTGCTTCATGCTGAGGGCTCCGAGCAGGGAGGTCACGGGGCCGGACGCGGCGACCGTCGCGGCGGCGCCGGCGCTCGCCTGGGCGAGCACGGCCGCGCGCACGGCTTCGAGCCCGCGCGCGGGTGGGTCGATGAGGAACGCGAACGCGCCGGCGTAGCTCGCGGGCAGGCGCTCGCGCAAACGCTCGAGTCCGCGCTGGAGCTGCGACCGCACCGTCCCCGGCGGCCGCCGCAGCGCGTCCGCGATCTCGGCCACGGCCAGGTGGTGCTTCAGGCGCAGAACGAGCACCGGCTGGCAGGCGGCGGGCAGGTCGAGGATTGCCGCATCCACCTCTGCGGTGAGCTCGAGCTCGACCGCGGCGTCGTCCGGTCGACGCGGTGCGCTGCGCTCGAGCCGCTCGGCGTCGAGCGGACGACGCGCGCGTTCGCGCAGGTGCCGGGCGCGGTGCGTCAGGATGCCGACGAGCCACGGGCGCAGGGGCTGCGCCGCGTTCCAGCTGCCCGCGCGCTCGAGCGCGACGACCAGCGTCTCCTGCACGAGGTCCTCGGCGTCCGCCGGATGTCCGGTCACGTGCAGCGCGATGCGCAGGAGCTCCGGTCCGACGAGGTCGACGACGCTGCCCAGCGCGGCCGCGTCCCCGGTGCGCCGAAAGCGCGCGAAGCACTCGTCTTCGTTCCTCTTCATCGCCCGTCCTTCCGTCGAGCGCGGTCGCCGACTCCCGGAAACTACGGTTTCCGCCGCACTTCGCCGAGGCCGGTCGAGCGAATCGAGCTCAGCGCGCGACGGCGAGCGGGCACGCGTGCCCGATGTCGCTCGCGGAGTACGTCTCGATCTGCGTGGCGCTCGGAGCGAACGGCGAGCCTGTCACGCGGATCAGGTGGATGCCGCTCGCGTCGAGTTCGGCGCGCGTGAGCGGCGGCAGGCCGACCTCGTGCAGCGGCGCGAAGACGAAGTCCTCGGAGAAGTTGTGGTGCGCGGGCCGGTAGCTCTGGGAGAACTCGCCCTCGAGCACGATCGGCATCGTCGTCAGCCCGGTGATCGTCGTCGTGCCCCAGCGGGCGAGCGGCGCCGTATACCCGCCCGAGAGCCCCACGGTCGTCGGCCAGAAGAAGCGCACGTCGACCTCGACGCCGCCGGCCACGAAGTTCCGCGTCTGGAGGATGTCGGTCGGATCGTCGTCGCGCGGCTCGCCGAGTGTGACGGCTTCGGTCACGGTCGGCACGAGCGCGCCCTCCCAGGTCATCACCGGTTGTGCGTAGCGCGCCCCTAGACTCCACAGCGGCAGGTCGCGCGGCAGCAGGATGGGGGACTCGGCGGGTGACACGCGCGTGCGCAGGCCTTGGGTGCGCAGCGCGAGCGAGCGCGGGTTCGCGAGCGTCGACTGCTCGAGGCCGAGCTCGTACTCGGCGCCGTCGCGGAACTGCATCGCCTGCAGCGGGTCGGCGAGGTCGAAGGTCTGGTCGCGCACCGTGCAGCCGTCCGTGAACCGCAGCACGGCGCCGGAGTACAGCGTGCCCTGGTCGAGCAGGTCGTCGAGCCAACCGCTGTTCGTCGTGAGCTCGAGCTCGGACTTCAGGCGATGGATGGCGAGCACGTTGGAGCCCTCGCCTTGGCTCGTCTCGTATGCCTCGGTGCCGCCGATCAGGAACGGCTCGATGTCCCGCGTCGTGTCGGGCACGGGGATCTGGCGCAGCTGCTTGAGCACGACGCCGCCGGCCGGCACCGCGGCGCCTCCGGGCGCGAGCTTCTTGAACTCGAACTCGAGCACGTACTGTGGCTTGCCCGTCTCGACGCCGAAGCGCAGCGCCGCGAGGTTCGCCAGCCGCGCCAGCTCGACGTAGTCCACGGGGTCGTCGAGCACGGTGGCGCCGATCGGGAGCAGGTTCGAGTGCTGGTGCAGGTCGAGCACGGTCTCGAACAGGTCCGAGCCGTACCCGGTCGAGAGCTCCGGGACCTGACCGGCTTGCGGATTCGTGACGGACTCCGCGCCGGCCTGCGCGACGACGTCGACCGTGAAAAACGTCGACGACGAGCGCGTCAGCGTGACGACGCCGTTGGCGAGCTCGAACGCGTCGGGGAACGAGTGATGGACGAGCACCGCCATTCCGACGTCGCGCTCGTCGACGCCGTACCGCAACCGGGCGAGGAACGCGGACTCGTCGAAGAAGCTCGCGAAGACCTTGCGGATCGCGCGGAACACACCGCGCTCGTCCGGCTTGTCGGGATCGCAGTGGCTCGGACCGAGCTCGTCGCTGTCGAGGTCGTCGAGGACGCAACCGGACACGCTCTCGTACAGCCCGGCGCCGGTGAAGCGCTCGGCGTCCTCCATGTTGCTGGAGCTGCGGAAGCGCAGCTTCGCGTCGCGGTCGAAGCCGTGCGCGGGGTCGAGCAGCGCGTCGAGCACGGCGGCCCCGTGTTCCGGCGCGAACGAGGTCCGCGCCGGATCGCGGATCCAATCGCGGACGTCGTTCAGGTCCGCGGCGAGCGCGGCCATGCTCACCGGCGGAAACGCGTACGCACCGAGGCGCGCTTCGATGGCGTCGCGCAGCGTCCCGCCGCCGTCGAGCGGTGCGTCCATGAAGCCGGTCCACAGGTCGAACGAGAGCGCGATGGCGGGCGGCGAGGCGTCCGGAATCGAGCGCCTCAACACGCCGAATCCCGCGGCCTTCCCGCCGACCGTCGCGGCGTCGCCCGGTCCGACGAGTTGCGTCGAACGCGCGATCTCGCCGAGCGGCGCGACGACGGCGAGGTCCAGGTCCTCGGGCCGTTTGAGCTGGAGCAGCTCGGCGACGGTCGCGTCGTCGAGCGCGTCCTGCACGTCGACGACGTCGATCCGCGGCACGGCGAAGGTCTCGTAGGCGCGCATGAGCACACGCCGTCCGACGAGCGACCGCGCGTGCTCGGCGTCCGCCTCCTGGGCGAGGAAGCCGAAGGGCACGCCGAAGGTCTGCGCGAGGATCGCCGTGTGCGAGCTCGGCGTCGCCGGGCGGAGCGTCAGGATGCCGGCGACGAGCGGCACGCTGGCGGGCACGCCCTCGGTGAGCAGGATGTCGGACGGACCGAGGTCGCCGCGCTCGTAGGCGTCGAACAGCTCGTCGGGCGGGAACGAGCGCAGCGTCCCGAGCGCCCAGCCGCTGGCGTACACGGCGACGCCCGGCGACCAGCGCGTGGTGCTCGAAACGGGAACGCCGCGCGACTGGAAGAAGGCCGCGTTCGCGTGCGCCGTGGCCTCCTGCTCGAACGACGGCATGTAGTAGAGCTCGGCCGTGGGCGCGGCGCCGAGACTCGCGCGGACGAGGTGCGCGACCTCGATGACCCGATTCGGAGCGAGCGGGTCCTGGCTGATGAGTTGGAGGCCGTACTCCTCGTCGCCCGACCGCGCGTGCGTGAGCGGCGGGAGCAGCACCGCGCCGAGCAGCGCGTAGCGGTTCGCGTCGTAGAGCGTCGCGAGGTCGAACGCCTCGCGCGAGAGTCCGAGGAGCCCGTCGATCTCGGTCGTCGCGAAGTCGTAGTGGAACGGGAAGGCGTTGCTGTCCTGGATGACGATGCGGCTCGGATCGCACTCGAGCACGGCGAACTTGACCCACGCCGGCAGCGTCGTGCCGAGCGGTCGATGGACGAAGGGGTCGTTCGGCAGGGCGAGCGTGTTCGTCCAGCTCGCGCTCGGCGTGACGGTGCACGTCCCGCCCGGAACCGTCACGCCGTCGCGCGAGGAGCGCGAACAGCCGACGAGCAGCCCCGCGAACAGGACGGCCGAGGCGAGTGTGATGCGACGCATGGGGGGAGTGGCCTGCTAGCGGCGCCGGGCGCGAGGGTTGCAGGAGGGATTCGAATCCCGGGCGAACGGCGGCTCTACTCCGTCATCGCGTCGGCGAGGCAGATCTCGGCGACGCGCCGCGCGAGGCTCGTGGGCTGGGCGCTCGCGTGGTTGGCGAGCACGGCGACGCTGAAGTGTTGCTCGGGAAAGCGCAGGAGCTCCGCGCGATAGCCGACCCAGGAACCACCGTGCGAGACGGTCGGAAGTCCGCGGTAGGTCGCGATGCCGAGCCCCATGGCGTAGGTGGTGGTCTCGCCGTTCGACAGGACACCCCTTGTTTGGAGCAGCTCGAGCAGCGCGTCACCGTGACCGAGCCGGTTGTCGTAGAAGTTCGCGTCCCACTTGGCGAGCTCCTCGATCGAAGTGAACACGCCGCCGTCGCCGACGTGATCGAGGTGCGTGATGTCGACCTTCCAGTTGCCGCGTCCCTCCTCCGTTTGTGGCGAGTAGCCGTGGGAGCGCCCGACGATCACCTCGTCGTGCCGATCCTGAAAGCGCGTCGCGTCCATCCCGAGCGGATCGAAGATGCGCTCGCGCGCGAAGTCGCGCAGCGTCTGCCCGCTCACGCGCTGCACCAGTTCGGCGAGCAGGAGGTAGTTCGAGTTGCTGTACGAGAAGCGCGTGCCCGGTTCGAACTCGAGCGCGGCGTGCGCGAGGACCTCGAGCGACTGCGCCGGCGTGAACCACGCCTGCCTTCCTCCGCCCGTTCTGAACTGCAGGTTGATGTAGTCGGGGATGCCGCTCGTGTGATGCAGCAGGTCGCGCACGCGGATCGGCGGGTCGTTCGCGCCGAACTCGGGGAAGTGCTCGGTGAGCGCCGCGTCGAGGTCCAGCTTCCCGTCGAGAACGAGCAGCGCGACCGCGGTCGCGGTGAACTGCTTCGACGTCGAGCCGATGCGGTAGAGCACGTCGGGGCCGTTCTCGAGCCCGACCTCCAGGTTCGCCATGCCGAAGCCCTTGGCGTAGACCAGCTCGCCACCGGAGTAGATCCCGACCGCCATGCCCGGGGCGCCGAACGCGTCCTCGACCGCGAAGACACGGTCGACGCGCTCGAGCGCGCCCGGCGAGAGGTCCTGCCCGAACGACGACGGGGCGAGGAGTGCGGAGGCGAGCAGCAGCGCGACGGCGGAGCGGAGTGTGTGGACCAAGGCGGAGTTCCTGCGGGGGACGGCGGCAATGGGTGGGAGAACCCGCCGCCGACCCTACAGGATCTCGAGGATCCCCGCGCCCTGGCCGTCGGTCAGAGTCGTCGTGTTCGCGCGGTAGTTGATGCCCGTCGACAGCTTCGCGTTCCACGGACGCGGGTCCTTGTCGCAAACGATGCCGAGGGCGACGGCGGCGAAGGCGCGCGCACGCGGCGTGGCGTTGCCGTCGCGCAGGAGCTTGATCAACGGCGCGATCGAGCGCGCGTCGCCGATCGACCCGAGGCCGGCGGCGATCGACGCCTGCGCGGAGAGGCTGTTCGCGCCGGCGAGCATGTCGATCAGCTCCTCGGCCACGTCCTTGTCGCCCAGCAGCCCGAGGCTGATCGCCGATTCGCGCATGAGCTCGGGACGGTACTTCGAGCGGCGGACCAGGCGCTCGATCGGTTCGAGCGCGCCCGTGGCGCCGGACATCCCGAGGGCGAGCGCGATCGTGCCGCGCGCCGTGTCGTCATGCGTGCTCTCGAGCTTCTCGAGCAACACCTCCTCGGCCGCGACCTGACGCCGCATGCCGATGGCGATCGCGAACGCGCCGATCTCGAGCGGCGTGCGCGCGGCGGCGAGCTCCTTGGCGAGCCGCGCGTCGAGCTTCTCGTCGAGCGCGCCCCCGGCGGCGAGCACGCCGTCGCCGAGCACGCCGAGCGCGAGCGCGACCCACTCCCGGTCCGCGCTGCGCCCGTCGAGGCGGTCGACGAGGAACGCGCGCGCTTCGGCGAGCGTCGGCGCGTCGGCGTCCGCGTCGCCCACGCGGGACGCCGATTGCGCGAGCGCGATCAGCGCGAAGCGGCGGAGCTCCACGCTGCGCGACGTCTCCGTCGCGTGGCGCAGCGTCTGCTGAATCGCACGATCGAGTCGGTCCGCGTCCGTGTCGCCCAACCGGCCGAGCGCGAGCACGAGGCTGTGCTGGAGCTGACGGTCGACGCCGACGGGCTGCGCCAGGCGTCGAATCCAACTCCAGCACACGACCTCCTTCAACTGCCACTCCCTCGGAGTCCCCTCGACGAGCTTGGCGATCGTGGTCGGAACGTGCGCGGCGACGACGTCGTTGAGCCCTTCGCGCTCGCCGAGCGCGAGCAGCCAACGCACTTGGTCCTGACGCCCGGTGATGCGCCGCTTCGTTCCGACGCCGGCGTTCGAGGTCAGGCTCGGCAACGGCACGATGCCGAGCGCCGTGATGCACGCGACGGCGACGTCGGGCGTCGGGAGCTCGAGCGCGCCGCCCTCGATCGCGCTGACGAGCGTCTCGACGACGCGGACGCGCACGTCGTCCGCGGCCTCGCGATTCCCGACGAGCCCCAGGCCGTAGGCGGCGAAGGCGCGTGTGCGCCACGGAACGGTTCGGTCGCCGAGCAGGCGCCGCCCGGCGGGTTGGTCGTGCAGCAGCGCGATCAGGGCGTCGAGCACGCCGTTCGCATCGTTCGCGCCGAGGATGCCGAGCGAGATAGCGGCGGTCTCCGCGATCTCCTGGTTGCGGTCGGCGAGGAAGGTCGTGATGCGTTTGGCGAGCGCGTTCTCCCCCTCACTCGCCTCGCCGATCTTGGCGAGCGCGACCAGCGCGCCGGTCACCATGTCGGCGTCCGACTCGTCCTCGAGCACGGTGAAGAGGGCAGGAACGATCACCTCGCGGATGACGGTCTGCGACGGAACGAGTCGGTCGCGTGCGAGCTCCGGTCGCCGCGCGAGGAAGAAGCGGTCCGTGCCGAACGCGACGTCGCTCGCGTGGATCGCGCTGCGCACGTCCACGTAGGCGTCGCGGTTGTAGTTCCACCACAGGTTCCACACGGTGAGGTCGGGAGCGACGAGCGCGCCGGCGCCCGACGCGGCGCCCGTGAGCGGCGCGAAGCCCGACGTGTTGCCCGTGCTGCCCGGAGTGCTGGGCGGCGCACCGGGAACGGCACCGGTGCCGGTCGTGGGCGTCGGTGCACCCGGTCCGCTCGGCACCGAGCCGCCGGCGGCGGTGTCCCCCGTCGGCGGGAGAACGGATCCGGGACCGCGATAGGTTCCGCCGTGCGCGTGCACGGCGGAGGCGAGTAGCAGGAAGACGAGGGGGAAGACGAGCGGGGTGAGGGGCGCGGAGAGTCGGTGCATGGCTTCGGGGGGCGACGCGAAGTGGGAGGGAGTCGTTCCCCTAGGAGCAAGGTACGTGCCGCGTGCCGCGGATGTCGCGTTCGAGCCCGGATCGCCGCGCGCGTGCCCTTCGCGCCCGATCGCTCCGCGCGCCTCTCCGAGCGGTGCTACGCGGGCGTATCGCTTGCGGCGCGACGCGCCGCCGACGCCAGGGTGTCATGGGCTTTTCGACGAGCTGCTACGGTGTACGCGCCCCGATGCAGCCCATGAACCCGAGTCATTCGTCGGTCGACGCCGGAGCCCTCTGTGCGCGCGCGTCGCGGTTGCTCGGCGCCGGCGACAGCCTCGGCGTCCTGAACACGCTCGGCGTCCTCGAGAATCCGCACGCGCGCGCGCTGCGGGGCATCGCGCTCGCGCAGCTCGGCGCGCACGACGACGCGTTGCAACTGCTCGACGAAGCGTCGCGGTTGTTCGACGAGGCGGGGGACGCGTCCGCTCGGGCGCGCGCGCTCGCGGCGCGCGCCGAGGTGCGCGTCGCCCAACGCGAGCTCGGCGTTGCGAGCGCCGAGCTCGAGTTCGCGCTCGACGCGCTTAGCGACGTGGGGGACGCGCGCAACCGCGCGTGGCTGCTGCTCGTCCGCGCGCGCCTGTCCGTGCTCGCCGGCGACCTGCCTTGCGCGAGTCGCGACGTCGACGAGGCGCGCGCGATCGGCGCGGGCGCGGACGACGCGCTCGTTCTCGCGTGCGCCGAACTCGCGCGCTCCGAGGGCCTCGCCCGCCGCCTGCGCGGAGCCGAGGCGTACGCGGCGGCGGAGGCCGCGCGCGACCACGCCGCGCGCGCCGAGCACGCGCTCCTCAGGCACGAGACGGCCACCTACGCGCAGGGCCTGCTGGCGCCGCTCGCGCGCGTGATCGAGGCCGGCGCCGCCGATAGCGCGGCGAGCGTCGTGGAGCTCGGCGCGCTGCTGGACGCTCGCGGCGACACGTTCGTTCTGGACGCGTTGCGCCGGCGTTGGATCGCCGGGCGCGGTTTCGACGAGGACCTCGCGAGTCGCACGACCGTCTTCGGGCTGCTCGCGACGCTCGTCGAGCAGCATCCCGATGCGGTTGCCGCGGACGCGCTCGTCGCGCGGCTCTTCGACGGCGCCGACGCGGACGAGTCGCATCGCGCGCGCCTGAAGACGGCGCTCGCCCGTCTGCGTCGTTCGCTCGGCGCGAACGCGCGCGTGGTGAGCGAAGCGGGCGCGCTGCGTCTCTGTCTGCCCGACGGAGCGCGCCTCGTGCGCGTCGTTCCGTGGACCGACGATCGCGCGGGCCAGGGCGCGTCGGTGCTCGAGGCGATGCTGTGGGACGGGGCGGCTTGGTCCGCGCGTTCGCTCGCCGTCGCGAGCGGCATGCCGTTGCGCTCGGTGCAGCGCCGGCTCGGCGAGCTGGTCGACGCGGGAGCGGTGCGCGCGGTGGGCGGGTCGCGCTCGATGCGCTACGCGCGCTGCGATCCGCGCTCGGGGTTCGTGCCGCAGGTGGCGCGCATGGGCATCGCGCGCTGGTGAGCGATGCGCGCCAACGATGTTCCTCGCGCGAACGCGGCCGGTCGGATCCGATGCGATCCACGGGGCACGACCCCGGAACTCGAACCACCAAGGAGCTGACCGAATGAAGCAAGCGACCTCGACTCTGCACGACCACTCCATCGCCGGCGTTCGCGGCGTCTCGGGAGTGACGCACGACGGCATGCACGTTTGGCTCGTCGACCGTTACGCGAACGACCTCGTCGCGCTCGACCCCGAGACGGGCGAGGTCGTGCGCCGACTCGGCGGCCTGCGCGTGACGAGCGGTCTGACGTTCGACGGCGAGCACCTGTGGGGGCTCTCGCACGCCACCTTGCTCGAGATCGACCCCGCGTCCGGCGAGGTTCTGAGCTCGACCGAGATCCCGGCCGGCGGGTCGGGGATCGCGTGGGCCGCAGGCGCGCTGTGGGTCGGACGCTTCGCAGAGCGCGAGGTCATGAAGATCGACCCGCGCACGGGGAGCGTGCTCGCGACGCTGCACACCGGTCGGCTCGTGACCGGCGTGGCCTGGGCCGACGACGCCCTGTGGATCGGCGCCTGGGAGCGCGACGACGAGAGCGCCGAGCAGGAGACTGAGGTGCGCCGGCTCGACCCGACGACCGGCGCGACGCTCGACGCGCTGCAGGTCGAGGCCGGGTTCCTGCCGAGCGGCATCCACGCCGAGCGCGACGGGACGTTCTGGTGCGGCGACTCGGCGCGCGGACGCGTGCGCGCGCTGCGGAGCGTCGACGGCTGACGGGACCCGCCCGCGGGTTGAGATCGGACGCCGCGGCTGGCAGGATCGCGCGCCGTCCGCGACCCGTTCCCCAGGGTCGCGCGTAGCCCCAGAAGGACGCCATGGATTCCGACGCCAACGGACGCGATGCCGCGTTCAATCGCTTCGGCGACTCGATCGAGGACCTCGACGAGGACGCGGTTCTCGCGTCGGAGGACGACGACGAAGTCGACTACGTCTGCGACTCGTGCGGCGAGCCGATCGTCATCCCGATCGACGTCTCCGCCGGCACGGACCAGGAGTATGTCGAGGACTGCCCGGTCTGCTGCACGGCGAACGTGATCCGCGTGCATCTCACCGGCGGCGGCGACGAGTCCGTCGAGGCGACGGTCGAGGCGCGCCTCGAATGACGAGCCTGTGCGAATCGTGCGCGCACGTGAAGCTCGTCACGTCGCCGAACGGCTCGCGCTTCCTGTTCTGCCAGCTCGCCAAGCTCGACGCCGCGTTCCCGAAGTACCCGCCGCAGCCCGTGGTGCGTTGCGGCGGCTACGCGCGCGATTCCACCGACTGAGCCGCGCTCAGCCTCCGTCGGACGCGGCGCCGCGAAACGTCGCCGCGCGCTCCGCATCGCCCAACGCCTCGTACTCGGCCGCGAGGTCTTCGCGCGCCTCGCGCAGCCAGCTCACGGACGGGCTCGCCTGCGCGTGTACGATGTCGTGGCCCGCGCGCGTTTCCAGCTCGGCCTCCGCGTAGCGCTCCTGCCGCAGCAACGCACGTCCGAGCTTGATGCGCCCGATGCCCGTGTTCAGGTGGTCGGCGCCGAGCGTGCGTTCGAAGTTGGCGATCGCGGCACGGTAGAGCGCCTCCGCGCGCACGTCGTCGCCCCGCGCGGTCATCACGCTCGCCAGGTTCGACGTCGCGATGCCTTGCAGGTAGTGCTCGTCGGCGTACACGACGGCGTAGATCTCGCCCATGCGTGTGAAGTGCGCCTCCGCTTCGTCGAAGGCGTTCTGTTGGAGCGCGGCCGAACCGAGGTCGTTGAGCGCGGAGGCGACGCGCGGATGCACGCGTCCGTGCACGCGCTCCTGGATGGCGAGCGCGTCCGTGAGCAGGCGCACGCCCGCGTCGAAACGCTTCTGATAGACGAGCGCGCGGCCGAGCACGGTCTTGGCGGACGCGGTGCGAAAGTGATCGGCGCCGTGGAACTCCTCGAGGATGGCGAGCGCGTCGCGGTAGAACGCCTCGGCCTCGGCGTACTTGCCGCGATCGCCGAGCGATGCCCCGAGGTTGATCAAGACGTCCGCGACGCGCGGGTGGCGCTCGCCGTGGACGCGACGCGTGGCCGAGAGGACGCGCTGGTTCAGCTCGTCGGCGACCGCGTAGTGTCCGGCGTAGTAGTGCGCGTCGGCGAGCTGGCCGAGCGCGGCGGTGTGCTCGGCGCTGCCCTCGCCGCCGTCGCGCGCGAACAGGGCGACGGCCTCCTCGCTCGCGCGGATCGCTTCGTCGTAGCGGCCGCGCGCCTCGAGCACGCGCCCGAGCGCGGCCGTCGCGCGCGCAACGGACGGGTGCGCGGCGCCGCGCGCGAGCCGGAGCGTCGCCAGGCCGCCGCGGATCTCGCGCTCGCCGTCGTCGTAGCGCGCCTCGTCGGTGCGCAGCAACCCGACGAGCACGCGCGTCTCCGCCACGTCCGCGTGCGCGTCGCCGAGCAGCGCGCGCTG
>JAJDEV010000080.1 GCA_029259605.1 Planctomycetota bacterium | reverse complement strand
TTCGGGGACTCGAGCACGTCCCCACCGTTTGACGCGCGGCGCTATCGCGCCGCTGCGGGACAGGCTCGCTTCGCTCGCGTCCCGCCGGCCGCAGGCGCCCGTTTAACGCGCGGCGCGAGGCGCGCCGCTGCAACACAGGCTCGCTGCGCTCGCGTGTTGCGGGCCGCGGGCGCTGCCGCTTCACGCGCGGCGCTGTGCGGCGCGCCGTGCGGGTGCTTCCCGCACCGAGCTGCGCGCTACCCGTCGCGCCGCACCGTCGTCGTGCTCGCTTGGTCGGTCGGCCACAGGACGATCTCGCCGATGTTGACGTGCGCGGGGCGCGTGAGTGCGTAGAGGATCGCGTCGGCCACGTCGGCGGGGCTGAGGGGCGTCATGCCGGCGTACACGTCGCTCGCTTTCTCGGTGTCGCCGCGGAAGCGGACCAAGCTGAACTCGGTTTCGACCATGCCGGGGTCGACGGTGGTGAAGCGCACGCCCTTGCCGGCGGCGTCGAGGCGCATGGCTTCGTAGAGGGCGCGGACGGCGTGCTTGCTCGCGCAGTAGACGTTGCCGCCGGGGTAGACCTGGCGGCCGGCGACGCTGCCGAGGACGACGAGGTCGCCGCGGCCGGCTCGGACCATGGACGGGAGCGTGTGGCGGACGACGTGCAGGAGGCCCTTGACGTTCGTGTCGAGCATCTCGGCCCAGTCGGCGGGGTCGCCCTCGTGGATTTTGTCGACGCCGCGTCCGAGACCGGCGTTCGCGACGACGATGTCGAACGTGCGAGCGCCGAGGGCTCGCTCGACGGCGGCGGCGTCGCGGACGTCGAGCTGCACGACCTCGGTGTCGCCGCAGGCGGCGGCGGCGGCCTCGAGTCGGTCGCGTCGGCGCGCGGCGAGGACGACCTTCGCGCCGGCCTTCGAGAGCGCCTCGGCCGTCGCGCGACCGATGCCCGCCGATGCGCCCGTGACGAGCGCCGTCTTGTTCGTCAGTGTGCTCATCGGGGCAGCGTAGCTGCCGATGGACGCGCGCGCACGGGGGCGTTTGCGGAGGACCAGCCCGCGCGGGTGGCGCGCGCGGGATCGTCCACTTACGCTGCGCGGCATGAACGCCATGCTCCATCGCCGGGGGCGCGCGAACGTCGCGTCCAAACGGATTCGCTCGCTCGTTGTCGTCGCGCTCGTCGGTTTGTACGCGTGCAAGTCGGCGGACCCCGACGAGGGGCGCGCGGGGCGCGGACTCGCTCCCGTCACCGTCTTCACGAACGGCACGATCTATGTCGACCCGCTCGCCGATCCGGTGCGCAGCCTGGTCGTTGACGAAGCGACGGGACGCGTGGTCGCCTTCGATCTGAGCGAGGTCGAGCCGGGACGCCCCGTGCACACGGTGGACCTCGGCGGTGGCGTCGCGATTCCCGGGTTGCAGGACGCGCACGGCCACGTGTCGGGGCTCGGCGGCGCGCTCGAACAGGTGGACCTCGTCGGGTGCAGCTCGTACGAAGAGTTGGTCGAGCGCGTCGCGGCGCGGGCCGCGACGCAAGCGCCCGGCACGTGGATCACCGGGCGTGGCTGGGATCAGACGCTCTGGCCCGGCGCGCAGTTCCCCGATCACGAAGCGCTCAGCCGCGCGGTCGCGAACAACCCGGTGCTCGTGCGTCGCGTCGACGGGCACGCGGCGCTCGCGAACGCGCAGGCGCTCGAGATCGCCGGACTGCTCGACGCCGACCCGATCCCGACCGTCGAGGGCGGCAGGGTCGTCGTCAACGAGGTCGGTCGCCCGACCGGTGTTCTGATCGACACCGCGATGGGGTTCGTCGGACGCCACGTTCCGAGCGTCGATCGCGCGACCCGGCGGCGCCGCATCCTGCTCGCGCAGGAGCACCTGCTCGCCGAGGGGCTCGTGTGCATCCACGACATGGGCGTCTCGGCCTCCGAAGCGGCGCTCTTCGAGGAGCTCGAGGCGAGCGGCGAGCTGAAGCTGCGCATCCTCTCGTACCTGTGGGGGAACGGCGGTCTCCCCGACGACGTGCTCGCGCGCTATCCGCGCGCGCACGACCGCGATCCGGCGAGCACGCACCGCGTCGTCGGCACGAAGCTGATGCTCGACGGCGCGCTCGGTTCGCGCGGCGCCGCGCTGCTCGAACCGTACACGGACGCGCCGCAGGAGACGGGGCTCGCGCGCATGTCGGCCGAGGAGTTCCAGCAGCTGGTCGACACGTTCGCCGACGCCGGCTTGCAGCCGGCGACGCACGCGATCGGCGATCGCGCGAACCGCATCGTGCTCGACGCCTACGAGGCGCGCATCCGGCGCGATCCCGCGTTCAAGGCGCTGCAGCCGCGCGTCGAGCACGCGCAGATCGTGTCGCAAGCGGATTGGCGTCGCTTCGAACAGCTCGGCATCGTCGCATCGATGCAGCCGACGCACGCCACGTCGGACATGCGCTGGGCCGAGGAGCGCGTCGGCGCGGAGCGCGCGCGCGGCGCCTATGCGTGGCGGCGGTTGGCGTCGGACGTGACGCGGCTCGCCTTCGGCAGCGACTTCCCGGTCGAACCCTCGAATCCGATCGGCGGTCTGTACGCCGCGCGGACGCGCCAGGACAAGCGCGGCAACCCGGCCGGCGGTTGGCAGCCGGAGCAGCGCTTGAACGGCGCCGAAGCGGTCGCGGCGTTCACGTACGGTGCCGCGCGCGCCGTCGGCGAGGGGGCGGATCGCGGCCGTTTGCACGTGGGCTACTTCGCCGACATGACCGTGCTGTCGATCGACCCGATTCGCGCGACGCCCGCCAACCTGCTCGAGGCCGAGGTTCTGATGACCGTGATCGACGGCCAGGTCGTGTACGCCAAGGACTGAGGCGCGAGCGCAACGAACGAAGCGAGGGCAACCATGGTCAAGATCCACACCGTCTACGAGGGAGAGCTGCACTGCCAGGCCACGCACGGCCCGTCGTCGTCGCAGCTCACCACCGACGCGCCCGTCGACAACCAGGGCAAGGGCGAGTCGTTCTCTCCGACCGATCTCGTGGCGACCGCGCTCGGAGCGTGCATGGTGACGACCATGGGGATCGTCGCCGAGCGACACGGTTGGTCGCTCGTCGGCACGACGGTCGACGTGGAGAAGCACATGGTCGCCGACCCGCGACGCCGCATCGGCAAGGTCGACGTCGTCATTCGCGTGCCCGCGGTCGAAGGTGGTCGCGACACGAAGCAGCGCACGGCGCTCGAGCGCGCGGCGCTGACCTGCCCCGTGCACGCGAGCCTGCATCCGAGCGTCGAGATTCCCGTCCGCTTCGAATGGGACGCGTGAGACCGCGCGCGCATCTGAGATGCGCTTGAAGACGCGCGGCGCGTGGACCCTCGGCGTGACGCTCGCGCTCGCGTGGGTGCTGCTGACCTACGCGTCCGTGCGCGCGGGGCTCGACGACAAGTACGCGTTCTCGTTCGGCGACGTCGCGCGCGGACTGGCCGGTTCGGTCGGGTGGGGCGAGGGGCTCGGCGCGCCGGCCCAGGCGATCGTCGAGCTGCGGCTGTGGCGCGCGCTGACCGGGGGTGCGGTGGGGGCGTCGCTCGCGCTGGCGGGGGCGCTGTTGCAGGGGCTCTTTCGCAACGGGCTCGCTTCGCCGAGCGTCGTCGGCGTGACCGCGGGGTCCGTGCTCGGCGCGTCCGTCGCGATCGCGCTGATCGGAGGGTATGGCTCCGGGCTCGTCGCGCTGCGCTCGAATCTCATCACGCCCGCGCTCGTGACCGCGTGCGCGCTCGCGGGCGCCGTGCTGGTGACGTGGATCGTCGTCTCGCTCGCGACCACCGGACGCCGGCTCTCCGTTCCGACGCTGCTCCTCGCCGGCATCGCGATGAACACGCTCGTCGGCGGCGTCCTCGCCGCGCTGCAGTCGTTCACGCTGCAGGACTTCGAGGTGTCGCGCGCGATCCTCGCGTGGACCTTCGGCACGCTCGACGACCGCTCGGGTTGGCAAGTGGGGCTCGTGTGGGGCGCGCTCGTGTGCTCGGCGGCGGTCGTTCCGTTCGTCGCGCTCGAGCTCGACCTGTTCGCCGGTGGAGAGGAGGACGCCGAGGCGCTCGGCGTTCCGGTGCAGCGCATCAAGGCGCTCGTGATCTTCGCCGTGACGCTCGCGACTTCGGCGGCGGTCTCGGTCGCCGGTCAGATTCCGTTCGTGGGGCTCGTCGTTCCGCACGTCGTGCGTTCGATCTCGGGCGCGTCGCACCGCGCCTTGCTGCCGCTCTCGATGCTGCTCGGCGCCGTGTTCTTGCTCGGATGCGACGTGGCCCAGCGCACGTGGTTCGCGGACGTCGGGATCCGTCCCGGCGTGCTCATGTCGCTCGTCGGCGGACCGTTCTTCCTCTTCCTGCTCGTGAAGAATCGGAGGCTCGTTTCGTCGTGGTGACGCTGCTCGAAGTGCGCGCGCTGACGCACGAGTACGACGGCGGGCTGCGCGCCCTCGACGCCGTCGACCTCGACCTGTCGGCCGGCGAAGTCGTTTGCGTGCTCGGGCCGAACGGCTCAGGCAAGTCCACGCTGCTCCGCGCGTTGTCCGGCGTGCTGACCGCGACGGGTGGAACGATCGCGCTCGAGGGACGCCCCGTGTCCGGTCTCGGTTCGCGCGAGCGTGCGCGCGCGATCGCGTCCGTCCCGCAGGTGCTCCAGGCCCTGCCCGATTCGGACGTCGCCGGCTTCGTGCTCGGCGGCCGCTATCCGTATCTCGGATGGTGGGGGAAGGCGCGCGACGGCGATCGCGAAGCGGTGCGGCGCGCGCTGCGCGAAGCCGACGCCGAGGAGTGGGAGCACCGGCGACTGGGCGAGCTGTCGGGCGGCCAGTGCCAGCGTGTGCTCGTCGCGCGCGCCCTCGCGCAGGAGGCGCGGCTGTTGCTCTTCGACGAGCCGACCGCCGCGCTCGACCCGGAGCACCAGGTGCTGCTCTTCGAACTCTTCGCGCGACTCGTCCACGAGCGCACGGCCGAGTCGAGCGAGGCCGGCGGGCGGGGCGCGCTGATCGCCACGCACGAGCTCGCCCTGGCCGGGCGCTTCGCCGACCGCATCCTGCTGCTCGATGGGGGACGCGTCGTCGCGAGCGGCGCGCCGCGCGACGTGCTGCGCGAGGACGTTCTCAAGCCCGTGTACGGACCGCACCTCCACTATGGAAGCGGGCCCGCGGAGGAGGGGACCGAGGCGCGCCCGCTCATCGTGCCGTGGCCGCGGCCGAAGGTGCGCTCGAGCACCGCGCGAGGGTCCTAAACGACCGAGCCCACCGGACTTGTGCGCGCGGCGCTATTCCCGCGTGCCGGGACGGGCCGAGATGCGTTTCGGGCGCTACGATCCCCGCTCCCCTCGCACCCACCCATGTCTTCGTCGTCCACCCTCGTTACCGCCGAGCACTTCGCCTACGTCGCCGCCCACACGCGCGGCGAGGACGCGTTCCTGCTCGAGCTCAAGGCAGCCGCCGTGGCCGCGGGCATCCCCGCGATCTGGATCTCGGCCGAACAGTCGAGCTTCATGCAGATCCTGCTGAAGGCGGCGGGTGCGAAGGACGTGATCGAAGTGGGGACGCTCGCGGGGCTGTCGGCGATCGCCATGGCGCGCGCGCTGCCCCCGGAATCGGAGGGCGGACGCGTCCGGACGATCGAGCTGTCCGACAAGCACGCCGACTTCGCCGAGTCCTGGATCGCCAAGTCGGACGTCGCGGGCAAGGTCGACGTGTTGCGCGGCGCGGGCGCGGACGTGCTGCGCACGCTCGCGGACGACTCGGCGGACGCCGCGTTCCTCGACGCCGACAAGTCCGGGTACCCCACGTACCTCTCGGAGTGCATGAGGATCGTCAAGAAGGGCGGCCTCATCCTCGTCGACAACGCGTTCGCCTTCGGGCAGCTGCTCGACGATGCGCCGACGGACCCCGAGGTCGGCGCGGTGCGGAAGTTCAATGACTTGATGGCCGAGACCCACGGATTGCACGGCGTGATCGTTCCGATCGGCGACGGGCTCTGGGTGTCGGTACGCGAAGCGTGACCGCGCGCTCCGTCTCGTGAAACGAGAAGGCCCAACCTCATGAGTACATCCGTCTGCGTCGTCGGTTCGATCAACATGGATCTCGTCGTGCGCGCGGAGCGTTTCGCGCGCCCCGGCGAGACGCTGCTCGGCGGAGCCTTCGAGGTCCACCCGGGTGGCAAGGGCGCGAACCAGGCCGTCGCTGCGTCGCGCATGGGCGCGCAGGTCAGCCTCGTCGGATGCCTCGGCGACGACGACTGGGGATCGAAGCTGCGCGGCGTGCTCGCGGGCGAGGGCATCGACATCCAGCGCGTGCGGACCTGCGAGAAGGAGCACACGGGCATCGGCTTCGTGACGGTCGTGCCCAGCGGCGAGAACTCGATCGTCGTCGCGTCGGGCGCGAACTGGCGCTGCACGCCCGAGGACATCGAAGAAGCGTCGGGCATCATCGCCGAGGCGGACGTGCTGCTGCTCCAGGCGGAGATCCCGTTCGAGACGAACCGGCGCGCGATCGAGATCGCGCTCAAGTCGAACACCGTCATCCTCCTGAACGCGGCGCCGGCGGAGGGGCTGTCCACGGACATCCTGCGCGACGTCGATCTCCTGGTCGTGAACCGCGACGAAGCCGCGACGCTCGTGGGCGACGACGAACGCGAAGTCGCGCCGACCGGCCTCGCGCGCCGACTGGCGAGCTTCGGACCGGACCGCGTCGTGATCACGCTCGGTGCCGAGGGCGCGATTCACTTCAACGGGCAGGAGATGAAGAGCTTCGAAGCGTTTCCCGTCGACTGCGTCGACTCGACCGGTGCGGGCGACGCGTTCGTCGGCGCGCTCGCGACGATGCGCGCAGAGGGCGAGCGGCTCAAGGATTCGGTGCGCTACGGATGCGCCGCGGGGGCGCTGGCGTCGAGCGTCGCGGGCGCGATCTCATCGCTCCCCACGCGCGACGCGGTCGAGTCTCTGATCCGCAAGGCGATTCCCGCCGCCACGTAGCTGCTAAGATCCCTCCCATGAGCAGTGAAGCGCAGCAGGACGAGCCGGGGTTCGACGCACGGTTGGCGAAGTTGGAGGGGATCGTCGCCGAGCTCGAGGGCGGCGGCCTCGACCTCGAGGGTGCGATCGGTCGGTATCAGGAGGGCATCCAGCACCTCAAGCTGTGCCACGAGACGCTCGAGGCGCACAAGCGGCGTGTCGAGGAGCTGACGCGCGACGCGGAGGGCGCGCTGCGCCCGTTCGAAGCGGATCCCGACGCGGGCGCGCTGCACGAATGAGCGGCCGAGCGGCGACCGCGCTGCCGGAATGGTTCGAGGCGTCGCGCGCGTGGGCGGACCGCGCGCTCGACGAGCTCGTGCCGTGCGAGGACGCGCATCCGGCCGAGCTGCACCGCGCGATGCGCTACGCGCTCTTCGGCGGCGGCAAGCGCCTGCGCCCCGCGCTCGTGCGCCTGTTCTGTCACGCGTTCGGCGGAAGCGACGCGCAGGCGACGCGCCCCGCCGCGGCGCTCGAGCTGATCCACACGTACAGCCTCGTGCACGACGACCTGCCGTGCATGGACGACGACGATCTGCGCCGCGGCCGGCCCACCTGTCACGTCGAGTTCGGCGAGGCGACCGCGGTGCTCGTCGGCGACGCGTTGCAAGCACTGGCGTTCGAGGTGCTCGCGTCCGGCGCGGCGAGCGATGCGGCCGCCGTGTCAGCGCTCGTCGTGGCGCTCGCCACCGCGGCGGGTGGGTCGGGCATGGTCGGCGGACAAGTGCTCGATCTCTCGCTCGAAGTCGGCGCGGAGAAGACGTTGCCTGCGATCGTCGACATGCACGCGCGGAAGACGGCGGCGCTGTTCGGCGCCGCGTGCGAGATGGGCGCGATCGCCGCGGGAGCCACGGCCGACGAGCGCGCGGGAGCGCTGCGCTTCGGGCGCGCCCTCGGGCTCGCCTTCCAAGCGGTGGACGATCTGCTGGACGTCACCGGCGACGCGGGAACGCTCGGGAAGACGCCCGGCAAGGACGCGGCGCTCGAACGCGCGACCCTGGTCGCCACGGTCGGACTCGAGCAGGGCCGGGCGCGGGCGCGCGAGCTGGCCCAGGAGGCGCGCGACTCGCTCGCCGCCCTGGGCTGGTCGAACGACTCCGGAGCGCGTCGCGAGGCCGGCGTCCTGGCGGCCGAATTGGTCGAATTCGTTCTCGAGCGCCGGGCCTAGCAGCCCGTGGTGAGTTCCACCGCGGCCTGCTCGTTGCCCCGTCGAAGTTCGCCTTGCGCGGCCGGGCTGGAAACGCGAGCCTGGTTTCGAGGTAAGATCTCCCCTTCGAGCGGGGCCGGAGCGCCCTGCCGGAACCGCGCCCCCTCAGTCCATGTCCGAGTCCGACGTCCAGCGCCGCACCGAAGCGATCCTCGATCGGATCCTCTCGCCGGCCGACCTGAAGGCGCTGTCGCGCGAGGAGCTGCCGCAGCTCTGCGCGGAGATCCGCGAGTTCCTGCTGCGCTCCGTGCAACAGACCGGCGGGCACCTGGGCAGCAACCTCGGCGTCGTCGAGCTGACCGTCGCGCTGCACTACGTGTTCGACTTCCGGCGCGACCGCTGCGTCTTCGACGTCAGCCACCAGGGGTACGTGCACAAGATCCTGACGGGTCGGAGGGACCGCTTCCCGACGCTGCGCCAGACGGATGGTCTGTGCGGCTTCACGCATCCGGGCGAGTCCGAGTACGACCTGTTCCACACCGGGCACGCGGGCACGAGCATCAGCCTCGGTCTCGGGCTGGCGATGGGCACCGCGCACGAGGCCAACCGTCCGCACGTCGTCAGCGTCATCGGGGACGCGAGCCTCGGCGCGGGCGTGGCGTTCGAAGCGCTGAACCACGCGGGCGCGAGCGGCGAGAGCATGCTCGTCGTGCTCAACGACAACGAGTGGTCGATCTCCAAGTCGGTCGGCGCGCTCGCGAAGTACCTGTCGCGCATCCGCTCGGCGCGCGTCGTGCAGCGCGCGCAGCAGGAGATCCACGGGCTGCTGCAGTCCATCCCGCTCATCGGCAACAAGATCGAGGACGTCATCGATCAAGTGCGCGAGGTCCTGCGTCACACGATCGTGCAGGGACACGTGTTCGAGGAGCTCGGCGTGACGTACGTCGGTCCGGTCAACGGGCACGACGTCGGCTACTTGGTCGACAGCCTCGAACGGGTCAAACGTCTCGACGGCGTCGTCCTGCTCCACGCGCTGACCGAGAAGGGCAAGGGGCATCCGTCCGCGCCGACGCACCCCGAGCGCGTGCACGCGGCCAAGCCCGCGAAGAAGAGCCCGCCGCCGGAGGAGCTGCTCGGCAAGATCGAGACCGACTCCGCGCCGAAGACCGGGCCCGCGTACACCGCGGCGTTCGCCACGTCGCTGAAGGAGATCTGCGAGCGCGACGTTCGCGTCCACGCGATCACGGCCGGCATGCCGTCGGGCACCGGGCTCACGGAGTTCGCCGAGCGCTTCCCCAACCGCTTCCATGACGTCGGAATCTGCGAGCAGCACGGCGTTGCGATGGCCGCGGGCATGGCGAAGGCCGGGCTGCGACCGGTTGTCGCGATCTACTCGACCTTCCTGCAGCGCGCCTACGACCAGGTCTTCCAGGAGGTCGCGCTCCAGGGGTTGCCGGTCACGTTCTGCATGGACCGCGCCGGCCTCGTCGGACAGGACGGCCCGACGCACAACGGCGTGTTCGACCTCGCGTACCTGCGCACGCTGCCGGGCTTCGTGATCGCCGCGCCGCGCGACGCCACGGACATGCGCCGCATGCTCGACATGGCCGTACGCCGGGACGCGGGCCCCGTGGCCCTGCGCTATCCGCGCGACACCTGCCCGGTCGACGAGATGATCGAGGCGGACGAGCGGCGCGAGATGGAGCCCGGCAAGGCCGAGGAGCTGATCGAGGGCAACGAGATCATGCTGTGGGCGACCGGCGCGCTCGTGCGCCAGGCGCGCGTGGCGGTCCAGCGCCTGAAGCAGCGCGGCGTGGACGCCGGCCTCGTGGACGCGCGCTTCGTGAAGCCGCTCGACGACGAGCTGCTCGCGCGCGACCTGCGCCGCTGCCGTCTGGTCGTCGCGATCGAAGAGCACCAGCGCGCCGGCGGCTTCGGCGCGGCCGTGCTCGAGTCCGCGAGCCGCACACCGGACGCCAAGGCAGCCGTGCGCATCCTCGGGATCCCGGATCGCTACATCGATCACATGACCTCGCGCGACGAGCAACTCGCGTCGCTCGGGCTCGACGCGGACGGGATCGAGAAGTCCTGCCTCGCGGCGTTGCGCGCGAAGCTCGTCTGAATCCTCAACGGCCGCCGGTCGTCGCCTCCATGATTCGTCGAGCGTTGATCCTCGCCAACTTTGCCAAGGAAGAGGTGCGCGAGCTCGCGAGCGAACTGCGTCCGTGGCTCGCCGCGCGCGTCGACGAGGTCGGGCTCGAGACGGACATTCGCGCCTTCTGCCTCGCGCGCGAGGCGAGCGACCGCGCGACGCGATCCGCCGCTGCGCCGGACCTCGTGATCGTGCTCGGGGGCGACGGCGCGCTGCTCGGCGCGGTGCGCGCGTTCGCGGCCGAGCCGGTCCGTACGCTGGGGATCAACCTCGGCCGCGTGGGGTTCCTCGCCTCGACACCGGCGACGCGCTGGCGCGACACGCTCGAACACGTGCTGCGCGGCGAGTGCAAGGTCGAGCATCGCATGCGGCTGCGCGCCGAGTGGACCGACGCGCAGGGCGAGACGCGCAGTATGGTCGCGCTCAACGACGTGACGTTGCAGCGCGACTCCCACCAGGGCATGCTGCGCGCGTCGCTGTCGGTGGGCGACGACTGGGTGACGGAGTATCGCGCCGACGGCTTGATCCTCGCCACGCCGAGCGGGTCCACCGCGTACTCGCTCTCGGCCGGCGGGCCGATCCTGGTGCCCGCGGTCGAGGCGCTCGTCGTCACGCCGATCTGCTCGCAGGGCCTCGCCAACCGGCCGATCGTGCTCGACGCCGGGAGCGCCTTCACGATCCAGCTCAACTCGCCCGGTTCGACGACGACGCTCGTCGTCGACGGGCAGGCCTACCACTCGCTCGAGCACGGCGACGAGCTGCGCGTCACGCGCCATCCGGAACGCTACCCGCTGTACGCGATGCCGGGCCTCGATCCGTACCGCCGGCTGCGCGATCGCCTCGGCTGGGGCGGCGCGCCGGTGAACGGCGCGGGCTGAGCGGCGGCGGCGGTCTCAGTCCGGAACGGGGTGCGCCGAGTCGGCCTGGACGATGCCGTCTTCCATCATCAGCACGCGGCCGCAGCGGTCGGCGAGGCGCGAGTCGTGCGTGACGAGGATCATCGCGAGCTGGCGTCGACGCTGTTCCTCGAAGAGCAGCTCGAGCACGGTCTCGCCGGTGGAGCTGTCGAGGTTTCCCGTCGGCTCGTCCGCGAGCAGGATCTTCGGGTTCTGCAGGAGCGCGCGCGCCATGGCGACGCGCTGACGCTCGCCACCGGACAGTTCGCCGGGGCGATGCTCGAGCCGGTCGGCGAGTCCGAAGTGCACGAGCATGTCGACCGCGCGCGCGCGGAGCTTCTTCTTCGCGCGTTGGTACTCGAGCCAGGACAGCTCGATCATCGCGGGCAGCAGCGTGTTCTCGACCGCGTTGAGCTCGGGCAGGAGGTGGTAGAACTGGAAGACGAAGCCGATCTCGAGGTTGCGCAGGCGCGCGCGCTCGTTCGTCGACAGGCTCCACACGTCGCGCCCGCCGACCTCGAGCTTGCCGTCGTCCGGACGGTCGAGCACGCCGAGGATGTGCAGCAGCGTGGACTTGCCGGCGCCCGAGGCGCCGACCAGCGCGACGAGCTCGCCGGCGTGCAGCGTGAGGTCGATGCCGTGCAGGATCTCGAGCGAGCGCGAGCCCATCGAGAACGAGCGCCGGACCTGGTGCGCGCGAAGCACGGGGTCGGTCGCCGGTGTCGGAGCGCCGCCACGCAGGGCCTCGCCCGCCGTGTCGCTCCCGTGCGCGCTGGTGATCGTGCTACTCATATCGCAGGGCGGTGAGCGGGTCGAGGCGCGCCGCGCGCCAGGCGGGGACGGCGGCGAACAGCAGCGCGCAACAGAACGCACCGATCACGATCAGCGCGACGCTGGACGGCTCGACGATCGCGGGGATGTGATCGAACATGTAGACGTCGCGGTTGAAGATCTGCACGCCGAACGCGTCGGACAGCGCGCGCTCGATCGGATCGATGCGCAGCGCGGCCCACGTGCCCACGACCGCGCCCATGATCGTCCCGAGCAACGCGTCCCAGAACGCGATCAAGAGGAACAGGTCGAGGATGCCGCGCGGCGTCGCGCCGAGCGCGCGCAGGATGCCGATGTCGCGGCGCTTCTCGGTCACCATCATCGAAAGGATGGCGAAGATCGTGAAGCCGGCGACGACGAGCACGAGGCTGAGCATGATCGCCATCAGCACGCGCTCGTTCTCGATCGCGCCGAGCAGGTTCTGGTTGAACTCCTCCCAGGTGCGCACCTCGGAGAGTCCCCACTCGCCGCCGCGGATGAGGCCGCGCTCGGCCAGCGACAGGCGCAGGTCCGCAACGAGCGGAGCGGAGTACTCGTCGTAGTCCTTCAGGCGCAAGAGCACCTGCGTGAACTGGCGCGTGCCTCCGAGCAGGTCGGACAGATCGCTGCGCGCGAGGTAGATGCGCGTGCGGTCCATCTCGTTCTCGCCCGAGCGGAACGAGCCGGCGACGACGTAGTTCTGGTTGTTGACCTGCGCGTCACCGGTCTCGGGATCCTGCACGACGGTCGCGACCTGCAGCGTCTCGCCGACGCGCATGTTGAGGCGGTCGAAGAGCTGGTCGCCGACGACGATCGCGGGCTTGGGCAGCCCGCGACCCGTGTGGGCGCGCGGCGGAACGAACGGGAACAGCGGGCTCTTGACCGGAGCGGCGCAGGGCCCCTGCGCCGTGCCGGCGAGCGCCTGCAGGAAGTCCGTCGCGGTGAACGCGTCCGCGAGCCGGCGCCGCGGCAGGGTGCCGCCGAAGTTGCCGAGCGTCGCGCGCACGACGGGGTGGATGAAGCGCTCGACGCTCTGCACGTCGACGCCGATGAGCTGGACGACGAACGGATTCGCGGACGTCGGGCTGGAGAAGCCGCGCACGCTCGAGCGTCCGCGCTGCGTGATGACGCCGCCCCAGACGAGCTCGGCCGTGCAGCCGCGCACGCGCGCGTCGCGGACCGTCGCGTCGAGCAGCGGCTCGGCGGGCGGCGCCTCCGCGAACCAAGCCGGTTGGATCAGGACGTCGGAGAGCGCGCCGCGCACGACCTTGCGGCTCTCCGCGAGGAAGCCGGTCATGATCGACAGGATCAGGATCAGCGCCGCCACGGCGACGAGGATCCCGACCATTCCGATCAGGTTCGTCCGGCGCGCGAAGAGGTAGCGCCAACTGATGAACGAGCGGAACAACTCGCTACTCGTCGTCCCCGTCTGCGATGGGCTCGTCGGGAGAGGCAGCGGAACGCGGGCGCATGGTGGGGAAGAGCAGCACGTCCCGGATCGAGTTCTGGTTGGTCAGGATCATCGCGAGGCGGTCCATACCGATGCCGAGACCGGCGGTCGGAGGCATACCGTATTCGAGTGCCTGCACGTAGTCGACGTCCACCTCGCCCGGCATCTCGGGATCCTTGCTCGCGACTTGCTCGGCGAAGCGCGCCTCCTGCTCGATCGGGTCGTTGAGCTCGGAGAACGCGTTGCACAGCTCCATTCCGGCGAGGTGCAGCTCGAAGCGCTCGACGAAGCGCGGATCCCCGGGATCGGGCTTCGAGAGCGGGCTGATCGCCGTCGGGTGATGCGTCACGAACAGCGGGCCCTCGATGTGGTCCTCGACCGTCTGCTCGAAGAGCGCGTCGACGAGCTTCCAGTAGCCGAGCGCCGGATCGACGGTGACGCCGAGCTCCCGCGCCTTGGCGCGCACCGCGTCCTCGTCGTGCACCGACACTCCGGCGTGCTCTTGCAAGAGGTCGTCGTAGCGCCCGCGGGCGAAGGGCGCCTTCAGGCTGTAGGTCCGCTCGCGGAACTCGATGTCCGTGGTCCCGTTCAGCTCGAGCGCGAGGTGCTCGAAGAGCGACTCGGTCAGCTCCATGACGTGGCGGTAGTCCGCCTGCGCCTGGTAGAGCTCGAGCATCGTGAACTCGGGGTTGTGCTGGATCGAGATGCCCTCGTTGCGGAAGTTGCGCGACACCTCGAACACGCGTTCGAGCCCGCCGACGATCAGGCGCTTGAGGTACAGCTCGGGCGCGATGCGCAGGTAGAGGTCCGTGTCGAGCGCGTTGTGGTGCGTGACGAAGGGCCGCGCCGTCGCGCCGCCGGCGATCGGGTGCAGCGTCGGCGTCTCGACCTCGAGGAAGCCGCGCGCCTCGAGGAAGCGGCGCGTGAGCGAGAGCATGCGGCTGCGCTTGACGAAGACGTCGCGCACGCCTTCGGAGGCCCACAGGTCGACGTAGCGCCGGCGATAGCGCGCCTCGACATCGACGAGCCCGTGCCACTTCTCGGGCGGCGGTGCGAGCGACTTGGCGAGCAGCTGCACCTCGTGCGCCCAGATCGTGAGCTCGCCCTTCTGCGTGCGCGCGAGCTCGCCCGTGATCGCGACGAGGTCGCCGCCGTCGAGGAACTTGCGCTCTGGCCACCACTCGCTGAGCTTGGCCTTCTGCATGCCCACCTGGATGCGACCCGTGCGATCGAGCACGGGCGCGAAGATCAGCTTGCCGAAGTCGCGCAGTCCGAGCAGGCGCCCGGCGATCGTGACGGTCTCGCCGATCCTCGCGCCGGGCTGCTCGACCGTGCCTCCCGCGGCGTGGAGCGCTTCGATCGGCTCCGCTTCGACGCCGCGCGCGGGATACGGGTCGCCGCCGGCCGCGCGAATCGCGGCGAGCTTGGCGACACGGTCGGGATGAACGAGCTCGGTCATGGCCTCTGGTCGTCGGGCCGCGCGCGTCCGGTTCGCGATGCGCCGGATTCGAGCCGCGTTCCAGCGGGACGCGATCGTGCGATCGCCAGCGCCTGGACCCTACGACGAACGCGGCGCCGCGGCCGGGGCCCGGGCGGCGGTGGTGGAGGGTAGGGGAGTCGAACCCCTGACCTCTACAATGCCATTGTAGCGCTCTACCAACTGAGCTAACCCCCCGAGAGCGCACCGAACGATCGCCCGATCGGTGCGAGGAGCGGGGAAGGATGCCGACAGGGCGACGCGAGGTCAAGCGCGGCTCGCGCTCCGGCGCGCCGAATCGGGGTGCGCTCCGGCTTGCGGACGAAGCGCGTCGCGGACGTGGTCGCGCGCCGGGTCCGCCCCTATGCTAGCCGCTCGTTTTTTCCGCGAGGGGACCCTGTGACCAACACCTACGACCCGGCCGAGATCGAGCCGCGCTGGCAGCAGCGCTGGGAGGAGAGCGGCGTGTTCCGCGCTCTCAATCCCGGCGATGACGGCTTCGTGCCGGACCAGCCGAAGTACTACGTGCTCGACATGTTCCCGTACCCCTCGGGGGCCGGGCTGCACGTCGGGCATCCGATCGGCTACATCGGCAGCGACATCGTCGCACGGCGCAAGCGGATGGAGGGCTTCAACGTCCTACATCCGATGGGCTACGACGCCTTCGGGCTGCCGGCCGAGCAGTACGCGATCACGACCGGCACGCATCCGGCCGAGACGACGCGCGCGAACATCGAGAACTTCCGGCGCCAGCTGAAGGCGATCGGCCTGTCCTACGACTGGTCGCGCGAGCTGGCGACGTGCGACCCCGAGTTCTATCGGTGGACACAGTGGATTTTCACGCGCCTCTACGACCGCGGGCTGGCGTACCAAACCGAGGTGCCGGTGTGGTGGTGTGACGAGCTGAAGACGGTGCTCGCCAACGAGGAGGTCATCAACGGGCGCTCCGAGCGCGGCGGCTTCCCGTGCGTGCGTCGCCCGCTGAAGCAGTGGATGCTCAAGATCACCGCGTACGCGGACCGCTTGCTGAACGACCTCGACGACGTCGACTGGCCGGAGTCGGTCAAGACGATGCAGCGCGAGTGGATCGGCCGCTCGAAGGGCGCCGAGGTGCGCTTCCCGATCGAGGGGCTCGAGGAGGAGCTGACGATCTTCACGACGCGGCCCGACACGCTGTTCGGTGCGACCTTCATGGTGGTCGCGCCCGAGCACCCGCTGGTCGACGCGCTCGCCACCGAGTCCGACCGCGAGGCCGTCGCCGCGTACGTCGCGGAGGCGGCCGGCAAGTCCGACCTCGAGCGCACCGACCTCGCGAAGGACAAGACCGGCGTGTTCACCGGCCGCTACGCGAAGAACCCGCTGGACGATGGCGAGGCGTCGGAACTGATCCCGATCTTCGTCGCCGACTACGTGCTCGCGAGCTACGGCACCGGCGCGATCATGTGCGTGCCGGCGCACGACGAGCGCGACTTCGAGTTCGCGAAGAAATACAACCTCTCCATCCGCGAGGTCGTGAGCCCGCCGAAGGGCGTCGACGGGCTCGACGAGGGCGTCTGCTTCTCCGGCAAGGGCACCGCGGTGCACTCCGGTCCGCTCGACGGACTCGCGAGCGACGCCGCGATCGCGCGCAGCATCGAGTTGCTCGTGGAGCGCGGTGTCGGCGAGGCCAAGGTGAACTACCGCCTGCGCGACTGGCTGTTCTCGCGCCAGCGCTACTGGGGCGAGCCGTTCCCGATCCTGCATCACGCGGACGGCAGCACGACGCGCGTGCGCGACGAGGACCTGCCGGTCGAGCTGCCGGACATGGACGACTTCGCGCCGGCGAGCGACGGCACCGCGCCGCTCGCGCGCGCGAAGGATTGGTTGAAGACGACCGATCCCGAGACCGGCGAGCCCGTGCTGCGCAACACCGACACGATGCCCGGCTGGGCCGGCTCCTGCTGGTACTACCTGCGCTTCAAGGACCCGCACAACGCGGACGCCTTCGTGGGGCAGGAGGCCGAGCGCTACTGGGGCGAGGTCGATCTCTACATCGGCGGCGTCGAGCACGCCGTGCTGCACCTGCTCTACGCGCGCTTCTGGCACAAGGTGCTCTACGACCTCGGCGTCGTCGGTTCGACCGAGCCGTTCCAGCGCCTGTTCAACCAGGGCCTCTTGACCGCGTTCGCGTACAAGGACCCGAGCGGACGACTGGTTCCGTCGGACGAGATCGACGAGCGGGACGGCAAGCACGTCGTCGCGGCGACGGGCGAGGCGGTCGAGCCCGTGATCGCCAAGATGTCCAAGTCGCTGCGCAACGTGGTCAACCCCGACGCGGTGATCGCGGAGTACGGCGTCGACACGTTCCGCGTCTACGAGATGTTCATGGGGCCGCTCGGCGAGTCGAAGCCGTGGAACCCGCGCGACGTCGCGGGCTCGCGTCGCTTCCTCGATCGCGTGTGGCGCCTGTTCGTCGAGGAGGACGCGGAGGCGAGCGTCCGCAGCGACTTCGGAGCGGACGCGCTCGAGGGCGACGCGCTCGCGCTCGAACGCGAGCTCGCGAAGACGCTGAAGCGCGTCGACGATTCGTTCGAGGGCTTCAACTTCAACACGGCGATCGCCGCGCTGATGACGTTCGTCAACGAGGCGACCAAGAAGCGCGCGGCGCTGACGCGCAGCCAGGCCGAGCGCTTCGTCTGCGCGCTCTCGCCGTTCGCTCCGCACATCAGCGAGGAGCTGTGGTCACGCCTCGGGCACACGGAATCGCTCACGCGCGCGACGTGGCCGAGCGCGGATCCGGAGTTCCTGGTCGACGACCAATTCGAGCTCGTCGTGCAGGTCAACGGCAAGCTGCGCGCACGCGTCAGCGCGCCGAAGGACGCCGACAAGGGCGCGCTCGAGACGCTCGCGCGCGAGGCGGCGGGCGATCTGCTGTCGGGCAAGGAAGTGCGGCGCGCCGTCGTCGTGCCCGGACGCCTGGTCAACTTCGTGCTCTGAGCTACGGGGCCCGGCGCCGTGGGCCCGCTCAGAAGCCCGGGACCTTCTTGGCCTTGGCGTAGAGCATCCAGCACACGCCGAAGCTGATGACGAGCACACCGGCGATCGTCGGCAGGTATCCGTAGCGGAACATGCCCGTCTGCCCGACGCCGACCATGAACAGGAGGAGCGAGATGGACATGTAGGTGTTGTGCTTCGAGCGCAGACCGGCCATCCCCGCGTCCGCCGGATCGGGTGCCTCGCCGTTCTTGATGGCCGTGATGATGCGCCGCTGCGCGGGCCAGATGCGCATCCAGACGTTGGCGGCCATCGCCGTGCCGAAGAGCGCCGCGACGTGGATGTAGACGGCGCGGTCGGAGAAGCCCTGCATCTCCTTGAGGTAGTACGCGAAGCCCATCGCGATCACACCCCAAAGGACGACGGCCACGTTGTGCTGGCTCTTCATCGACTTGAACAGGACGTCGTAGATCACGAAGCCGATGAACAGCCCCGCGAACGCCGGACCCCAATCTGCGGGCGTCGCCTTCGCGTGCTGACCCTCGAACAGGTTCGCGCCGTCCGCGCCGTGGTAGTACACGAGGAAGAGCAACAGGAAGCCCGTCACCCAGGTGTAGAGCGCGCCCCAGCGGAACCACCACAACGCGCGCGGCATCAGCTCGGGGATGACCTTGCGTTTCGTGTCCCCGTCCATCGTCGGCGCGAAGGCGGAGTTCACCCAGTTGAAGAAGAAGAGCAGTCCGATCCACACGACGCCGGCGATGAAGTGGACCCAGCGGTCGGCGAGTTCGAGGAGTTCCATGAGTTCGACCCGTGGTTGGAGCGTTCGACTGGCGGTCCGCGCCGTCTCCGTCGGCGGCGCTCGAACGCAAAGTCGAACGTCCGCGCTGGGACGGAACAACCCGGACCGGGATGTCGCGCGGCGGCGCTGAATTGCAGTGTCGTAACGGGTCGCGCAATGACGGCCCGCTAGAACTCGAACGTCAGAGCGAAACCCGTCGAGCGACCGGCCTCCACAACCAGGTCCCGCGCGAGCAGCCGTCCCTGCGTCGGGTGTCGCGCCTCGACCGTGTACGTGCCGGGCGGGAGCCCGGGGATCCGAAAGCTGCCGTCCGCGGCGCTGACCGCGAACCACGGATGCTCTTCGACGTGCACCCAAGCCTCCATCCACGGGTGGATGTCGCACTTGAAGCGGATCGACGCTTCCGGGCGTTCGAAGCGCACCTCGAGCGGCGCCTGTCCCTCGCCCATGTTGCGGTTGCCGGGCCCGTCGTTCTTCTTCGCCTTGGCGTTCACGTTGTGCGTCGCCGGGTCGCTGTTCGAGATCTGGAGCGCCTGCCCGAGCTGCACGCCGAGGACGTGCGGCGTGTAGACACAACCGCGCTGGTCCAGGTGCGCGGGCGCGCTCGGCGCCGGCGGGATGTCGTCCGCGTCGTACCCGCGCGTCACCGTGACGAAGACACCGGCGAGTTTCCCGTCTGTGGCGACGACGACATCGCTCATGTGATCGACTTCCGGGTGCGTGCAGCACTCGGGCTTCTTGCGCGCGCCGAGCTCGAAGCGCGTCGGCGCGTCGCCGACGTAGCGCACCTCGCCGTGCAACGCGCCGACCTCCTTGTCGTCGAGCTCGATCGACGGGAGCGACACGGGCTTGGGTGCCGGCGTCGAGCGCGGAACCGAGTCGTCGCCCGCTCCACCGCAGGCCGAAGCGAACAGCAACGCGCACGCGAGCAGGCTGGTCGTCGTGGCTCGCTGCTTCGTCGCTCGCATGGGAGAGGGGGCGCGAATGCGCGCCGCTCGCCCGCGAGATGATAGTCCGGGCGGGGGCTTGGATCACTCGCTAGAATTCCGCGCCCATGACCTCGACCGAAGCCACCGAACGCCGCGTCCTCGTCACCGGAGCCAGCCGCGGGATCGGGCGCGCCGTCGCGCGCGAACTCGCCCGCGCAGGGCATCCGATCGCGGTGCACTATCGCTCCGGCCGCGACGAAGCCGAGGCGCTCGGCGAAGAGATTCGCGCCGCCGGGGGCAGCGCGATCTGCCTCGGGTTCGACGTCTCGGATGCGGACGCGACCGAGGCCGCCATCCTCGCCGACATCGAGGCCAACGGCGCCTACTGGGGCCTGGTCGTGAACGCGGGCATCACGAACGACGCGCCGCTCGCGTCGATGAGCCGCGAGGCGTGGACCAGCGTCCTGCGCACGAACCTCGACGGGTTCTACCACGTGACGCACCCGGCGCTGATGCCGATGGTGCGGCTGCGCGACGGCGGCCGCATCGTGACGATGTCGTCGTACTCCGGACTGCACGGGAACGCCGGGCAGACGAACTACTCCGCGTCGAAGGCGGGCCTGATCGGCGCGACCCGTTCGCTCGCGCTCGAGGTGGCGAAGCGTCGCATCACGGTCAACAGCGTCGCCCCCGGGTTCATCGACACCGACATGGTGAAGGGGCTGCCCGACGATGTGATCGCGAACATCCCGTTGAAGCGCATGGGGCGCGCCGAGGAGGTCGCCGACCTGGTCGCCTTCCTCTTCTCGGAAGGTGCCGGCTACATGACGGGCCAGGCGATCGCGATCGACGGCGGGCTCTAGCCCGGGTGATTCATGAGGATGTGCGGCAGTAGCTGCAACTCGGTTCCTGCCGGTGCTTTGCGGGCGTTGGCCCCGGAGGCGACCTTGTCAGGTCGTCGAGGACGCCGACGTTCGCAAAGTGCCGGCAGGGGCCGAGA
>JAJDEV010000079.1 GCA_029259605.1 Planctomycetota bacterium | reverse complement strand
CGACTCTTCGGCTTCGTGATAGCGGACGTAGAGCGCGAGCAGCGACTGGATCGGTTGGGCTTCCAGGTCGTACTCGTCGCCCCAGCGGTCGATCGCGGCGACGAGCTTGCCGAACTGCGAGCCCCAGTCGCCGATGTGGTTGATGCCGACCGTCGTGTAGCCGAGCGTTTCGTGCAGGCGGCCGATCGCCGCGCCGAGGATCGTCGAGCGCAGGTGCCCGACGTGGAACGGTTTGGCGATGTTGGGCGACGAGAAGTCGATGACGATCGTCTTGCCCGCGCCCTCGTCCGAGCGCCCGTAGCCGTCCATCTGCGCGTGGACCGCGCCCAGGATCGATTGCGCGAGTCGCGCGCGGTCGATCTTGAAGTTGAGGTAGGGGCCGGTTGCAACGGCCGTGATGCCGTCGAGGTCGGCCGCGAGCTTCGGACCGAGCTCAGCCGCGATCTTCGGCGGCGCCTGGCGCAGCGCTTTCGCGAGCGGGAAGCACGGGAACGCGAGGTCGCCGAGCGACGGATCGCGCGGCGTCTCGAGCTTGACGTCGTTCGCGTCGACGCCCGTGTGCATCGCGACCGCGGCCCGAATCTGATCGATGAATTCCTGCATGGGTGGCGTTCCGGTCAACCAGCGTAGCGTTCCCACTCCGCGTTCTTCTGCTCGAGTTCGCGCTCGATCTCCGCGAGCTGGAACTGAACCTCGCGCGCCTTGTCGGAATCGCGATAGGTCGCTTCGCTCGCCATCGCTTCGAGCAGCGTGTCGCGCTTGCCTTCGAGCGCGATGATCGCGTTCTCGATCTCCTCGATGCGCCACGGATTGTGGGGCTTCTTGCGCTTCGAGGGTTTGGAGGCGTTCTTCGCCTTCGCGGAGGTGGTTTGCTTCTGCAGCTGTTCGTGCGCGACCCTCTTCGCCGCCTTGGCTTTCGCCTGCGCGGCGTCGACGCGCGCCGTGTCGGCCTCCTCGAGCGCTGCTTTGTACTCGGAGTAGTTGCCCTTGAACGTGCGCGCACCGTCCTTCGTCACCTCGACGATCGTGTGCACGAGCGAGTCGAGGAACGCGCGGTCGTGGCTCACGCACACGAGCGCGCCGGTGAACGACGAAAGCATCTCCTCGAGCGCCGTGCGCGCCGGCAGGTCGAGGTGGTTCGTCGGCTCGTCGAGCGCGAGCCACGACGGTCCGGACAACACCAGCCGCGCGAGCGACAGGCGCGCGCGCTCACCGCCCGACAGGCCCTTCACCGCGAGGTCGATCTCGTCGCCGCGGAAGAGAAAGTTCGCGAGGTGGCTGCGGATCTCGAGGTCCGTCATCTGCGGGTGGTCGCGCCGGATCTCGGTGTACGGCGTGCCGTCCTCGCGCAGGTCGGAGATCTCCTGGTCGTAGTACCCGCACACGGCCTTGTAGCCGCTGCGAATCTCGCCCTTCAGCGGTGCGAGGCGACCCGCGAGCACCTTGAGCAGCGTCGTCTTGCCCGTTCCGTTCGGGCCGACGATGCCGATGCGCTCGCCGCGCCCGATGCGCACGTTCACGTTCTCGAGCAGCGGCTTGTCGCCGTATCCGAACGCGAGGTCTTCGGTGTGCATGACCTCCTCGCCGCCGCGCTCGACGCGCGCGAGCTTGATGTTCGGCCGACGGACGTCGTTGTACGGACGGTGGAGGCGCGTCACGTTGGACAGCTTCTTGCGCCGGCCCTTGGCCTCGGCCGTGCGCTGGCTGCCCATGTGCTTCTTGATGAAGTTCTCCTCGCGCCGGATGACGTCCTGCTGCGCCTGCCACGCCTTGAACTCCGTGTCGTAGCGCTCCTCCTTGCGCGCGACGTAGGCCGAGTAGTTCCCCGGGTAGCGCACGAGCAAGCCGCGCTCGACCTCGACGATCGCATCGACCACGCGATCGAGCAGGCGCCGGTCGTGGCTGACGATCAGCACCGCGCTGCCCATCTCGTTGAGGTAACTCTCGAGCCACTCGATGCCGGCCAGGTCGAGGTGGTTGGTCGGTTCGTCGAGCAGCAAGAGGTCGGGCACGCTGACGAGCTCGCGCGCGAGCGCGGTGCGACTCTTCTCGCCGCCGGAGAGCGTGCGCGCCTCGCGCTCCCACAAAGAAGTCGCGAGCCCGATGCCGGACAGCACCGTTTCGACGCGCCGCTCGGCCTCCCAACCGCCCATCGCGTCCATGCGTTCCGTCAGCTCGCCGTGCTTCACGACGAGCGCGTCGAGCTCGTCACCCGTGACCTCGCCCATGCGCTCGCCGACGCGATGCAACTCGGCCTCGACCGCGTGCACTTCGTCGAGCCCCGTCTCGACCCACGCGCGCACCGTGACGCCCGCCTTGAACGTGGGCCGCTGCACGACGTAGCCGATGCGCGACCCCTTCGACAGCGTGATCGAACCGAGGTCCGGCTGCTCCTCACCCTCGATCAACCGCAAGAGCGTCGTCTTGCCCTCCCCGTTGCGCCCGACCACGCCGACCTTCTCCCCACGTTCGATGCGCAGCTCCGCCCCGCGCAGGATCTCCTGCGTGCCGAGGATCTTCTTCAGGCCGGTAACGTTGAGGACGCTCATGGGGGGCTCGCGGCGCGGCGCAGCCGACCCCGGGAGAAGCGCGCAGGACGCGTCCGCGGAGGGGCTCGGGCAGCCAAACGAGCCGAGCATGATAGCGGCACCGCGCGCGGAGCGAACCCCTGCCGGTGCGGTGGCAGGACAGAATCCGCCGCCACTCGGCCGAAACGATCGAGGTGGTGGGATGCGGTGGAGCTCCCTTCACTCGAAGCGTCCCGTCACCAGCACGGGGCCTCGCACCGCCGGTGTCGCCGCCGTGGTCTGGTCGCTCAGCGCTCCCGTTGCCGGGTCGATCGTCCAGCGCTCGATGCCGGTCGACGTGCTCATGTAGAGGAAGCGGCCCGAGGGATCCATGGCGAGGTACTGCGAGTCGGACGCGCGCGCCGGGCGCGCGACGGTCTCGATCGTCGTGAGATCGCCGGTGTCGGGATCGACGTCGAAGCTCTGGAGCGTTCCGTTGCGCAGGCCGACGTACACGAAGCGGCCGTTCGGGTGGAGCGCGATGTCCTCGGGTTCGCTCACCAGTGCGAAGCGTTCGGCGAGCGTGATCGCGCCCGAGTCCTCGATGTCGAAGCTGGCGACGAAGTCGGGGCCGGCGGAACCTGCGTCGTACGGGCTCAGCGTGAACGCGTGGCGGCCGAGCGGGCCGACGTTCGCGCGGAACGTGAACACGCCCGTCTCGAAGTCCTGTTGTCCCGCAGCCGGGGAGGCGTCGAGGCGCGGCTGCACGACGTTCGCGGTCGAGATCGGATACACGCGGACCGAAGTGACGTTCGTGTAGTACGCCGTCTGTCCGAGCGGGTCGACCGCGGTGTCGCAGACGGTGTAGCCGAGTGACGGATCGGGGACGCCGAGGAGCGACGCGTTCCAGTTGCCGAGCGGCTCGAGCGTCGGAGTCAGGCCCGCGTTGTAGGCGTGGAAGGCGTAGTCCGTGCCCGCTCCTCCCGGAATGACGGCCGCGTAGGTCGCCCAACCGGTCGGGTTGACCGTCGCGCGCAGAACGCCGTGGTCCGGACCTCGCGTGTGCACGAGTCCCATCGACGTGAGCAACCCCGTGTCCGCGTCGACGTCGAACCCGGCGACGTCTTGCGCGACGCCGTACAGGAAGCGGTGCGCGCGATCGGTGATCAAGGTCTGCGGGTTGAGCGGCATGGCTTGCGTGTCGCGGAACGTGAGGTCGCCGGTCGATGGCTCGATCTCGAACGTCTCGATGCGCCCGTCGACGCCGTCGAATCCCGCGACGTAGAGGAAGCGCGGCGCGCGCAGCGCGGCGGTGTCGCGCTGCGCGACGACGAGCCGATTCGGCGTGCCGGTGCGGAGCGCCGGGAAGCGCTGCGGCAAGCCGGGCAGGCCCGTCGCGGGATCGAGCGCGAACGTCTCGATGTGCTGCGTCACGGACGGGATGAACGTGACGATCAGGCGCGCGCCCGAAGGGCCGAGCTGCATGCGACGCGCTCCGGAATCGAGCGTCGTGTTCTGAAGTCCGGCCGAGCCCGCGTCCGCGTCGACGCGCCCGACGACGCCGGTGTCCGCATCGAAGGCGTAGGTCGCGAGCACGCCGTTCGCGTGCAATACGTACAGGGACGAACCGTCCGCACTCCAAAGGACGTCGTTCGGGAGCGACGCCTCGCCGCTCGAGATTCCGCCGCGCCGCGTCAACGCACCCGACGCCTCGAGCGCGTAGACGCTCGCGTCGCTCGCCGACGCGCCGGCGAGCGTCATTCCGTCGTGCGACGCGCGCAGCATGGACGTGTTCGCGTCGACCGCGAAGTTCTGCACACCCGCGACGAGCGGGTCCGCGTCGAGCTGCGTCAGCGTGCCGCTCGGCGCGATGCCGAACGCGAGCACCTCCGGCAGGAACGGATGCAACTGGTACAGAAAGCGCCCGCCGGGCTCGAGGATCAGCTCGCGGGACGAGCTCGTCGCGACCGAACCGACGTCGCTCAACGCGTCCGTGGTCGCGTCGATCGCGAGCGTGTGGATCTCGCTCGACGTGCGCACGAACAGGAAGCGCTCGCGCGCGTCGAGCGCGAGCTCGAGCCCGCCCGACGGCACGGGATGCGATCCGTCCTTGCCGATCGCCCCGGTCCGCGCGTCGACGCGTGCGACGTCGATGCGATTCAGCGTCGCGTCGATCGCGTACACGACCTCGCCATCGCGCGCGACCGCGATGTCGCGCACGAAGACGTAGAAGAACGACGGCACGTGCCCTTCGGGAATCAGATGCCCGTCCGTCGCGTCGGCGCTGTAGCGCGTGATCGTCGGCGGCGTGAACGCGTACACCCAAGCGCTCGCGCTCGGCACGAACCCGAGCGTGGTCGAGGAACGCTGCCCCGATCCACCACCCGAGCACGCGGAGACCAGGACGAGAACGAGGACGAGCGGGACGGCGAACCGGACGGGCGCGAGGCGGTGAGATCGCATGGCTTCGGGGAGCGCGGTGGGGGACGAACCGCTGCTGAACCCGGAGGCGACGATTCGCGGCGCCGACTGCCACGAATCTCGATCCGTTCGACGGGCTGCTAGCCCGGGTTCTTCATGACGCTTTGCCGAGTTCGTTGCGGATGCGCGCCAGATCAGCGCTTCGTGACCGAAGCGCGGGGAGGCGGCCTCGACGGATCGTCGAACCCGGTGAGGGAGGGAAGCGTTGATCTGGCGCGCATCCGCACCGATCTCGGCAAAGCGTCATGAGCAACCCGGGCTAGGTGCCAAAGATCTCCCGCTTCGCGCGCGCGACGATCTGCAGGACGGCGGGGTGCTTGATCTTTCGTTCGGGCGAGATGGCGTAGAACCGTTCGCGGACGCCTTCGAGCTCGCCCAGCGGCCGCACTCCGTATTGCTTGGCCACTTGGTCCCGCACGACGGTCGGTGCGGGGAAGATGCCGCGCCCGGCCTGGCCGAAGACCTTGAGCAACGCGCTGTCCTCGAACTCGCCGACGATGACGGGATGGAGGTCGAGCTCCTCGAGCCACGCGTCCAGGGAACGTCGAATCGCCGTGTCGTAGGACGGCATGAGGAAGGGCTCGCCCGAGAGAGAGTCGGGGAAGCGTCGCGCGAGCCGACGGGCCAGCTTCGGCGCGGCGAAGAGCGTCGTGGTCGACTCGCCGATGAGGTGGTTGTACGCCTTGACGTCGATCCCCGGCGCGATCGTGATGTCCGATAGCACCAGATCGAGCTCGTGCATGGCCAGCTCGGCGAAGAGGCGGCTCGGGTGATCCTCTCTGCACTCGAGCGCGAGTTGCTCGTCGAAGTCGAGCGCCGGCTGCAGGAGCTGGAACGCGACCAGCTTCGCCATGACGTCGGCGATGCCGACGCGAAGGGTGAGCGGCCGTCCGGTGGGGCGACCACGAACCGCGTCCATCAGCTCGCGGCCGCTGCGGAAGATGTCTTCGGCGTAGCCATACACCAAGTGCCCCGTGTCCGTCAGTTCGAGATAGCGCCCGCGTCGAACGAACAGGGGTGCCCCGAAGAACGCCTCGAGGCTCTTGAGCTGCATGCTGATCGACGGGCGACCGACGTGGAGCTTGCGGCTCGCGGCGGCGATGCCGCCTTCGCGCGCCACGGTCCAGAAGTACTGCAGGTGATGGTAGTTCAGCCATTCCATCGCCTGACCCTACGTCAAGAATATCGACGGTGCGAGTCGATGTTTGAGGCCTGTCTCGATCCTACGCGAGTGCCGATGATGGGTGCGAGTCGTCGCGCGGTGCGCTGCAAGTCACGCCCGCGATTCGACGAGGTGCATCCAGGCACCGAACGCCATCGAAGACGAACCACTCTGCAACAGGAGCTCGGCATGAAACTCGAGATGCGAACCCACGGAATCGACCTCACTGACAAGCTGAAGGCCCACATCGAGAGCCGCATGCACTGCGCTCTCGCGCGTTTCGCGGCGCGCGTGCGTCGGGTTCACGTCCTGCTGGAGGACACGAACGGTCCGAAGGGGGGCACGGACATCCGCTTCAAGGTGCGCGCGGAACTCGCACCGGGTGGCGAGCTCGTCATCGAGGGAATGCACGACGATGCCTTCGCCGCCGTCGGGCGAGCCGCGAGCCGCATCTCGCAAGCGATCGGCAGGCGCGTCAACCGACTCAAGGCGGCCCGGCGAGGGCGGCCGCTCCGCTCCGTGCGCGGGCGTCACGCGCCGGGCCCGTCGATGAACCGAGGTGCATCGTTCCCGTCGACCGGCCTCGCCTCGTGAGCTTCCGAATCGCGAGCGGCACGTGAACAGCCTCCGCAAGTTCCTGCGGCTCGAGTCCCTCGCGGGGCTCGCGCTCATCGCGGCAGCTCTGTTCGGGATGGCGGTGGCCAACTCGCCTCTGGCGGAGGGGTACCAGCGTCTTCTCGAAGTCCCGCTGGAGGTGCGCATCGGTGGAAGCGTGCTCGCCAAGCCGCTGCTGCTCTGGATCAACGACGGCCTGATGGCCGTGTTCTTCCTGATCGTGGCGCTCGAGTTGAAGCGCGAAGTGTTGGACGGCGAGCTGTCGCGCCTCGATCAGATCGCGCTTCCGCTGGCCGCGGCGGCCGGCGGCATCGTGTTGCCGGCGGTGCTGTACGCCGCCGTCAACGCGGGCGATCCGGAGGCGCTGCGCGGATGGGCAATCCCGGCCGCGACGGACATCGCCTTCGCGTTGGGCGTGCTCGCGATGCTCGGCGACCGCGTGCCGCGCAGCCTGAAGACGTTCCTGTTGTCGCTCGCGGTGTTCGACGACCTCGGCGCGATCCTCATCATCGCCGCCTTCTACACGGAAGAGATCTCGTGGGGCGCGAAGGGCTTCGGCCTGCTCGCGACCGGCGCGCTCTTCGCCCTCAACCGCGGTGGCGTCACACGCACGGCGCCGTACCTGCTTCTCGGCGCGATTCTGTGGGTCTGCGTCCTGAAGTCGGGTGTTCACGCGACGCTCGCCGGCGTGATCGCGGGGCTCATGATTCCCCACCGCCGTGTGAACTCGTACGGCCGTTCGCCGCTCGAGGATCTCGAGCACTCGCTGCACCCCTGGGTCGCCTTCCTGATCGTGCCGATCTTCGCCTTCGCGAATTCAGGCGTGAGCCTCGCGGGCGCAACGCAGGGAATGTTCGATCCCGTCGCGCTCGGCATCGTCGCCGGCTTGTTCTTCGGCAAGATGCTCGGCGTGTTCAGCGCGGCGTTCCTGCTCATCAAGAGCGGAATCGCCAAGCTCCCCGAGGGCGCCACTTGGACGAGCCTCTTCGGCGTCAGCGTCCTCTCGGGCATCGGGTTCACGATGAGCCTGTTCATCGGGACTCTGGCGTTCGAATCCACCGCGCGAGACTTCAGCGTACCGCTGCGCTTGGGAGTGCTCAGCGGCTCGCTGCTGTCGGCGGCGGTCGGATTCACGATCCTGCGGCGGGCCTTGCGCGCGAGCGGCGTACGGAGTCAGAACTGAGCGGTGTGCGGTGCCGGGCACCGCACACGTTCACTCGTCTTCGTCGCGCTCGCGTTGGCTCGACATGAGCCCCGAGCGATGCGTGAGCAGAAGGGCCAGCACGGCCGCGATGGCGGTCGTCGGCACGAGCGCGAGTCCCACCATCTTCGAGACGACGAGTGTCGAGCCCAGCGGTGTCTTGGTCACGCCCGTGTTGACGGCCGCCATGAGCGCGCACGTGATGACCGCTTCGTTCGTCCACGGCACGAGCGCGTGGAAGGCGTGTCCGAGGGCGGCTCCGATGAAGAACATCGGGATGATGAAGCCGCCTCGCCATCCGCTCGCCACGGTCGCCGTCGTGCCCGCGAACTTCGCCAACGCAGCGAGGGCGAAGAACGAAGCCGGAGCAGCGGCGGTCGAGAGCAGCGGGTTGATCTGGTACTTGCCGTAGGTCAACGCGTACGGCGAGAGCAGCGCGAGCGAGCCGAGGACGAGCCCACCCAGCGCCGGGCGCCAAACCTCGGGGATCGGCGCGATGGCGCGGCGGCCCAGCTCGACCGCGTTGGTGAACGCGAGCGCAACGGCGCCGCCGACGACGCCCGCCCCGATCGCCCAGAGGAGGTCGGTCGGCACCGGCTCCGACTCCATCGCGAAGTCCCAGACGGGCGTCAACCCGAGCCCCGAAGCCGCGACGTAGACGCTGTAGCCGATGAGTGAGGCCACGACTGCGGGCAGGAGCGCTTCGTGATACTGCAGACCCCTCCGGTGCAGGATCTCGAGCGCGAAGAACGCCGCGCCGATGGGAGCGCCGAAAAGGACGGTGAAGGCGGCGGCCATCCCCGCGATGGTGAGCATCCGTTGGTCGACGTTCGAAACCCGCAACCGCTCGGCGAACCACTGCGCCGTGGTCCCGGTCGTCTGCACGAGCGGCGCCTCCGGTCCGGCTCCACCGCCGGAGGCGATGCAGAGGAGCGAGATCGGCAGGAGAGAGCGGAGTTGGCGGACGTCGGCCTGCCGGTTGTCGAGGACATGGACGTTGTCCATGAGCAGCTCGATGTCGCCCGGTGAGCCGAGCATCCGCACGAGCTGCCCGATGACCACGCCAACGCCCGCCATGACGAGCAGGTGGAGCCACGGATCCCGCGCCGCTGGTCCGAGGACATGCTCGCAACCGTGAAGCACGGCGAGGTAGGTGAATCCGAGGAGCCCACCGCACGCACCCACGAGAGCGGACCACGCCAACACGGTGCGCAACCGTGCAGGGGGGCGCAGGCCCAACTCGGTCGGCAGCTCGCTCTTCATTCCGTTCTCTCGCCGCTCCTCTCGACCGACGCGGCGCTGACCCTAGCCCGGCCCATTCCCACCGTCTAGCCTGGGTGATTCATGAGGCTTTGCCGAGACCGACGCGGATGTGCGTCAGATCAGCGCTTCGCGACCGAAGCGCGTGGAGGCGACCTTGACGGGTCGTCGAACCCGGTGAGGGAGGGAAGCGTTGATATGGCGCGTAGCTGCGTCGATCTCGGTGAAGGCTCATGAATCACCCGGGCTAGGCTCGCGTGGAGAGCACTCGACATGCTGCGATTCGCCACTTCGATCCTGCCGCTCGCCGCCGTTGCGAGTCTCTGCGCGTGCGCTCCGTCGCCCGAGCCCCGAGCTCGTCCCGTCGAAGCCGCGCCCGCGCTCCCCGGGTACGACCTCACGCGTGCGACTTCGTCCTTCGAGCTGCCCGCCGAGTTGACGGAGATCTCGGCGCTGACGGACATCGATGACCACACGGTCGCGTGCGTTCAGGATGAAGTCGGCATCGTGTACTTCATCGACCTGCGCACCGGCGCTGTGGCGCGGCGTGACCCGTTCGGTCCAGCCGGAGACTACGAGGGCATCACGCGAGCCAACGGTTCGCTGTGGGTGATCGAGAGCAGCGGCCGAATGGTCGAGCTCGTTCCCGTTGCCGAAGGGCACACCGTCCGGCGCGAAATGACGCTCGATCTCGCGCACGACGACATCGAAGGACTCGGTTACGACCCGGGCACGAAGACGCTACTCGTGGCTCCGAAGGACCAGCCGAGTGGCACGAAGTCCGAGCGACGAGCCCGGCGCGTCTTCGCCTTCGATCCCGAGAGCGGGGCGCAAGCGACGCTGGCGTTGGAGACGTCCATCGACCGCATCGAGGCCGATGCGGGCAAGGCGGGGATTCCGTTGCCGTACAAGACCACGAAGCAAGGGCGCGAGAAGCTGAGCCTGAAGGTGCGCTTCTCTTCGATCGCGGTTCACCCGTACTCGGATCAGTTCTTCGCGCTCTCAGCGGTCGACGCCGCGGTGCTCGCTTTCGGTCGCGACGGCGCGTTGCAGGGCGCGCACTGCTTCGATCCTGTCGCGATGCCGAAGCTCGAGGGAATGACGTTCTTGCCCAACGGGGACCTCGTCCTCGCGAGCGAGGGCGTCGAAGGCCCCGCACGCTTGCACGTGTTCCGATACGACTCCGCCGCAGGGCGCGAGGGCTGAATCCGTCGCCACACGGACCGACCGAGAACGAGCACGCGCGCTAGCAGCCCGTGGTGAAACTCACGCCACCCTCGAACGGCGCTGGATCCGCGCTGCCTGCGTTCCGCTTCCTCCGAGTATCCACCAATACGCGTCGTCTGCGCGCCTTGCCTGCACGGATCCAACACCCTCCGAGGTGGGCGTGATTTACACCACGGGCTGCTAGCCCGGATCATTCATGAGGCTTCACCGAGATCGACGCAGCTGCGCGCCATCTCAGCACTTCCCTCCCTCACCGGGTTCGACGACCCGTCAAGGTCGCCTGCACGCGCTTCGGTCGCGAAGCGCTGATCTGGCGCGCATCTGCGTCGATCTCGGCAAAGCCTCATGAATAACCCGGGCTAGCATGGACG
>JAJDEV010000078.1 GCA_029259605.1 Planctomycetota bacterium | reverse complement strand
CCCTCGGGCGGCTTCGCCGCCCTCTTCGCGCCCTCCTGGGAGGCTTACGGGCTGATCATTTTCTTTTGAAGGGGGACCAGAAGGCGTTGGCTCTCCGAGGGGCCTGTGGGGTGCCGCCATTGTTGCTCTCCTCCCTGCTCTCGCAGAGTGTGAGAGGCGGCGTGTCGCGACGTGCTCGGGCCTCGGAAACCGGAAGGGGTTTTATTGCGCGGCACACGTGCACCAACGCCGCTCTCCGGGTCGAGTCGACGCCCGAAGCCCTGAAACGCAAGAATCTAAGTAGCTAGTTGCTCTCGCGCCCCGCCCTCTGCGCCACCCGAGCTTCGACGGCCAACAGGGCCCGCTGAACCCTATGGTCCTCGAACGGCGTCGCGCTCTCCAGGGCAAGTCGCAATGCGACGAGCTCCGACTCAGTCCCGATCGCCTCCAAGGAACCCGCCGCCCGTGCTCGGACGAGCGGCCGCTCGTCCCTGAGTGCATCCGCAAGCGCCTGGCGGACGACGGGCCCGTCCAACCGGCGAATGAACGTAGCGGCCGTCGCCCTCTCGGAGGCAGATTCACCGTTCCTGAGTGCGTCCAGCAGCGGCTCCTGAAGGCCTCTATCGGCGAGCGCAACCGCCGCGGCATCGCTGATGTAGATATTCTCACTTCGCATCAGCTCACGGAGCTCTTGCACACCCAAGCTCGGCGAGATCATATCGTTTGGTGACTCTCCAACAATCCAGAATCGATAGCTAAACGCCAAGCGACTTGACGTTGGATCTCCAAAGAGCGCGCCCAACGTCAGCAAGACCCCAAGCGCCAGCGGCACAAGAACGACTAGCGAGCACGCGGAGAGCGTCGACGCGCGATAACTCGACGAAGTGGCGGCGCGGTTGTCCATTGAGACGCGAGCCCTAAGGCTCCCCTAGAAGACGACTTCTGCACACCTAAAGGCCAGCCAAGCGAGGATGAGGGGGGGGCGGAATTGCGCGTCGGCTGCACCCCAGCATACCTGGTGCGCCAGGTGCGAAGACTGCATTCCTCCATCCCTCGCGGCCGCTAGGCATCCTCGAACGTAGTTGGACCATCTTGACGAGCCGCCGAGCTTACAAACGCATCGGGCGTTCCAGATCCCATAGGATTCACCCGCAGTATAGTTCTCGTCGCACCAGTCGTCGTCCGGTTCTTGCGACTCGACCCCGAGCCCCTTAGCTACCTCCAACATGCAGTTATCTCGATCCTTGGCACAGATGATCTCCCTACCAGGGCGAGGGTTGCCGATGCAGGTACGATACTTTTTGTGACACTGTGCTGCACCGTAAACCCTTTCCGGTTTCGGCGGCCCTCACGACACGCGGCCTCGGGTTCGGGTGATGACTTCAAAGCGTCCCTTGGTTCGCGTCACGGCGCTGCGGATGGCCGCTGGGCGAGCACGGGCATAGATGCAACCGGCGAGGCCCCTATTGGGAGCAACGGGTGTAACCTGGCGGCGGCGCATTGGAATCACTCGATCACGGGAGCCCCATGAACCCCTCGCTTCGCTCGCTCGCATCTGTCGTCCTTGTCGGCGTCTCGCTCTCCAGCGGCGTCTCCGCGCAGACCATATGGTTCGTGGACGACGACAACTGCCCCGGCGGGACTGGCACTCAGCTCGATCCGTTCTGCGACGTTCAGGACGCAATCGACGCGTCCGTCTCGGGCGACGAGATTCTGGTCGCCGCCGGTTCGTACGGCTGCGTCAACTACAACGGCAAGAACGTTCGCGTCGTCAGCCTCGCGGGACCCGACGTCACGACGACGGGCGGCATCCTCTTCATCAACGGCGAGGGACCGACTGCGGTGTTCGACGGGTTCACGGTGCTGGGCAGTTGCACGCCCGCCAACAACGGCATCCGTTGCAGCGGCACCTCACCCACCATCGCGAACAACATCATTCGCAACCACAAGGCCGGGTCGGGCGCGGGGCTCTACATGTTCAACGGGTCCAGCCCGACCATCCTGTTCAACACGTTCAACGACAACGACGCCCAACCGACCTCGGGGAAGGGGGGCGCGATGTACATCTCCGCGTCCACGCCGAAGATCGAAGGCAATGTCTTCTTCCGCAACTGGGCGTTCGAGGACTCCGGCGGGGGGTACGGCGGAGCGTTGTACATCACGGGGTCGACAGTCGAACTCGTCAGCAACCTGTTCGATAGCAACTGGAGCTTCGACACGTTTAGCAACCGTGGCGGAGCGATCTACGCGATCAACTCGACGCTGAGGTTGCGCGGCAACACGTTCGTAGACAACCGTTCCTGGGATGGGGAGAGCCCCTTCTTGCCGCCCGGCAACGTGATCCCCGGCGAAGGCGGCGCGCTGCACCTGAACAGCTGCGTCACGACCGTCGTCAACAACGTCTTCTGGAACGACTCGGCAACCTCCGGGCAGGAGATCTTCGTTTCCAAGGGCGTCTTGAACATCTCGTACTCGGACGTCGAGCTCGGGCTTCCGGGCATCGCAGGCAGCGGCGCGGTGAACTGGGGCGCGGGGATGGTTGTCACCGATCCGTTGCTCGATGGGAGCCGGCACCTGACCGCCTCTTCGCCACTGATCGATGCCGGGACGCCGCTGTCCGAGTTCGGCGGGGTCGACGGCGACGAAGACCCGCGCGTGCTCGACGGCGACGCGGACAAGGTCGCGCGCGTCGACGTCGGCTGGGACGAGTGGAACCCGACGTCCCTGACACTGACCGGCGACGGCGCGCTCGGGACGTCGATCGATCTGTGGACCGAAGGGTCGCCTGGGCAGGTCTACGCGCTCGCTGTGTCGTTCGGCACGGGCGAGCGGAAGTACAAGAACTTCGGCGCGATCCTGATCGCACCGGGCGGGCTCCAGATTGTCGGCAACGGCATCGTGCCGGCGACCGACTCGTTCGCGATCCCGGTCATGTCGTCGCTCGTGGGCCTGACGGCGTACTTCCAGTCGGTCGCGATCTCGGCGGGACAGGGCGTCGGCGCATTCAGCCGACGCGTGGCGGTCACGCTGCACTGAGCGCGCGCGGGACGCCGCGCCTGCGACTCCGAAGAAGCTGTGCACCCTTAGAGCAAAGGCGGAGAGGCGACGGGGCGCTCGATCTCCCTACCTTGCGTGCTCGTTCTTGCATCGGCCCCTCACTCGGCGTGCGATGTCCGTTCTGGTTCTGCGGTCCCTCGCATCTGACCCAAGACGATTTGGAGTGCAGCACATGCAGCTCAACCTTCACGGTCCGTCGGCTCTCCTCGGCGCTGGCATCCTCGCCCTTGCGTTCTTCGCCGGCAGCTCTTCTCCACAGCTTCAGAAGGTCGCCCAACTGACATTCCCGACCGACGTGAGAGTCGTCGGAGTTCCCGATCCGCACACCGCCGTCGTGATTCCGGAGAGTAGCCCCTACGTCGTCCCGGGCGGGCGACTCCTGGTCGTGACGGGTCTCGGAAGGACATCGTCGAGTGGTACGGATGTGAGCGTGGTGTTCGACGGCACCCCGATGTGGTTCGGTTCCCTCACGTCCAACGCACAAACGACTCACGATGTCCCGGCCGGACTCGTCGCGAAGGCGGGGACAACGGTGTCCGCGGGTGGGACTGCGTCCGTGGTCCTTGGATACCTCGTGAAGAGCTAGTCGAGGCGGACGCAACTTCGTGCGCGCCACGTAGGCACACTCCCTGCTCCCCCCAGCAGGCGGTGCTCCGTGCACGCCATGGAGCGGGCGAAGGGACTCGAGCCCGAAGTGAGTCGCGCACTCGGTGCTGCGCGCATACGCTTCGGTCCGTGGGGGCACGCGATGACAGACACGAACGCGGGGCGCGGGCAAAGCGGTCGAACGCGGGTTGCTTCTCCTGCGGCGGCGTTCTCGTCTTCGCGGGTGCATTCGTCGTCGCGATCGCCGTCTACGTCGCGACTGCGGATCCGACGGAATCCGCACTCGTGTGGATGGTCCGGAGCCTGGCCTTCGGCGAACGCGACGAGGAGATCCTTCCCGCCGATCTGCCCGTCAGCAGGCTCGAAGAGTTGCTCGGCAGCAACCGAATGGAAGTGCACACCGCGGCCGCAAACCGACTGAAGAAGATGGGGAGCGCCGATCCGTTCCTGCACAGTTTGCGGACCGCCGATGCGCATCGGCGTAGCGTCGCCGCCCATTGGCTCATGTTCTTTCCGGAGCCGCGCGTGCGCGCCGCCCTGCGCGAGGCGAGCACCGACCAAGACGAATGGGTCAGGGCGTGGGTCGCCTTCGCGCTCGGCCGCATCGGCGAAGCCGACGACGTGTCGGTCCTGCGCGCATTGCAGGCCGATCCGATCCGCATGGTTCGCGAGCGCGCGGACGAAGCCATCGATCTGTGGCGCAAACGCGGACTCGAGTTCAACAGCGAAACGAACTAGCGCCACGGCACGCAGGTCCACCGAATCCGCGCGCGGGGTCGGGGACCACCCGCAGCAGCGGTCATCGCGTCTCCCCGCATCCGGAGGGTCGCTGAACCACTACACGTCTCAACGAACCCATCAAGCGCGACGGCGTCGACGGCCAAGCCGACATCGTCTGCGACGCGAGACTCGGCGGACTCCTCAGGAGCTACCGCCGCGCCACGTAGAGCCGCGCTCCGCGACCGAACTCGAGGCCGAGAAACGACGTCCAGGTCTGCCCGAAGCCACGAATGGCGCTCGGCCCCACGCGCGACGGCCGGATTCGAAGCCAGCCGACGGGAGCAACCCTCTGAATCAAGCCAACCTAGCAGGCCGTGGCTAAACGGCCGTTTCCGACGCAGCCGCTCTGACGACGAAGACGCGCTGCGATCGAAGCGATCGCTTTGGCAAATCCATGCCACGAGGACTTCAGCGCACGCACGACCGACTCGACGAGCGCATGAAGCCAAGAGACCGCGGCGGCAAGGCCGTGGAGGCCCCGCGGGGTCCCCTTGCCGAGGATCGATCGCATCAGGATGCCCAGGTTGAAGGCGGCGACCTGGATCTGGTAGCGCTTCTCGATGTTCTCGCGTCCGCGCAGAAAGACGCGGCGCATCGCGCCGCTCTCCATGCAGTGCGCGAAAGGTCGTTCGAGCATCTCCCCTCGGCGGCGCATCAGTCGCTTGCCGCGGTTGCCCCTGATCCGTCGGCGGTTCGCGTACACAGCTTGCTTGGTGTCTTCATCGCCGCGCCATCTCCGACGGCCGCGATTCGGTTCCGCGATGTAGCTGCGCTTCCCGACGCTTTCGATCGCCACGACGACTTCGTTGCTGTGGTAGCCCTTGTCCATCACCCACTCGGAGAGCGCGCCTTCCAGCTTCAGCTCGGGATCGCGCCGCAGCGTCGCCACGCTCTCGACCGTGGGCTTCATCGTTTCGTGGATCGTCGTCGTGTCACCCGCGGCTCCCGGCTGGATCGTCGCGGCCATGATCGCGCCGCTCTCCATATCCACCGCGTGCTCCGCCTTGTGCGCGAGGTGCGTGCGTCCGTCCTTCAGCTTCGTGATCTGCGCGTCGGGATCGTGCGGATTGTGCCAGTCGTCGTTCGAGCCCTTTCTCGCACGTTTGCGGTCGATTCGCGCCAGATCCGCACGCGTCGGCGTCTCGATCCCAGAGGCCTTCGCGAGCTCCGTCAGGAAGTCGTCGTAGCCCTCCCCGGTGTCTCGCCGCACCAGGCTTCAGCACGAAGGAGAAGATCTCCACGTGCGTCTCAAGGTCGATCAAGCGTCGCGTGCGCGACACCGTCGAGTGGTCGGGAGTCTTGTCGGACAGCGTCAGGCCGAGAAAGCTGCGCAGCGCCAGCGAGTCCGCGCAGCGCCACGCAATCCCGCGCTCCGACCCGATGCCTTCGAAGTAGCCCACCAAGAGCATCCGCACGTACACGCCCGGCGCGAGTCCGGGTCGGCCGACGTTGCCCGCGTAGAACTTCGCGCACGCCTGCTCCACGAACTCGTCGAAGTTCGCCTCGGCCAAGAGCTTGTTCACCCGCTGGTAGAACGGGTGGCCCGGCGACTTCACCAGATCCAACGACGGGATCCAGAGCTCCTCTTGCTGCGTCTTCCCTCGCTTCCCGATCGCCATCTGATCCACCTCCTGGCTTCGAGATTCACCCTATTTGAATCGACTCACGCCGTTCAAGCACGGAGGCGAGTTTCACCACAGCCTGCTAGTTCGGGGTTGCAGCTCGCACCGAGATCAAGTCAACCGTTTGCAGTGTCGCAGCGCGTCGGGGCACTTGATGTCGAGGGGTTCCTTGGATGCGCCATTGGCGAACCACAGCAACCTGTACTCGCCTTGGTGAGCGTACTGGAGCGACTTGATGAACAGGCCACTCATGGCGAGGTCTGACTGTTGAGCGTGCAAGCGCGCTCCGAACTCCTCGGGATGATCCCGCGGTCCCGGGGGTCGGAATGGTTCATGGCTCACGGCTTGCATCGCAGTGTTCGCCCTGTACATGCAGGGGCCTTCCATCCCGCCGACGAAACCGGGAACACACTGAGCTACGCACCGAGCGAACGCGATGGTGTCGAGGATCCGGAATCCGTGCTCGGAGTGAAAGCTCGCCTCAAGCGTCCGATCTTCAATGACCGTGCCACAGAGGATGTAACACTCCTGCCCGACTACGCCGAGGAAGACCCCCTTTGAATTCGGGGACTCAGACTCGACTTGCGGAAGGCCCTCTCTCCCGTCACCTTGATTCTCGTCCGCGTGCTGCCGGAACGCCTCGAATGAGGAGAGCCGGAGACTTCCGTCATGGAAGAAGGCGTCCACGTACTCTTTGCCGAGGTACCGCGTCACGGAGGGTAGTCGCACCTCCCAGGGCATGGGGGACGGTATTCGGATGGTGCTCATGTCAAAGGGACTCTGACGGTAGACCAATTAGTATCGGCCGAATATTGACCCCACGCGGTGCCAGGGACCCGGTTCTAGCGGCGGCCGAGTTGTCGGACCCCACGGGCTCCCCAGGCGGCTCTGCGGCGTTCGAGCCGTCGTGGGTCCACTCTCCGTTCGCGGGGGAGAGCCCACGTCACGCCGCTCGAACTAGTCCGACCCCTCCGGCTGTACGAAGCAGGAGGCTACGTTCGCCAGCAACACTCCCATGCGGCGTCGAGCATCTCCGGACGGAGCTTGCGGTGGGTTGAGTCCCTGCCCTTCGTGAACCCGAATCATCTCGGCGAGAGTGTCCAGGGAGAGCGGGGTTTGAAGTTCTGAGCAGCAAGCTTCGATGACGGAGCGCAGCTCTCCTTTCGTGTGTTCGGGGTTGTTGACGAAGAACCACGTGAGGAACGCTCCCGCAGCTGGGAAGAGCGAGCCGGTGAGTACCTGATACTCTTGCAACGCCATAAGGATTAGAAGCGGGGGCAGATTGCCGTTGAACTCCAAGGCCGCGTCGGGGTCTCGGTCAGCGTGCTTGAAGAAGTTCTGCGGCTCACGCAGCTTCCGTTGAACTTCGGCTCGTCGGTCCTCGCGAACCAGGTCCATTCGGACGAGCGGCGATGGGAGGTCTTGCGCCTTGAGCAGGTCGCTGACGATCTCAGCGCCCGCCGCCGCCAGCGTCTGGACGCAGACCGGGTCTCCGCCCGCGGACAGAATCATGATCGCACCGCGGAGTTGTCTCTCGGCAATCTCTGGCTTCGTCAGGACCGGCGTGTTCTCGCGCTTCTCACTCATCAGAGTCGATCGGACCTCTCTAACTCTGGGTTCTATCTTGGTTGATGCTGCTGGCGACGTCGTACAACTGCCGCAGCCACGTCGCGAGATCACTGTATCGGATGCGGTTCTCTCGAAGTCGGACTTCCGCGGCGGCTACCTGGATTGTGTGGGGTTTGTCCGACGCGATCGCGTCTTTCGAGAGGTCGTTGTACACGTGTTCGATGTCGTCCCGGAACCCGCCGATTCGACTCGCGGCCCGCAGTACGGAGAGATTCTTGTCGATCGTCACTCCCGCGTCGTGACGCCGACGGAGCGCCGCGAGGCACCGCACGCATCGATGCAGCACGTGGATGCAATTCTCCAGCTTGCCACCGGCGATGAGAAGTGGGCTGACAGGCCAAGTGGCCACGTTCCCAGGACTCGGCACTGAGTTCGGAGAAGCCTCGGACCGCACGTACTCGATCAGGTAGTGGCGCGCGAGTTCGTACTCGTCGATGGCCTGCGAGGCTAGGCGGCAGAACACCGACTCCAGTCCGACCGTCCCCTCACCAAAGAACCCGCGGCCTCGGAGGATCTGAGCGAGATAGGGGCCCGTTGCCTTGAGTTCGAGTGCGGGCATCTCGCAAGTCGTCGGAGGCCAATCACGCATCGGCGTCTGCCTTCCGCAGGAGGAGAATCAGGCCTCCGATGAGCGCGACGAACACCACCGCGTCCACCTGTCGGCTGACGCGACGCCCAGCGACAACGAGGTTCGCAAAGTGCTCGCAGTTGCTCGTGAGCAGGTTGTACCGGTCGGAGTCTGGTGATTCCGTCGCGCTGGCGATCCGGTGACGTGCCTCGGCGATTCCTCTTGGGTCGACGACGGTGCGGATGACTGAACCGGCGCGACCTTGAAGAAACTGCGTGAGGGAACGACTTCGAAGTCCGTCGCGGGCGTCCAAATCGAAGACGATGTCGCCTCCTCCCTGCGTGACACGGACCCCGTGGTGCATGCCCGGCAGCCCGGAGAGCTTCGGACGTGAAATCTGCTGGATTGCGGTAACCATCGAGCCATTCCTGCGATCCTTCAGCGCTGAGCGTCAAGAACGAAGCGTCAAAACTTGAGGCCAGCTGGCGCAAAGCTCCTTCGACGCGGCGCAGGAACGGCTCCGAGCGCGTCGCGTGATAGACCTCTGGTCTGCGCTACAGAAGTCCGTCTGGTAGGAAGCTATCCCACCTACGGCCGTCTCCCTCGGGAAGATCGGCACCGTCGCCAAGCCAATCCAAGCAGTTGTCGATGGCCTGCGCCATCATCTCGTTTCCGACCTCGCTGTCGTACGTCCGTCCTCGATCGACCGTGATCGTGCCGGTCTTCTGACCTCGGTACACCGCTGCTCGGGCACGAAGAACCGCCGTGATTGCGGACTTGTGCTCCGGAGGGAGTCGGGGTCCGCCACCGTGCCCGAAGAGCCCACCGTACAGCTCCTTGTCGAACCAGTTGCCGACGCGGTCGTAGGCCGCGGGATCGAGCCGCGCGAGTCTGGCTTCGGCCGCGTCTCTCTCCGCGATCAGCCGATTGCCTTCATCTGAATTTGTCATGCTTGTTTCGGATCCAGGTCGGACCGTCGCGCCCAGGCACGCCCCCTGCTCCCCCCAGCATCCCGCGCTCCGTGCGCGCGATGGAGCGGGCGAAGGGACTCGAACCCTCGACATTCAGCTTGGGAAGCTGACACTCTACCAACTGAGTTACGCCCGCTTGCGCCGTTGGGACGGCGGGCGGACAGGTTAGCGCGGGCGGGCCGGGGGCGGAAGGGGGCGAGCGGGAACGCGCTGCAAACGACGGCTGGATCGGGGCAGGGCGTGGTGTGGTCTGGCGCGAACGGGAGCGTCTGCTTGACGTCCTCCGGATCGCGCGGAGGGTTGCGCCGGCGCGAAGCCGCTGGGGCGTCGGCGAGCGTTGCACGGTGGCGCCTTGCGGAATCTTCGAGGAAGCGCGTGACGGTCGGTGCGCGTTGCCTGTGAGACGGGGTCAGGACATCCCTACCCCCGGAGCTCTTCCATGCACTCGCTCACGACTTCCGCTGGCTTGTTGTTTCCGCTTCTCTTCGCACCGCAGGACGCGTCTCCGCAGGTGCATTGGCTCGACGTCGACGGCGACGCGCGGACGGATGCGCTCGTGGTCGATCCCGGGGGTGGAGTGCATCTGCTGCTCGCGTCCGACGCGGGGTTTCGGCCTGCCACTTCGAGCTGGGGACTCGACGGGCTGCGGGACGTCGCCGGCGTCTCCGTTCATGGCGACCACGTCGTCGTGCTGCACGTGGGGCGCGGGCCGTCGCTCCTGAAGCGTGAGGGCGAGAGCTATGTGGACGTGACCGTCGGCTCGGGGTTGGAGGACCTCGGTCCGCTCGTGCGCGTCGTGTCCGTCGATCCGGACGGGGACGGGCGGTTCGACCTCGAGGTTCATCCCCTCGGTGGGGGAGTCTTGCTGCTGCGCGTCGACGCGGACAGCGTCTACCGTCGGACCGAGCTGCTTCCGAGCGCTGCGGCGTCACCCGCGGCGACGGGCGTCCTCGTCGCTCCGGGCCTCGGCCCGGACGCGGGCGAGGCCGAGCCTGTTGCACCAGAGGAACCGGACGAACCGGGCGGGATCCGGGCGACGCAGGTGGCGCCGCACGGCTTCGCGCGAAGCGTCGGGGGTCCGCTGCGTTCGCCCACGTCCGCCCCGCGCCCATCCGTTCCCGTGACCATCGAGAGCGTCGAGCGACTGCCCGCGCTCGGAAGCTGCGCCCTGGATCTGCGCGACGCCGCCGGTGGGCCTTGCATCCCCGCGTCGGCGACGGCGACGAGCGGGCACCTCTTCCCGCTCGGACCGCAGTTCTACATCGACGCGGTCAGCGGGAACGCCGGCTTCGGAACCGTGACGCCCGAGACGAGCCTGCACGTCTATGACGTCAACGCGCGACTGCGCTTGAGCTCGTTCAACGTCTTCAGCGGACACTCCGAGATTCAGATGTCGTCCAAGGGGGATATGGACCAGGGCATGATCCTGCGCTCCGAGAACGCGGGCCTCACGTTGAGCTCGAAGAACGAGGACCGCAACGGGAACATCGGAGTCTTCGGGCCCCATCTGTTCGTCGCGAAGAGCACGTCGCCGCAGGTCGGCGTGGGAACGGACGATCCCAACGCGAACCTGGATGTCCGCGGCATCACGCTCGTGCAGACGCTTCAGGCGCGCAGCGGCACGGACGAAACGACCGTGGAACTGAAGGGGTCCGAGCAGTCGGGCGAGGGCGCGATCTTCTCGCTCGGCCTCGAGGACGGCTCGCCGTCGTTCGTCGTCGACGCCGAGGTCGGCGCGCGCTCGTCCGAGCTGAAGATGTTCCACCGCAACGGGGCCGAGACGGTCGAGCTCGTTCCGCACAACGGGACGGGGGGCGGCGCGCGCTTGATCCTGCGCAAGCCATCCAGCGCGCAAACGCTGCGGCTCGATGCCGACGCGGGCCTCGGTTCGGAGTTCAGCATGGCGACGAGCTCGGGTGTCGAGACCTTCGAGGTCAAGTCGTCGAGCATCACCGCCAACCAGGGCGCCGAGCTCAGGATGTCGACGAGCGGCGGAACGGACACGGTCGAGATCGTCGCGTCGGAAGGGTTCAACTCCGGCGCTCAGATCCTGCTGCGCAGGTTCGACGGGAAGGCGACGATCATCCTCGATGCGGATGCGTCGGGGGACGGCCTGCTCACGACGAACGTGCTCCAGATCACCGGTGGCAGCGACCTGGTCGAGGGCTTCGACACCGCGATCGACTGCGCGCCCGGAAGCGTCGTCGTCATCGACCCGGTTCACGAGGGCGGACTGACCCTGTCGACCGAGCCGTACGACTTCCGCGTTGCGGGCGTCGTGTCGGGCGCGGGCGGCGTCAAGCCCGGCATCCGATTGGGACAGGACGGTGTGCTCGACGGCGCGACGGAGGTCGCGCTGACCGGTCGCGTGTACGTGCGCTGCTCGGCGGAGAACGGCGCGATCGAGGCGGGGCACTTGCTGACGACGTCGTCGGTCGCAGGTGTCGCGATGCGCGCGACGGATCCCGAGCGGTCGAACGGCGCGGTGCTCGGCAAGGCGATGGGTTCGCTCGCGAGCGGCGAAGGTCTCGTCCTGGTCCTCGTCAACCTCCAATAGAACCATCGAAGGAGCAAAGACAATGAAGTATCGAAGCCTCCTCGTCGCCCTGATGCTCGTCGGTTCGGTGAGCGCGCAGGTCCCGACGACGATCAACATCGAGATCGACTACATGGAGACCGCGCAGCATTCGCACAAGCCGTCCCAGGTCGCGATCGACGCGGTCGTGCAGATGTTCGCGTGCCACAACATCACGGCCAACATCGTCGTCGACGACGCCATCCCCGAGGTCGCCATCGTGAAGTGCCCGAGCTCGAGTGTGGGGACGTTCTTCAACTGCTTCGGGGTCGACTCGTTCAGCGATCTGAAGGATCGGTATGCGAACCAGGGCTCGGGCAGCGGATGGCACTACGCCATCTTCGGACACGAGTACGACAACGGCTCCGGCATCGGCAGCTCGGGCTTCGCGGAAGTGGGGGGCAACGACTTCATCGTCACGTTGGGCTCCTTCGGTACCGTGGGAACGGCGTTCGATCAGGCAGCGACGCTGGCGCACGAGCTCGGTCACAACCTGGGCCTGCGACACTGGAGCCCGGGCTCGATCGGGGTGAACGGACCGTACTCGCCGATCTACGCGAGCACGATGAGCTACCAGTACCAGCTCAGCGGGATCCACCGGCGCATGACCTGTCTCGGAGTCGCGTCGGAGTACAACCTCTTCAAGGAGATCGACTACTCGAACGGACGCCTCCCCGGCTTGGTCGAGAGCATCCTGGTCGAGAACACGGGCGCCGGCATGCGCGCGGTCGACTGGGACTGCGACGGGGTCGTCGACTCGTCGACCGTCAGCAAGGACCTCGACGACGAGCGCAACTTCTGCACGCAAGGGACGGGGAACACGTTCCTCGACGACTGGGACGACTGGGCCAACATCGTGGACAACACCGACAACGTGTTCGTCTACACGGACGCCGTTCCGCTCGAGCTCGCGAGCTGCATCACCTTCGATCAGGCGCAGGCCGTCAACAGCGTGTTCGATCCCGCCGCCTTCGGCGACGCGCCGCTCCCGAATCCCTCACCGTGTTGGACGAGTTCGACCCAGCCCTTCCTCATCGTCGAATCGTGCAAAAGCGGGCGGATGATCTGGCTCGACGCGGTCCACAACGGTGCCGGCGTCTTCGGGACCGGCTCGGACCCCTACAAGTCCTTCGCGGTCGGCGTCGCCGTCGCGCCGCCCGGCAGCCAGCTGTACCTGCAGCCCGGGACGTTCACGAACAACGGGAACACCATCGTCCTCGACAAGCCGCTGACGGTGACCGGCGTCGGGTCGTCCTACGTCGACCCGTAGGCTCGGTCAGGCCCCGGCGCTACTGACCGAAGCACCCGATGACCAGGAGCTCGCCGTTCGTGAGCGCCACGATCTTGCCGCCGCTGCGCAGGACGCCCTGGACCGCGGCCTTCGTGCCGATCAGATACGGGTCGTTCGGGATCGGGATCTCGTGCACGACGAGCCCCGACCCGGATTGCGACGCGATCATCCGCGGCCACTGTTGCCCGATGGGCTGCAGCTTGCGCTTGTGGCGCAGCGTGAACAGCAGCGCCTCGCCGTAGGGGAGGCCGAACGGTGTCGCGGTGAAGCGCGGCGAGATCACGATGTCGGTCGCGTCGACGGACGGGAAGCCGGTGGTGTCGATCTGGACCCTCCACAGTTGGCCGATGTTCGGACCCTCGAGCGTCGTCATGGCCGTCGGGTTCACGCCGGTGCCGTTGTGGACGCGCGCGGCGCCGGTGAACGACTCGAACACGAACACCGCGCCGGCGTTCTCGCCGCTCGCGCTGTCGCCGGGTGCGCCCGCTACCATCCAGCACGGACCGCAGCTCACGGATTCGCCGAGGGCTTGGAGCGACGAAGGCGTCTCCGGCACGAAGATCTGCTTCAACCCCGTGTCGCCGAAGCCCCAAAGGATCGCGGTGCCCGAACCGGCGAAACCGATCGCGCCGGTCAGCACGAAGTTGAACGACGCTGCGACCGAGCTGCCGAGCGCGTCGCCCGCCGCGAGGCCCTGGCGCTTCTTGTCGAACACCCACGCGCCGCCGCTCGCCTCGTAGCGATACGCCGCGCCGATGTCGGTGCCGCCGACGTCGTCACTCGGGGCGCCGACGCAGAGCACGCCTCCCTCGGACATCGCGACCGAGGCGCCGAACTTCGCGAACGGCGCGGCGTCGCTCGCGACGAGTTTCTGATCCTCGGTCCACGTTCCACCCGTGCGGCTGAAGGCGTACGCGGCGCCGGTCTGCTCGGCGCTGCCGAACTGCCCCGACGCGCCGACGACGATACTGTCGTTCCACAGGGTCACCGCGCAGCCGAACTTGTTGCCGTTGCTCTCACCCGAGCCGCGCAGTTCGTCCTGCTCGGTCCACACCGTGCCGGTGCGCGTGAACACCCACGCCGATCCCTTTCCCGGACGCGGCGAGCCGACGACGACGGTGTCGGCGTGGATGGCGACCGCGGAGCCGAAGGCGTCCGAGGCGAGGTGTGTCGAGGGGACGAGCTTCTGCTGCTGCGTCCAGGTCGAGCCGCTGCGAACGAAGACGTACGCCGCGCCGCTGCCCGCGCCGGACGCAGCCGCCGCGGGCGCGCCGACGATCGCCGTGTCGCCGAACACCGCGACCGCGGTTCCGAAGCGGTCACCGGCCGCGCCGTCCGAGGCGACCAGCTTCTGCTGCTCGACGAACGACATGCCGTCGTCGACGAAGACGTACGCCGCACCCGAGTTCGCGCCGGGCGCGTCGGCCTGGGACGCGCCCGCGACGATCGTGTCCGCATCGACCGAAACCGAGCAGCCGAAGTGATCCCCCGGGGCTCCGTCGGATGCGAGGAGCTTGAACTCCTCGGTAGCGTGGCGCCGCATCGGCGCAGCGACGGCGAAGGCGGAGAGGGAGCAGAGAAGGGCCAGGGAACGGACGCGCAACTTCATGGGGCCGGCGTAGGGAACAGGGGGCGATCGATCGGTCGAGCGTACCACCGGATTCGCGTTCCGTGCTTCGCGGGTTCGCTACTGGCCGAAGCAGCCGACGAGGACGAGCTCGCCGTTGGTGAGCGCGACAATTTTTCCGCCGTCGCGCAGGACGCCCTGTACCGCGGCCCGCGTCCCGATCAGGTACGGGTCGTTCGGAACGAGGATCTCGTGCACGACGAGTCCGGAACCGGTGCGCGAAGAGAGCATGCGTGGCCACATCGCTCCGACCGGTTGCAGCTTGCGCTTGTGGCGCAGCGTGAACAGCAGCGCTTCGCCGTACGGAAGAGTGAACGGCGTCGCCGTGAAGATCGGCGAGACCACGACGTCGGTCGCGTCCACGTTCGGGAAGCCCGTCGTGTCGATTTGAATGCTCCACGGCAGGCCGATGTTCGGACCCTCGAGCGTCGTCAACGCGACAGGATTGACGCCGGTACCGTTCTGGGCCTGCGCCGAACCGGAGAACGACTCGAACACGTTGACCGCGCCGGCGCTCTCCCCGGCCTCGGCGTCGCCTGCGGCGCCGGCGACCATCCAGCACGGGCCGCAGCTCACCGACTTGCCGAGGAGCTGGAGCGACGACGGCACCTCGGGCACGAAGATCTGCTTCAACGCGGTGTCGCCGAACGCCCACAGGATCGCAGAGCCGGAGCTGGAGCCGCCGCTGACGAGGCCGGGCGCGCCGGTCAGCCCGAAGTTGAACGAGGCCGAGACCGATTGGCCGAGCCTGTCGTTCTGAGCGAGGCCTTTGCGCTTCTTGTCGTACACCCACGAGCCGCCGCTCCTCTCGTATCGATACGCCGCTCCGGTGTCGACGCCGCCGTCGTCGTCGTCCGGCGCGCCGATCAAGAGCACGCCCGCCTCGGACATCGCGACCGACGCGCCGAACTCGTCGACGCCCACCCCGTCGAACGCGGAGAGCTTCTGATCCTCGGTCCACGTTCCACCCGAGCGGCTGAAGGCGTACGCGGCGCCGGCCTGTTCGACGCCGACGAACGCCTTGTGGGCGCCGACGACGATCGCGTCCTCCCACAACGTCACCGAGGTGCCGAAGCGGTTCCCGGTCGTTCCGTCCGCCGCTTGGAGTTCATCTTGCTCGGTCCAGACCGTGCCGGTGCGCGTGAACACCCACGCCTTGCCCGTCGTCGGACGCGGCGCGCCGATGACGATCGTGTCGTCGTGGATCGCGACCGAGGAGCCGAACCGGTCCGATGCGGCGTGCGTGGAAGGGACGAGCTTCTGCTGCTCGGTCCAGGTCGAGCCGCTGCGCACGAACACGTAGGCCGCGCCACTGCCCAAGCCGGCCGGCGTCGCGGCGGGCGCGCCTACGATCGCCGTGTCGCCATGCACGGCGACCGCGGTTCCGAACAGGTTGCCGGCCGCTCCGTCCGAGGCGACGAGCTTGTCCTGTTCGAGGAACGACGTCCCGTCGTGGACGAAGACTTACGCCGCGCCAGAGTCGACGCCCGGTGCGTCGGCCTTGCACGCTCCCGCGACGATCGTGTTGTCGTCGACGGATACCGAGCAGCCGAACTGATCGCCGGCCGCGCCGTCGGACGCGAGGAGCTTGAACTCCTCGGTGGCGTGACGCCGAAACGGTACTGCGAGCGCGGCGGCGGAGAGCGATAGGAGAACGGCTACGGAGCGAAGGCTCGTCGTCATGGCTGCTGACCACGGAGGGGGAACGAGTGGGGAGGGGGAGTGCGCTCGGACGCGAATGCCGGCCGCGCACGCGCGTCGAGCGTATCACCCGGGCGGCTCGCCCTGTGAGTCCGAGCCTGCACACCGCTCGGCGCGGCGGAGAGAATGACCCAGCGCGACCGAGGCTAGCGCCCGGCTCGTGGGCTCGCCGGCACGACTTCCTTGGTGTCGCGGACCAGGCGGTACTTCTTGAGCCTGCGATTCAGGGTCGCGAGGCCGATGCCGAGTTGCCGCGCGGTGTGGGTTTGGTTCCCTCCGTTCGAGGCGAGCGCGGCGAGGATGTACTCCTTCTCGACGTCGTCCAGGGGCTGCACCGCGCCCGTCTTGAGCACCGGTGTGGGCACCGCGCGTCGAACCTCTTCGGGCAAGTCGTCGAGGTCCACGCGTCCTCCGCGCGCGAGGGCGACCGCGCGCTCCATTGCGTTCTCGAGCTCGCGCACGTTCCCCGGCCACTCGTACCGCAGGAGTTGATCCGCGGCGCGCGGAGAGATGCCCGAGACGTTGCGCTTCATCCGAATCGCCGCACTCGCGAGCAGGACTCGGGCGAGGGGCAGGATGTCGTCGTTGCGCTCGCGCAGCGGAGGAACGTTCAGTTCGACGACCTTGAGCCGGTAGTACAGGTCTTGCCGGAACGCACCGCCCGCGACGTGCTGATCCAGATCACGGTTCGTCGCGGCCAAGATGCGCACGTCGATCGGCCGGTTCTTGTTCTCGCCGACGCGTCGGACCTCGCCCTCCTGAAGCGCTCGCAGCAGCTTGACCTGCATCGCGGGTGCGATCTCACCGACCTCGTCCAGAAGCAGCGTTCCCCGGTTGGCCGCTTCGAACAGCCCCGGGCGATCGTGCGTAGCTCCGGTGAACGCGCCACGTGTATGTCCGAAGAGCTCGCTCTCGAACAGAGACTCGGTGATGGCTCCGCAGTTGACGGCGATGAACGGTCCGGAGGCGCGCGTCGACTCGTCATGAACCAGCCGCGCGATGCGCTCCTTGCCGGACCCGCTCTCGCCGGTGATCAAGACCGTCGCGTCCACTTGGGCGACGCGGCGTGCGAGGTCCACGACCTCCGACATCCGCGGGCTCTTGGCGATGATCCCCAGCGGCTCGTCGACGTCGGGGGCGACGCGTACCAACGCTCGTCGATGCGCGCGGAGCTTCTTCTCGGCCTTCTTGAGCGTTTCCGTCACGCGTCCGAGCGACACGTCGAGGCATTCCGCGAGGTGCTTCGCGCGAAAGAACCCGAGCTCTTCCTCGCGTTCGTCACCCCACTCTTCGGGAGTGCGCCCGACGAGGTGGCACGCCGCGTCGCCCTTGCCCATGCAACGATCTTCGAGGACGTAGATGTCCTTGCCGGCCGTGCGGCTGACGTAGCCGCTGGTCAGGCCGGAGATCGTCCAACACACGGCGGCGTCGGCGCGACCGAAGTGCAGGACGTGCTGTTCGGCTTCATAGGACGCGAGCACGGTCGTGCCCGCCGCGGAGAGCGGGTCCTCTTCGCCAGGCTCCACGCGGAAGAGGCCGCCGAGCATGTGGATGCGCGGTCCCGCGCGGCGCCAGTCCTCCTCGCTCTTCCACTTGAACTCCGCTTGCAGCGCCTCGGCCATCCGCCAACCGTGGGCGAAGCCGAACTGCGTGAGTACGGTGCGAGCGGCGGCGACGCCGAAGTTCTCGACGAGGTACTTTCGCAGGAGCCCCATCGCGACCGCGTCCACGAGGAGCGCGCGCTGTCCTGCGAATCGGATCACCCCTCCGTCGGGATCGAGCTCCAGAATTTCTTTGTGATGTAGGTCCCGAGCGTCCATTGCGTCTCTCCCACGCGACTGGAGGGACGGTACTTCATTTCGAAGGACGCATCGTCGAGCTTCCGAGAGAACGCGAGCCGACCGGGCTGGGGTAGCCGTGCGGGCCTTCGCGCGCTGCTCGCCGTTGTCGACGCACGAACTCCGAAGCCGAGGTTCGATGCAGAAAGAAGCCGGGCGCCCGGGGGGGTTGCCCCGAGCGCCCGGCCGTCACCTGATGTCGCGCGACCCCGGTTCTCTCGGCTGAGGAGGGAAATGCCGATCGATGGGGAAGCTCTTCTTGGAGCGGAGTCGCTTCGTTCTCAGATGAGCTCGAGGTGCTGGTCGAGACCAGCATCGGGATCAGATTGCGGCTGCCATCCGCTTCGGACCCCAGACCACGTCCGCGAGAATTGCCTTGGTCTCGAGTGCCTCGATGGCCGCGGCGACCTTGTCGTGCATCGGCGGCTTCGCGGCTGCGCGAACCACGACATGGATCTCGGTCGACTCCGCGTCGTAGCTGGCCTTCGCGCTCGAGAAGAGGTCCGAGTCCTTCAGCGCCTTCTCGACGGACTTGACGTCGTCCGAGGTGCCGCCGCGGAGTACGAGGCATGATTCACCGGCGAGCGGGAACGTCGCGCCGTTGATCCCGACCGAGTTCTTCTTCATCGCGCTCTCGAGAATCGAGTAGCTCAGGGTTCGTGCGGCGAACGGGGTGAGGCGAACGTTCGCTTCTTTGACGGACGGCACGGCCTCGAAGAGGATCGGCTCCTTCTTGGCTTGGAGCGCGACGTCGCAGCCGGTGCACTTGCCCGCCTTGGCGGCCATGTGCTTGCAGTTCGGGCACGCATAGAAGCTCTCCGTCAGGGACGTGAGGCTGCTGGTGACCTTCTCGAGGTTCTCCGCTGTGAGGCCTTCGACGCTGAACGTCAGCGGCGCGCCGAGCTTCGCCTTCATGACGGCCGCGTCTTGGGGTTGGGCTTTGGGGGCTTTCGCCTCCTGGGCAGTCGTCGGGGCCGTCATCAGGACGCCGGCAAGGAGGGTGGCAAGGGCGGGCAATCGTACGCTTCGGGTCTTCATGGAATGTCTCGTTCCGATCGTTAGGTCGGGTGCGTTGGTCTTGGTTCGTGAGGCTGTCTCGCAAGCCTTGTGCCGCCGCGCGAGCCAGAGCGCATCGAGCCGCCGCGCGATCGAGCAGCCGGCGTTCGGCGAGCGCGTGCGCAGCATGCGCGTCGGGCGATCGGCACGAAGTCGGCGCTGCCAAGTTCGTCGCGCGAAACGCGGATGGATTCGCGGCGCGGACTCCACCTCCATCAGAGTGATCGGGCACTACGTCAGTTCGACTCTGTTGGACCCACCCGAACCCGACGCGCACGCCGTCCCGTGATGCGCGGAACGCGTCTCACACTCCTCCGGTGTGCTCCCCGATGGCGTGACGAGTTCGAACGAGCTCTGCGAGTCACTGCTCGTCGACGGTGGCACGCACGTTGCCTTCTCCTGGGCGAGCGCAGCCCGATGCCAGCGTTTCGATCGGCGCACGAGACGTTCAGCTACCAGGCCCTCTGAGTCGGCGCACTCCGACCTGGAACGCCACGCTCGACCGGGGGCGGAGAACTCCATGATGGAAGAGAAGACAGACTTGAATACCCGTGAGGCGCATCGCGCCGCGGCCGCCCAGGCCTTCGCGTGCGGCCTCCTGTTGCTCGTTGTCGCAGGTTGCAACGCCACGCCGATGCGGGCGGCGCCTCTTTCGGAGAGCGCCGTTCGGCTCGACCTGCCGCTCGTGCGCCAGGACGCGCTCTACGACTGCGGCTTGGCTTCGATCTCGGCCCTGTGCCAGTACTGGGGGATCGACGTCCCCGACGAGCAACGCGTCGAGTTGGCGCGCACGGCGGAGGACAACGCCGGTCTTTCGGGCGACGAGGTCCGCGCGGCGTTGGAGGCGCTCGGTCTCGAGGTCTACCTGTTCACGGGCAGCCTCGACCGCACGGCGACGGGGATCTACGCGCACGTCGACGCCGGACGGCCGCCGCTCGTCATGGTCTCCAACGACGCAGCGGTCCATCACTACGAACTCGTACTCGGTTACGACGACGAGCGCAGCAACGTGATCCTGCTCGACCCCGAGAAGGGCGAGGTCGTCGTGCCCGTCACCGTGTTCGACCGTAGGTGGGCGCTCTGCCAGCGCTTCACCCTGCTGGCTTGCCCGCGGGAAGAGGCGCAGCTGGCTGCGAGCCAGCCGCGCGCCGTCGCCGCGAGCCCACCGTTCCCGAACAACACGTCACTACAAAGGAAGTGAACTCATGCATGCCATTCTTTGCACCCTCGCCCTGAACGTCGCCGCTCTCGCGGGACCCTCGCTGCCGATCGTGATGCCCTCGAACGCCCGAGGGCTCGCGCCGGCGGATGCGATCGCGTTGCACGCGCGCTTCGACCCGAGCCTCGGTGCTCTGCGCGCCGGACGCGTCGACGCGCCGGGTCCGTTCGGAGCCGACGAGCGCGCGCAGCTCGCCACCGCTCAGCGCAACAGCACCACGCTCGCGGCACTGCGCGGAGGCTCCAGCCCGACCGACCACGAATGGAAGTGGCTGGCCATCGGCGGGGTCATCGTGCTCCTGCTCGTCGTCATCTGAGAGGCGCGCCCTCACGGGTCACGTTCACGACCGAGTTCCCACGACGCGAATCGGATTCGCTCAACACAAGCAAGGACCAGCACAATGCTCTCCACAGTCGCCGTCATCGTCATCGTTCTTTGGCTGCTCGGAATGGTCTCCGGCTACACCATGAGCGGGTTCATCCACATCCTGCTCGTGATCGCGCTCATCTCGCTGCTTCTGCGCGTCATCGGAGGTCGCAGAGTCGTCGACTGATCCCGAGCGGTACCACGAATCATGAACAAGCCACTCTCCCTCGCACTGCTCGTCGCCGGCGTCGTTCTTCTGGCGCTCGGCGTGATCGAAGCCGATTCCGTCAGCTCGAGTTTCTCGCGCCTGTTCACCGGCGAGCCGACGGACAAGTCCATCTGGCTGCTGATCGGCGGCGGTGTGGCCACCATCGCCGGGCTCGGCGGGTTGGGTCGCGGCTCCAGGTGAGCGGCGTGCCGTTCGAGGACGCGCGCGGTACGCTCCCCGGCGTCGCATGCGCTATCCCCTCGTGCTCCTGGTCGTTCTGCTGGTCGTCGCCGTGCTGCTCGGCATCGCGCCTGCGTATCGAGAGGATTGGGCGATCGAGAACGCGCTCGCCGCGCTCGGCGTGCTCGCGCTCGTGTTGTCGGCGCGGCGCATGCCGTTGTCGCGGATCTCGTACACGCTGATCTTCGCGTTCCTGTTGCTGCACGAGCTCGGCGCGCACTACACATACTCCGAGGTCCCGTACGACGCGTGGTTCGAGCAGCTCACCGGCGAGACGCTGTCCGCGCGGCTCGGATTCGAGCGCAACCACTTCGACCGGCTGGTCCACTTCTCGTACGGGCTGCTGCTCGCCTATCCGTTCCGCGAGCTCTTCGTGCGCGTCGCCGAGGCGCGTGGGTTCTGGGGCTACTTCTTTCCGCTCGACGTCGTGATGTCGACGTCGATGCTGTACGAGCTCATCGAGTGGGGCGCGGCGCTCGTGATGGGCGGCGATCTGGGGCAGGCATACCTCGGCACGCAGGGCGACGTGTGGGACGCGCAGAAGGACATGGCCTTGGCGACGCTCGGCGCGGTGCTCGCGCTCGCCGTGACAGCGACGATCCACCGGAGGTTCGACCGCGACTTCCAGCGCGATTGGGCCGAGAGCCTGCGCGTCAAAGACCCGCGCCCGCTCGGAGAGGACGCGATCCCGTCCTGAAGCCGGCTCGTCGGCCGCAGGCCTCGAACATGTCCAGATCAACGCATGCCGCGCGCGCTCGCCGGTTCCTCGCCGGGGTCATGCTCGTCCCCATGGTGCTCGCCTGCGCGACGGTCGAGTACCGGGAGCGCGACTGGTCGAGCTACGACGGGCCGGGCGCGGCCCACTTCCAGGCGGAGGAGGTCGAGTTCCCGCACGTCGACGATCCGCTCGAGCCGCTCAACCGCGTCACCGCGTGGGTGAACTACGAGCTCCTGCTCTGGTTCATCGCGCCGACGGCGCATGTGTATCGGGCCTTCCTGCCGCGGCCGGTGCGGACGCACGTCGCGAAGGCGTTCGAGAACCTGCTCTTCCCGACGCGCTTCCTGAACAACCTGTTGCAGGGGAACCTGCGCGAGGGCGGCGTCGAGGTCTCGCGGTTCGCGATCAACTCGACGGTCGGGTTGTTCGGCCTGTTCGACCCCGCGCAGTCGTGGGGACTGCACCCGTACCCCGAGGACTTCGGGCAGACGTTCGCGAAGTGGGGGTGGAAGCCGAGCACGTACGTGTTCCTGCCGTTCCTCGGTCCGAGCACGATGCGCGACGGGTTGAGCGAAGTGCCCGAGGCGCTCGCGGACCCCGCCTTCTACTTCTTCCCGGCGAGCGTGGTGCGCGGCTACAACAAGCTCAGCAACCACGTCGCGTCGGACCTGCGGCTCATCGACTCGTCGTACGACGCGTATCAGACCGGCCGCACGCTCTACACGCTGCAGCGTGAGGTCGACCTCACGAATTTCGAGTGGCGCGCGGAGGACGGCGGCCCGACGCAGACGCTGAACGCGGTCTTCCTCGCGCCGCGCGATCCGGATTTCGCCCAACGCGCGCGGACCGAGCACGTCCGGCTCGACCACGCGCGACCCGCGCTGCCCTTCAGCCTTTGGCTGCAGCCGGAGCCCGCGCCGCTGCTCTTCGTCTTGCCAGGTTTCGGCGGCAACCGGCTCGGCGACTCGGCCGTGGCGATCGCCGAGGTCGCGTACGAGCGTGGGCACTCTGTCGTCGCGATCTCCAGCCCGACGAACTGGGAGTTCATGCGCTTCGGCGCGAGCGTGACCGTACCCGGGTTCGGACCGGTCGACGCGTACGACGTGCACGTCGCCTTGACGGCGATCGACGCCGAGCTCGAGGTGCGGCATCCGGGGCGCCTCCAGGAGAGGCGCCTCGCAGGCATATCGCTCGGCGCGTACGAGGCGCTCCTGATCGCGGCCCACGGCGACGAGCGCGCGGACCGTAGCGTCAGTCGCGAGCACGAAGCGCTGATGGAGTTCGAGCTCTTCCTCGCGCTCAATTCGCCGGTGAACTTCGAGCACGCGCTGCTCCAGCTCGACCGCTTCTACAACACGCCGCTGTCGTTTCCGCCCGAGGAGCGCGCTGCGCGCATCGAGCAGATCTACGCGAAGGTGCTGTATCTCTCCAACGGGGATCTTCGGCCGGGGCTCGAGCTGCCGTTCACCAACGACGAGGCGCGCTTCCTGATCGGCATCGCGTTCCGCTTCGATCTGCAGAACCTGATCCTCCAGTCACAGGAGCTCTTCGACGCGGGCGTGCTGCTGACGCGTCGCTCGCGCTGGAACATGGCGCCCGCGTTCCGCGAAGTCTCCCACTATTCCTTCATGGAGTTTTTCTATGCGTTCTTGCTGCCGTACTTCGCCGCGCGCGACGACCGCATCACGCTGGACGAGGGCGGTGGGCGCCGCATGTTCGAACGCACGGACCTGCGCGCGGTCGCGGACGAGCTGCGCGCCGACGAGCGCGTGCGCGTGCTCGCGAACGAGAACGACTTCCTGCTGCGGCCCGAGGACGTCGCGTGGCTGCGCGAGACGCTCGGGGACCGGCTGACGTTGTTCGAGGAGGGCGGTCACCTCGGCAACCTCCACGGCGAGTATCTGCGAGGCGTGATCGGCGCGATGCTCGATCAGGACGCCGACGACGACCCCGGCGGCAACGGCGCGGAGTAGGTTGCGTCCGCGCCTCGGGGCGTCGGTCCGTTCAGCGGGCCAGGAACTCGCCGAGCGGCGCGAGCGGACGGATGTTCTCGCAGAGGATACGCAAGCCGACCAGCATCGGCATGGCGAGCAACGCGCCCGGAATGCCCCACAGGCTGCTCCAAAGGAGCAACCAGAGGAAGACGGCGACCGGGCTCAGGGAGAAGCGGCGGCCGAGGAGGAGCGGCGTGACCACCATGCCCTCGATTCCGTTGAGCGCGGCGTACACCAGCGGCGGAACGAGCGCGTGCCCGACGGTGGGGAACGTCAGCATCGCGGCGAGGCCGATGATCACGACGCCGATCAAGCCACCGACGTACGGGATGAAGTTCAGGAACGCCACCATCACGCCCCACAGCAACGGGTTCGGCATCCCGGCGAAGTGGAGCGCGAGCGCGACGACGGCTCCGAGAGCGAGGTTGATCAGCGTGACAGTCAGAGCGTAGACGGAGATCTGCTGCTCGACGCTGCGGACGATCTCGACCGCGATCTTCTTCTCTCGCAGCTTCGGGAGCATGCCCACGAGCTTGCGCAGGAAGGAGTCGTAGCTCGCGAGGAGGAAGTACAAGAGGAGGATCGTCACGACCACCGCGCCCCCGGCGCGCCAGGCGCTGCCCACGATGGCGTTGTTCGTCGCGGGCGCGGGCTTGGTTTGCACGACGATGTCCGCTCCCTGGGCGGCGACCTCCTCGTCGACGTTCGTCAACTCCTGGATCTGCTTCGCGGCCGAGGTGACCTCGTTGACGGAGTCCTTGAAGTCGCGCAGCTTCCAGCTCGCCTCGCTCACGCTGTGCGGCAGCTCGCGGAGCCACGCCCGCGCCGGGTCCGCGAGCACGTAGCTGCCGTACCCTACCGCGCCGCAGAAACCGGCGAGTACGACGGCGGCTCCGATCGGCGGAGCGATGCGGAGCTTCGTCAACCAGCGCACGAACGGCGCCAGCAGGAACTTCAGCATCATCGCGACCGCGATGGGCAGCAAGAAGACGCGCGCAACGCGTAGCGCATAGAGGCACGCGAGGATCGTCAGGACGGTCAGGGCGACGGAACGAACCGTCAGCGGTTTCCTCAGCGACTCGATCAGCGCGTTCGCCTGGGACTCCGATAGAACCTTGTCGGTGTCCTCGACGTTGCTCGGCCGAGCGTCCGTGCGGATCGGAGTCGGGCGCGCTGCGTCGGGTGCCTCGCGCACGCGATCTTCCTCGCTCAACTCAAGAGGGCGCGCAGCATCAGGATGCGCCCGAGGTTGATCGCGGAGTGGGAGAGCGTCCGGCGCGTCTTGGTGGCGCGCTCCGAGCCGGTGCTCAGGCTTCGTCCCGCAACGAAGCCGACGGCGCCGCTGATGACCAGCGCGCTGCCCGGGTGTTGCTGGATCGCGGCGGGGACGTCCAACAGGTCGCGCGCGCCGTCGCGCGCGCAGCCCGCGTTGGCGCGGAGCCGTGCCTTGCAGAGCTCGGAACGGCTCCGGAGGTACTCCGCTTCAGTCGAGGCGCGTCGCATCGGGAGACTCACCATTGGACTTGGACTCGTGTTTGGCCTTCTGTCGCTCCAACGCCCTGTGGGCGCGCGAGGAGCGCCACGTGAACAACGCGGCCGCGCAGGCCGCGATCATGAGCAGCGCCGCGGCGAGGTCGGCGAGCCAGACGCGACCGCCGAAGAGCATCGTCAAACCGCCGGCGAGACCTCGCGCCATGAGGATGGCCGCCATGACCGAGAGCGCGAGCCCCAGGAACCCGATCCAAGCGGCGATCACGACCCGCTCGCCGCCCTGGCGGACACCGGACCGCGCTCGGTCGACGTGGATGTCGAAGAGCTCGATCGCGTCCTGACCGAGTGCCTCGAGCTTGTTCAGGATGGGCTGAATCTGGGACGAGAGGTCGGCGACGGCGTCGCCGGTCGCGCTCTCGTCCGCGTCGACTCTGCTTCGTCCTTCCTGGGTCGTCGAGCCGTTCCAGGGCCCGTGTTGTTCTCCGCCCGCCATCGGTGACACCGTGGCCTAGCGGCGCCCGATGACGATGCCGAGGAGCGCGCCGATGCCGGCCGCGATCAGGACGGACTTGATGGGCTTCAGGCGGACGTAGCCGATGACTTGGTCCTGGTACTCCGAGACCTGTTCCTTCTTCTCGTCGTAGTAGTCGGAGGTCGCGCTCTTCGCGCTGCTGAAGCTCTCTTTCGCGGCGTCACGCGCGATGCCGCCGAGTTCCTTGACGTCGTCGCGGATCGTCTCGGCCTGTTCGCGGAGCTTGCCCGCACTCGACGAAGGAGTCTGCGGTTGGATCGGAGCCGAGGTGGCGGGCACGTTGGTTTGTGTCATTGGATTCATCCTCGCGGTCGAGGTTCTTGGTCGGCGCGAGCCGTCGGGGTGACGAGCGGTGTCGGAGGATGCGCGCGGCAAGTTGGATCGCGAGCGATGGTTCCGCGCGCACGCACGCCGCTGTTTGGCAAGCCCCGTGCCAGCGCTCGTTCGCCTGTCGGAGCGTGACGCCGCGCTCCGCTCACGGGACCGCGCGCGCGCGTATCCCCACCTCCCGCAGCACGAGTTCGCGCGCCTTCGCGAGTTCGCGCGCGTCCACCTCCATCAGAGTGATGGAGCACTACGTCAGTTCGACTCGGTTGGTTCTCCGCGAACCCGAGAGCGCGAAACGTCTCGACGGCCGTCGGCGGCGCCGAACGTGCTCGCTCGCCTCCTCCGCCTCCCTCCAGGTCGTCGAATCACGTTCGCGCGACGACTCGACCGGTGCCGGGCGTCGACGTTGGCACGGAACCTGCCCCAGGACTCGGGCAACCCGTCTCCGACGCCTCCACGCGCGAGCGCCCGACGCACACCTCGAGAGTTCACCATGTCCATCCAACCTGTCGCCTCGATCGGCGCGACGATCGTGATTCGCGCGGCGGTGCCGATCACGCTCGCTCCGAGACGGGCGTGACGGAGTCCTCTTGCCGAGCCTCCGCGTCGCTTGCCGCGCATCGACTCCGCCGCCGTGTCGGGAGAGGGGACGATGATCACGCTCTGCAGGTCCGCTGATCGCCATCACGTCCGTCGCGAGAAGCGGGACGTCTGGTCGACCTTCCATCCCAGGGCCGCCGACGGGTTCGAGAGTCTCGTCGAGCTGAACGAAGCTCTGATCCCGCCGGGAGCGAGCATTCCGTCGCTCCCGTTTCGGGACGCGGAAGTCATCACGTACGTGTTCGAAGGCGCGCTCGCCTACAAGGGCTCGCCGGGCGGATCCGGTGTGACCTACGCGGGCGAGTTCCAGCGCATGAGCGCGTTGCGTCGCCATAGTGAGAGGAACCCGTCGCGGAGCGCCTGGGCGCGCGTCTTCCAGATCTCGATGCACTCTGCTGAAGGCGAGCTCCAGCCCGGCCGTGAGACGAAGCGCTTTTCGATCGCGCAGCGCCGGCGCGAGCTGTGCGTCATCGCGTCGCCGGACGGACGGGACGGATCACTGCGCATCCAATCCGACGCCCACATCCACTCGGCGATCCTCGACTCCGGGCGACACCTGGCCCACGAGCTCGCGCCCGAGAGCGGCGCGTGGCTCCACGTCGTGACGGGCGAAGTGCAGATGGGCGACGACGTTCTGACCACGGGGGACGGCGCGGGCATCGAGGCCGAGCACGCGATCTCGCTCATCGCTCACGACGACAGTGAGGTCTTGATCGTCGTCTTCGCGAAGCTGCAAGCGCAGACGTCGACCAACGGGTTCGCTTCCTGAGCCTTCCCGCCGGCGGCGCGGCTCGCGCGACGGAGCCGCCGGTTCAGCGCGGAGCCGACGGTCCGAAGAGCCCGAGGATGTCGCGCGCCAATCGCAGGTTCGCGCGTCGGCGCGCGCCGTCGTTGAAGTTGGTGAGCAGGATGAAGAACGTGTCCGGGCCCTCGGTGTAGTAGACCTCGAAGCCGTACATGCTGCCCGCGAGGGCGATGTCGTAGGGCGATCCCCAGAAGAGGCGTTTCGCTTCGGGCGAGAAGAAGCCGTCCGCGCGCAGGCCGTTCATCCAACGTGCCATGTCGTCGACCGTCGTCGTCATGCCGCCGGAGCCGAGGACGAGCCACGACGTCGGCCCCCAGAAGGGCGGCGCGTTGATCTCGCCGTCGACCGCTCCGCCGTAGCCGAGCGCGAGGCGCTCCTCTGGCACCGGATCGCCGTAGAAGCCCGTGTCCTTCATCCCGAGCGGCTCGAAGAGGTTTTCGCGCGTGAAGTCCCGATAGCTCTGCCCCGACGCGACCTCGACGATCGCGGCGATCAGGCCCCACGCGGAGTGCGAGTGAACGCTCCCCGTTCCCGGCGCGAACAGGAGCTCGCCCCCGAGGATGCGGCGCACCGCTTCGTCGCGGTCGATCCACGCGTGGTCCTGATCGCGGTCGCTGGGGAGTCCGTGGAAGTCTTTCAACCCCGAGCGTCCGCTCATCAGGTGCGCGATCGTGATGCCGCGCTTGTCGTCGGGCACGTCGTCGAAGAACGCGTCGAGCGTGTCGCTGAGCGAGACCACCCCGGCGTCCATCAGGAGCAGGATGCTCGCACGTGTGTAGTCGATCGGCATCGACCCCGTGCCGAAGACCGTCGTCGGACGGTTCTCGATGCCCTTCTCCTGGTTGGCCATGCCGAAGCCCTCGCGCACGACGACCTCGCCGTCGCGCTGGAAGTACAGCGCGCCAGCGAAGCCCGCCGCCTCTTCCTGCGCCAGGCGCTCCTCGAGGTTGGCCCACGTGAGCGGCACGCGAGGATCCTTCTGCGCGGGGACGCGCGGGTCGAGGTGCGCGCCGAACTCGAACCAGATGTCGACGATTCCGTGCGGCGCTTTCGGCTCGAAGCGATACAGCACGACGTGCTGGTCGGGTCCGGCGAACATGAGCGTGCCGCCGTCGGCTCCGTTGGGCGACACGTCGTCGACCTCCGCGCCACCGATCTCGCGCAGCATCGACGTGAGCCGTTGCTCGAGCGTGTCGGCGCCGATCTCGCCGACGAGGTCCGCCGCGACGAAGTCGCGGATGAAGGCGCCCGCATCGGGTTGCTCGCTCTGGAACAGGTCGAGCGCGTGCTGCATCACCTGCCTGCCCGCCTGGGCGTGGGCGAGCGGCGAAAGGAAGAGGGCCAGTGCGAGGAGCGGGATGCGTTTCTTCATCGTTCTCGGGGAGCGTCGGGGTCGTTCTGCACACGGACGCGAATGCGTCCGTCGTCGGTTTGGAGTTCGGCACCCGCCGGTCGAACGGGGGCGGCGTCGATGGTCCACGCGAACGCGCGTTCGATGCCGTCCGCGAGGACCAGCGTCAGCTCGAGCCCGCGTTCCGGTGCGAACTCGAACTCGAAGCGCGTGGCGTCGTCGAGCGCGTCGATCGGGAGCGTGTCGAGCACGACGACCGTGCCCGGGGTCGCGCGCTCGCGGTGGAGTACGAGGCGCGGTTCGGCCTCGTCGAGCAGGTAGACCGCGCACGGGCCGCGCTCCGCATCGAAGCGGAAGAGCGGCGGGCGGCCTTCGATGCGGTCCGCCGCGAGCGACTCGCGCGGAGCGGCGCCGACCACGTTCTCGGCGACCTCGCGATCGCTCCGACCCGGCTGCGCGCGATCGAGCTCGATGCGCGTCCGCTCGCCGCCCGACTCGAGTCCCTCGCGGCTGACGCGCACTGTCGCCTCGCCTCCGCCCTCCGGTTCGAGGTGGAACACGCGCTCGCCGTCGCCGTCGTGCGTTCCCTGGGTCACCGTTCCGTCGACCTCGATCGAGAACCACCAGCGGCGCACGAGCTGCCATCCACCCGCGTACGCGGCGCCCGAGAGCGACGCGACGACGAGCCCGGGGAGCACGAAGCGGCGCAAGCCTCCGCGTCGCTTCGCGTGCCGCTCGCGCAGCAGCGCTTCGAGTCCGGCGTCCGGCGGCTCGAGGCCTTCGCGGCGCGCCAGCGCACCGAGCGCGCGTTCGACGAGATCGTCTCGTTGGTTCATCGCGGGAACTCCTCTCGATAGGGCTCGAGCTTGCGGCGCAGGCGTTCGCGACCGCGCGACAAGCGCGCCTTGACCGTGCCGGGGCGACAGGCGAGCGCGCGCGCGATCTCGTCGACGGAGAGACCCTCGACGTAGTGCAGCGCGAGCGCGGTCTGGTACGTCTCGGGCAAGTCGAGCAGCGCGACGCGCGCGCGCTCGGCGAGGACTCCCTCGTTCTCGACCGGGTCGCGCGTCTCTCGCGCGTCGAGGTCGAGCCCCTCACGCTTCCCGGCCAGCGCGCGCCTCCGCGCCCAACGGCTCACGCGCGTCGACGCGAGGCGATAGAGCCACCCCCGGAACGGGGCGCCGCGCAACCGGTAGCGGCCGATGCCTTCGAGCGCGGCGAGGAAGGTCTCCGCCACGAGGTCCTGGGCCACATCGCGGTCCCCGACGCGCCGCCGCACGTAGCGTGCGATCGCGGGCGAGTGCCGGCGATAGAGCGTCGCGAACGCGTTCGCGTCGCTCCGGGCGCGACGAACGAGGTCGTCCTCGCCCGACGCAACGGATCGGTCGGCGTCGGAGGCAGGCTTCAACAGGCTGGATACGTTCGCGGCGTTCACCGGGCAGGGGAAGCCTCGGCGCGTCCTTTCGGTTGCGGGATTCCGAAGAAAGCGAACGAGAACCGAGGGAAGCGCGGCGCTGGGCGCGGGGGGCGCTCTGGTGTAGAAGCAACCGGCCTCCCACGCCGCCGCCCCCTCATCGGAGTCCACGATGTGTCGCTTCACGTTCTATCACGGTCCGACCATGCGCCTGTCGGCGCTCGTGACCGAGCCCGAGAACTCGCTCATCCATCAGAGCTTCGCGAGTCGCGAGCGGCGCGAGCCGCTCAACGGCGACGGCTTCGGCGTCGCGTGGTACGCGCAGCACGGCGCGCCCGGCCGCTTTCGCTCGGTGACGCCGGCCTGGAACAACGCGAACCTGCTCAGCTTGGCCGGGGTCGTCCAGAGCACGTGCGTGCTCGCCCACGTGCGCGCCGCGACGCAGATCCGAAGCGTGAGCGAGGCGAACTGCCATCCGTTCGTCTCCGGTCGCTACGCCTTCATGCACAACGGCGACCTCGGCGGATTCGCGCGCGTCCGGCGCGCGCTGCTCGCGCGCCTGTCCGACGCGTCGTTCCAGATGGTGGGTGGCCAGACGGATACGGAGCACCTGTTCGGGCTCGTGCTCGACCGGCTCGCGGGCGGCGATCCGAAGGGCGGCGTGGAGCACCTCGCGCGCGCGCTGCGCGAGGCGCTCGAGGAAGCGCTCGCGCTCGTCGAGCGGTACGCGCCGGGCGAGCCGTCCTACCTCAACCTCGTCCTCACGAACGGCGAGGTCGCGGTCGCGTCGCGCTTCACCACCGACGAAAGCTACGACGGCGAGAGCCTCTACTGGAACAGCGGCAAACGTTACGTCTGCGACGGCGGCGTGTGCCGCATGCTCGCACCCGATCTCGAGGGCGGCGCCGTCCTCGTGAGTTCGGAGCCGCTGAGCGAGGACCCCGGCTGGGAGAAGGTGCCGCGCAACCACTTGCTCGTGATCGACGCGGACCACACCGCGCGGATCGAACCGGTGTGAGCGGCGCGCGAACGAACCGCGGTGCGCTCGACTTGGCGCGACGTGGGCGATCGAGTAGGGTCGCTCACGACGCGCGGAAGGCGCGCTTTCGAGCACGTACGCGTCGCGGGTCGGCGCCCCTTTTGAAGGTGACTTCGGTTGACGCACGAGAGCTTGGACGACACGCGCGGGCTGATCGAAGCCGCGCACGCGGGGGACGCGTCGGCGACGGACGAGCTCTTCCGGCGCTACTACCCCGTCGTGTTGCGCGTCGCGGAGCTGCGCATGGGGCAGCCGATTCGCGGACGCGTCGAGGCCGAGGACGTCGCGCAGGAATCGCTGCTCGACGCGTTTCAATCGCTCGACCGCTTCGAGCACCGCTCGAAGGGCAGCTTTCGCAACTGGCTCGCGCGCATCGTGGAGAACAACGTGCGCGACATGGCGAAGGGGCACATGGCGCAGAAGCGAGGCGCGGGAGGCGCGCGGCTGCACGCCGAGCTGGGGGAGACGTCGCTCTCCGCGAGCCTCTTTCCAGGCAACGAACCGACGCCGAGTCAGGTCGCGATGGGCGCGGAGCTCGACGAGCGCATCGCCGCGGCGATGCAGGACGGCCTCGGCGAACCGTATCGCGAGGTGCTCCTTCTGCGCGATCTGTGCGGCATGGACTACGCCGAGGTCGCGGCGAGCATGGGGTACAGTAGCGAGTCCACGATTCGTTCGATGCACGCGCGCGCGTTGCAGAAGCTCCAGGAGCTCCTGCGGCTCGACGAGGCGTGAGGGATCGTCCCATGTCGCTCTCCGACCACGACTCGCTCGCCGCCTTCCTGCGCGAGTTCTGGAGAGACGTCGAGCGCGACGAAGTGCGCTCGGTCGAAGAGTACGTCGAGCGCTACCCGAGACTGCGTGAGCGAGTCGTCGAAGAGGTTCGCGCGCTCGAGGACTCCGCGGACGCGGCGGCTGATTGGATGGGTGCGCTGCTCGCGCGCGACGACGCATCCGACGCGCCGACAACGGGGTGGACGCCGACGTCCGCGCTCGTCGCGGGTCGTCGGATCGGAGACTTCCGCTTGGTCGCGCCCATCGGTCGCGGCGGGATGGGGCAGGTGTGGGTCGCGGAGCAGCTCACGCTCGGCAACCGTCGCGTCGCGCTCAAGTTCATCCACGACGCCCGGGTCGATGATCGTGCACGTGAGTACTTCGCGCGCGAGGCGCGCGCCGGTGGGCGTCAATCGCACCCGGGACTCGTGGCGGTCTACGCCTACGGCGAAACGGACGGGCGGCCGTGGATCGCGATGGAGCTGGTCGAGAATGCCCGGACCGTGCGCGACCTGATCGACGGAACGGCGCGACTCGCGCGGATCCCACGCGGGTACGACGACGAGGTCGCGCGCATTGTCGCCGAAGCGGCGGAAGCGATGCAGGTCGCGCACGCTGCCGGCGTGATCCACCGCGACCTGAAGCCGCAGAACATCCTGATCGGTCCCGACCGGCATCCGAAGATCGTCGACTTCGGGCTGGCGCGGATCGCCGGCGAGGCGGGTCTGTCGGGCACGGGCGAGACGGCGGGAACCTACTATTACATGAGCCCCGAGCAGGTTTCGACGAAGCGCGCCGACGTCGGGCACGCGTCGGACATCTTCAGCCTCGGGGCCGTGCTCTACGAACTGCTCGCGTTGCGCCGACCGTTCGAGGGGGACACGGCACATCAGGTGGCGCAGAAGATCCTGTCGGTCGATCCGCCGGAACTGTCGAAGCTGCGCTCGCGCATCCCTCCCGAGCTCGCGTGGATCTGCGGCAAAGCGCTCGAGAAGGCGAGCGCCGATCGTTACCCGACCATGGCGGACTTGGCCGAGGACCTGCGCCGCCACCTCGCGCATGAGCCGATCCTCGCGCGTCCCCCGGGAGCGTTGGCGCGCGCGCACAAGTGGTGTCTGCGGCATCCGACGGCGAGCGTCGCCGGCGCCGTGGGGACGATCGCCGTCATCGCGATCCTTTGGCTCGCGGTCTTGGCGCAGGGCAATGCGCGGCGCGCGCTGCGCAACGCGGCCGCGGCGAGCGCCAAGTCGGCGGCGGACGAGGAGCTCATGAAAGAAGGCGCCCGTCTCTCCGCCTTGCAGGTCCTCGACGATCTCGTCGCGGAGGCGAACGAGCTTTGGCCCGCGCTTCCGGAGCACATCGACGCGTATCGCGCGTGGATCCCGCGGGCGCGCACGCTGGTTGCCGAATTGCCGCTCTGGCGCGCTGAGCGCGACGCGTTGCAAGGACGCGCCCTTCCGCAGACCGAGGACGAGCGACGCGCCGACCTCGAGAGCCATCCGGACGTCGAGGAGTGGCGACGGATGCGGGGCGCCGTCCTCTTCTTCGAGCGCACGCTCGCACAACGTCGCGACGGTGAAGCTGTCGAGATTCCCGTGCTCGAAGACGGCGCGTACCCCGACGACGCGTTCGGCCTCAACGCGCTCGCGCTCGAGCGCGTACATCTCGGACGCTCCTTGTTCGGCGAGGAAGCGCTCGGGCTCGCACTCGCGCTGCGCGCGCTGGAGCTCGCGGAGGAGAGCGACCGCGCCGCGATCGGAGAGACGCTGTCGCGTGCGTACTTCGCGCTCGGCCGCGACGACGACGCGTTGGATGCGATGTACGCGGCGCTCGAGGATGCGCGCGGGCCGCAACGCGCCGAGCTCGAGCAGCGGCTGCTCGAGATGGAGGCCGCCACCGAATGGGAGGCGAGCGCCGCCGGTCTGGCCGAGTGCGCGAGCACGATCGCTCGGCTGGACGTGCGTCGAGAGAGGCTCGAACCGATCGTCCATGCGCGTCGCACCTGGGCGTTTCCGGCGGACGAGCCACAGGCGCGGCGCTGGAACGAGCAGATCATTCGCCTGACCGCCGGGCTCGAGGGGCTCGCGAGCGGGCTGCTCTCCGACGACGCGGGCGCGGAGGCGCGCGCCGGTTGTTGGAGCGTGCCGCGCCGGCTCGAGGTCGCGCTCGAGGTCCAGAAGGCGTTCGAGCCGGGCGGTGAGTTCGCGTCGCGGTGGGAGGAGAGTCTGCCGGCGTTGCGCGCCGCGTATCCCGACTTGAGAATCGCGCAGCAGGTGCCGCTCGTTCCGCTCGGGCCGGACCCTGACTCGGGACTGTGGGAGTTCGCCGATCCGTTGTCGGGCGCCGTCGCCGAGCGCTCGCCGTCCGGCGAACTACGCGTGGCCGAGGAGACCGGGCTGGTCTTCGTGCTGCTCCCACGCGCGACGTTCCTCATGGGCGCGCAGTCCGACGATCGACTCGCGGCCAACTACGACCCAGCCGCCGAGCCGCGCCGCGAACGACCGGTGCACGAGGTCGAGCTGTCCGCGTTCCTCATGTCGAAGTACGAACTGACGCAGGCGCAGTGGTTCCGCATGCGCGGCGAGAATCCGAGCGAGTTCGACGAGGCGGTGACGCTCGCGGGCCACCGCTACGATCGGACGCATCCCGTGGAGCGCGTCGATTGGAACGCGTGCGTCGAGACGTGTCGGCAGCTTGGACTCGTCCTTCCCACCGAGGCCCAGTGGGAATACGCCGCGCGCGGCGGGACGAACACGCCGCTGTGGACCGGTGCCGATGGCCGTTCGATCGAGGGAGCCGCGAACTTCGCGGAACTCCAAGCGGCGCTGATGGCCGAGGGCGAGAAGGCCCGGGGTTGGTCGTTGCCCGACGACGGCTACGCCGCGCACGCACCGGTCGATCGATATGCGCCGAATCCATTCGGGCTGCACAACGTGCACGGCAACGTGTGCGAATGGTGCCTCGACTGCTACGTCGATGACTACTACGCGCGGAGTCCGCGCGTCGATCCCGTGCCGCCCGCCACGGGTTTCCCTGGACGCGTGACGCGCGGCGGCAGCTTCGCGAGTCAGCTCGTGGACTTGCGCGTGTCCAGCCGCGGTTTCGCGAAGGCGGACACGGTCGAGGCGACGCACGGGCTGCGCCCGGCGCGCGCCTGGCGTGTCCGGTAGCCGGCTTCGGAGCGCCGATCGAGTTCGTGTCGTGCTCGATGCGCACGTCGAGTTCAGCGGGTCGCCGACGCCGTGGCGTGCGCGAGCGCTTCACCCGCGGCGACCGCGTCGGCGTGCTCCGGTCCGTACAGGTCCACCGCGACGGTTTCGACCTCTTCCCACGCCTCGATCGCGGCCGGCCAGTCGCGGAGCGCGCTCTGGGTGCGCGCGAGTCGCGTCAGGATCTCGAGCGTGCGGTAGTCCACCGCGCCGAAGCGCGCGCGCATGTCCGGAACCATGTCGCTCAGGATCGCGCGCGCCATCGCGTGGTCGCCGCGCGCCGAGTAGACCTTCACGAGGTTGCGTTGCGATGCGAGCGCATCGGGGTGGTCGCTGCCGAGTTGGTCCGTGAGTTTGGACACGACTTCGAGCAACAGCGTCTCGGCCTCGTCGAGCTCGCCCACCTCCGTCAGTGCCCCGGCCAACTGCGAGTAGGTGACGAGCGTGTAGGGCACGTCGCGGCCCTGGGTCCGTGCGTCCGACGCCGCAGACAGGCGCAGCAGTTCGACCGCGCCGCGCAGGTCCCGGCCGGAGTCCTGGAGCAAGCGCGCGAGGCCCGCGCGCGTCACGGCCGTGTCCTTGTGATCGGGTCCGAGCAGCGCTTCGCGCTCACGCAGACAATCGCGATAGACGCGCTCGGCGGCGTCGAACTGGCGTTGATCCTTCAGCGAGATCGCGAGGTTGTGCTGGGCGGCCAGGGCGGCTTTGCGATGGTCGGGACCGAGCGCCCGTAGCTGTTCGTGCGCTGCGCGGAGCACGGGCTCGGCAGCTTCGGACCGGCGCAGGTCCACGAGCGCGAGCCCGAGTTCGCTGCGCGCCGAGGCGGTTTCGAGCGCCGCTCCGTCGGGCTCGATGGCGCACAGCTCCAGCGCGCGCGCCGCGACCGTGCGCGCGTGCTCCGCGTTGCCGCGGTTGCGATGGATGCGCGCGAGCATCGTCATGAGCTCGGCGGCGAGGATCGGATGCCCCGTCAACTGGTCCTCGATCCAGGCCTCCGCGTCGTCGAGCGATTTCGCGTCGGCGGGGTCCAGCTCGCCGCGCTCGAACGGATCCTTGTCGTTGAAGCCGGCCTCGACCATGCCGAGCAGTCCGCGCACTTGCTCGGCTTTCCCGAGCGTCTCGCTGCGGCTGCGCGCGATCAAGGTGGACGCGACGAGTGCGATCGCGAGCGTCGCGCCGAGCGCCACGACCGCCGCGCGTCGTCGTCGCGCGAGCAGCGCGACGCGGTAGATCGCGCTCGGCGGGCGCGCGTGGATCGGTTCGTTGCGGAGCGTGCGCCGCAGGTCCGACGCGAGCTCGGCCGCGCTCTGGTAGCGTCGGTGCGGATCGCGCTCGAGCGCCTTGTGAACGATCGTCGCGACGTCGGCTTCGAGGTGTCCGACGAGTCGGCGCAGGGGGATCGGCTCCTCGTTCTCGATGGCCCACAGAATCTCCGACGGCGCGCGACCTTCCGCGGCGAACGGTGGGCGGCCCGCGAGGAGTTCGTAGGCGAGCGCGCCGAGCGCGTAGACGTCGACGAGCGGGCTCGCCCCCGCGCTGCCGCCGTGCAGTTGTTCGGGCGCCATGTAGCTGGGCGTACCGAGCGTCTGCCCGGTCGCGGTCAGCGGCGCTCCGCGCTCGTCGAGCAGACGTGCGATCCCGAAGTCGAGCACCTGCGGCCGACCGTCGTCCGACAACAGCACGTTCGAGGGCTTGAGATCCCGGTGCACCACGCCGCGTTCGTGGGCGTGCGCCAGCGCGTCGGCCAGTTGGGAGACGAGCTCGAGCCTCGCGCGCGTGTCGAGGCCGAGGCGCTCGGCGGCGCGCGTGATCGGCTCGCCCTGCACGAGCTCCATCGCGACGAACGTGAGCGGCACGTCGAACGGGCCCTCCGTTTCCCCGACCTCGATCACCTTGGCGATCGCCGGATGTTGCAGGCGACCGAGGGCCTCGCCCTCGCGCCGCAGCCGCGCGGCGGCGTGGTCCGAAACGAACGCCGGGTGCACGATCTTGATCGCGACCTCGCGCCGTGGGTTGTCCTGCTCGGCGAGGAAGACGGCGCCCATGCCGCCCTCGCCGAGCAACCGGATCAAGCGGTACGAGCCGATGCGTTCGAGCGTGCCGAGCTTGGCGGCGATGGCCGGGCGCTCCTCGGCCGCGGACTTCTGCAAGAACTCCGGGTCGTCGTCCAGGTGCGCGAGCAACGACTGCACCTCGCGTTCGAGCTCCGGGTCGTGCTCGCACTCACGCGCGAGATAGGCCGCGCGTTCGGCGCCCGCGAGCCGACGCGCCGCGTCGAAGAGCTCCTCGAGTCGCGCGGCGTCCATCGGATCAGCTGCGCGACATCTCGCGTTTGAGCCAGGCGCGGGCGAAGGCCCAGCGGCGGTCGACCGTCGCGGACGAGACGTTCAACACGGCCGCCGTTTCGTCGACGCTGAGTCCCGCGTAGTAGCGCAGCATGACGATCTTGGCCTTGTCCGCGTCTTCGGCCTCGAACCGTGTCATGGCTTCCTCGAGGGCGAGGATGTCGAGCGCGTCGGCGCTTTCCTCGAGCGCGGCGTCGCCGAGCGTGACGCGCGCCCAGTTCTGTCCGCGCTTCTCGCTGCCACGCGCGCGCGCGTGGTCGACGAGCACGAGCCGCATCGCGCGCGCGGCGGCGCCGAAGTAGTGCGCGCGCGACTCCCAATCGTCCTGACCGTCGAGGCGCATCCACGCCTCGTGCACCAGCGCGGTCGTTTGGAGCGTCGCGCCCGCGGGCAGGTGCATGAGCCGTCGGCGCGCGAGCTCGCGCAGTTCGTCGTAGACGGCGGGGACGAGCTGTTCCTTGGCGTCCGCGTCTCCGGACTGGACCGCGGACAGGATGCGCGAGATATCGCTCGTCTCCATCGCGTCCAGTGTAGCGGAGAGCAACCAACCCATGGCGGTCGCGCGCCACGCGAATCGCCTCGGGACGCTCGTTCTGGAACTGGGCTCGTTCACCGCCCTGACGTTCGCAAGGCGGTGCGGAGCGACCTCGGACAAAACGCGCTCTCTTCGGGCCGGGGCGTCCTTTCGGCGAAAGCGCGGATTCCGCGAGGTCGGTCCCCGGCGGTCTACGAATGGGGTGGCGACCTCCGACCTTCGACCGATTCGAACCGGCCCCCGGGCCGCAACACGAGCCACCCCAGCGAGGAAACCATGTCTCCGTCAACACACCTTCCGCCGCGGACGAAGCGCCCGAACCCGCTCCTTTCGTTGATCGCACTCGTTGGGCTTGGATCCCTGCAAGCGTGCATCTTCGGCGACAGCAACAACCACCGTGGACGTGGGCTCGGCGTCGAGGTCACCGACCCCAACGGCGACTTCGTGGACGAGCTGTGCGTCGAGCAGGGCGAGGAAGTGCAGTTCCACTCTCGGATCAACGGGTTCGAAGCGAAGTCGTTCGTTTGGAGCTTCGGGGATCCGACCATCCCGGATCAAACGGTGCGCGAGCCCGCGCCCGTCACGTTCCTAACCAAAGGGACATGGGAGGTCCGGCTCTTGGCCACGGGCGATTCCGTCTCGATGCCGGACAGCATGATGGTCACGGTCAAGACCGCGCTCGTCGCGCGCATCATTCCGGAGGACGAGCCGATCCAGATCTTCCAGGGCGACATCGTCAAGCTCAATGCGCTCGTCGACACGGGGACGCGGCCGTACAACTACGAGTGGTTCCTCGAAGGGAAGTCCTTCTCGGTCCTGGAGTTCCCTGATCCGGTCAAGTTCAACGATGCCGGCACGTTTCACGTCGCCCTGCGCGTCACCGACGCCAACGGTTTCGTCGAGGACGTGGTGCGGACCGTCTCCGTCTCGACGGGCGCGTCCCCGTGCGTCTATCAGAAACCCGCCGCACTGGCTTACGTTCCCCCGGGCTACGTGCGCGATCCGAGTCCGAACTACCTGATGGTCGGCGATGAGCTCGGGTTCGGTGCGTGCGATCTCGTCGCCGGAGTCGAGAAGTATCGACTGACCGACCGCTTCTCCGTGCGTCTCCTCGAACCCGTGATGGTCAACGACGGCGTGAACGAACGCTACGGTGTCTTCACCGGTTGGGACCCGAGCGGCTTCGGCCTGACGTTCTATGACAAGTTGTCGGGTGCCGCGAGCTTCACGATCACGTCATCGCTCGGCACCGTTTCCCACTTGTCTCCGTTCGACGATCACGCGGGTCTGCTGCTGACGAGCATCGGGTCGAACCAGGTCAGCGCCTACACGTACGACGCCGGCTTCGACACGTGGCTGCAAACCGGCCTGTGGCTCCGGTCCCACTTCCCGGGCGCCAGCGGCAACGTCGCCTTCGCCGCGACGCGCGGACCGAATCAGGCGACGTACTACGTGACCGACGGCATGCCCGCCGCGGTTTGGAGCGCACCCGACTGGAGCCCGTCCATTCCGGCGGTCTATCGAGCGGACGCGGGGGACGCGCCGCGGGACGCATTGCTCGAGGGCGACATCTTCGCCGTCGCGAACAACAGCTCGCGCACCCTCAACACGTACATCACCGACACTCTGGGGAACGTGACGCCGGCCGATCAGATCAACATCGGCGCCGCGATCGCGATGGACTCGCGTCCGCTGAGCAACGGCAACCTCGAGTTCGCGGTCGCGTGCGAGCCCGACGAGCTGTGGTTCGTCGAGGTCGACCCCGTCTCGGGCATGGAGATCGGCAAGACGTCGCACGACACGTCCACGCGCGCCCCCGGCCTCTCCGACGTTCGCTACGTCAACGACGAGTGGACGGCCGTGTCGAGCCTGACGCTCAACGTTCCGATCCGCTGGGAGTGACCGCGGCAGCCCTACTCGCCGTCTTCGGGCGTGGCTTCGTCCTACTACGCGCACGGGAGTAGCGCACGATCAACGGGATGTGTGCTGCCCGTGACCCTCGCCGTGATCCGACGTCACGATCAGGAGCGTGTGCTCTAGCCCGGATCATTCATGAGCCTTCACCGAGATCGACGCAGTTGCGCGCCATATCAGCACTTCCCTTCCTCACCGGGTTCGACGACCCGTCCAGGTCGCCTGCACGCGCTTCGGTCGCGAAGCGCTGATCTGACGCACATCCGCGTCGATCTCGGCAAAGCCTCATGAATAACCCGGGCTAGCTGCCCCGCCTCGGACAGCTCCTCGACGAGCTCCACGATCCGATGGTCGACCCGGTTCATGTGCGGTTCGCGGAGCGCGGCGTCGCTAGTCGCCGATGTAGCCCAACGCCTTCAGCTGATTCTCGGTTTCCGAGTCGAGGTCCGTGGCCGCGGTCGGTGCAACGGCTTGCTGCAGGGCCTTCTCGTTCATCCGGAAGAGCTGTTGTCGCAACGCGTCGAGCTTCTCGGGATGGGCCGCGGCGAGGTCCTCGAGTTCGCCGGGGTCGCGCGACAGGTCGAAGAGCATCTCCACCGCGGGCGCCTCGGGATCCTGCAGCTGCGCATCCAGATTGCGGATGTACTTCCAGTCGTCGACGATGAGGCCCAGGAGTCGGTGGTCCTGCTTGGCCGCGGAGTGATCGATGAACACGGGGTTCGGGGTCCAGTCCTTCGGGTCGCGTTCGATCAACGGAAGGAGGCTCGTCCCCTCCAGTTCGATCGGCGCATCGATGCCCGCCAGCTCGAGCAACGTGGGGCCGACGTCGATGAGGCGCACGGGCGCGTCGATGCGTGCTCCCGATTGCAGGCGATCGCCGAAGCGCATGATCAGCGGCACGTGGATCTGGTCTTGATAGATCGTGTGGTCGTGCCCCCAGTCGTCGTGTTCGCCAAACGCCTCGCCGTGATCCGAGGTCACGACGACAACGGTCTCGTCGTCGATGCCGAGGTCGCGTAGTCGCGCGAACAGACTGCCCATGGCGGCGTCCACGCGGCGAATCTCGGCGTCGTAGCGCGTGAGCGAGACGCGGCGCTTCGAGCCGCCGATCGGTTCGGGAAGCGGCTCCGTCACCATCGTGTCGAACGGGGGGGGCGCGCTGTAGGGAGCGTGCGGATCCATGTAGTGGAGGTACATGAAGAACCGCTGGTCGTGGTAGCGATCGAGCCAACGGAAGATCTGCTCGTTCGCGCGCTCGGCGCCGGTCTGATCGGTGAAGTTGAACTTCCGTCCGGTGAGTTTCTTCAGGCGCTCTCCGACCAACGGCAGCTCGCGCAGTGCGGCGAGATAGAGGTGATCTCGCATCGAGTAGTCGTCGTAGAACTGAAACCCCTGGTCGAACTGGAAGATCGACTTGAGGTTCGGGTTCCTCACGTGTGCGTACGTGACGAAGCCCGCCTTCAGGAAGCGCTCGCCCAACGTGGTCACCGACTCCGGCAGCGCGGCGCTGAACGCGATGGCGCCATGGCTGGTCGGGTGGAGCGATGTGATCAGCGATGCGACCGACGGCTTGGTCCACGACGCGTGCGAATAGCAGCGCGCGAAGCGCACGCCCCGTTCGGCGAGTTGATCCAGGTGCGGAGTCGTCGTGCGCGGATAGCCGTAGCTGCTCAGGTGATCCGCGCGCAACGTGTCGATGACGACGAGAACGACGTTCAAGTCCAGCTCGGTGGTCGAGACCGCGTCGACGTAGCGCAGCTGGTTGCGCGAGCGCTCGAAGGCGAACGCGACGGCCGACACCAGCAGGGGAGCCGCGAGCACCGCCCACGCCGGGTTCTTCCGGGCGGGCTGGGAGTCGGTGGGCGTGGACCTCTTGACGAACCGGGTCGCGACCGCGCGCAGCGAATCCGCGGCGAGGACGAGCGGAAACAGGAGGAGAAAGTAGAGGCTGCTCGAGTAGCTGCCGACGACGACGCGCTGAATCAGACCGAGCGATCCGGCCTCGACCTGGCGCGTGAGCTCATAGGCATCGGTGTCGACCAGGACGACGGTGAGCCCGATGGCGAGCAGCATCGCGACGATGGCGGCGCGAGCGAGGGGTCGTGCGATTCGAGTCATGTGCGGATCACCGATGCCTTCGCGCTGGTGCCCCGCGCACGCGCCGAGCGAAAGGGCCTGCAGTCTCGGTCACGGCGTCGGCCGCGTGTCGATCACGAACGGAGGGCCGCGGAGCGCGGCGCGACAACGGATCCACGGGGCGCGCGCCGGCGCATCCCGTCCCTTTCTCCTCCGCGCAGGCTAGACATGCATGCGAGGATACGACAAGACACTCCGGCGCGCTACGCGCCCGACGCGCGGCCGCGCCGATCGCTGCATCCCTCCCATGAACGAAACGACGCCAATGGAAGGGGGAGCCTTCGATCCGAAGGGAGTGATCGCGCCGCGCTCGACGAACTGGATTCGGAGTCTGGGCCTCGTCAACGCGTTCTGCTTCGCGGCCGCTGCATTCCTTTCCTACGGGTTGGCTTCCGTGGTGCAGCTGTCGTTCGCGCCGCAGCCGCGCGAGGCGGAGTTCCTGGCGCGTCTCGCGGAGTCGCTCGCGGCGCTCGGCCCGAACGTGCAGGCGTTCGTGACCGGACACACCGTCTTCGCTCGCCCGGAGTGGTACGTCCCGCTGTACTGCCTTCCGCTCTTGATCACGAGCGCGGTCTTCATCGCCGCGCTGATCTGCCTCGCTCGCCAACGCGAGCACCTCACCGCCGACGTGCCGCGTCGGCTCGCTCGTTGGGCGATGGTCTTCGCCGCCGTTTGCGTGCTGGCGCTCCCGACGCTCGCCCAGGATTTTTGGTTGTCGGCCGCGTGGGGACGGATGTTCGTGGAGGGCCACAATCCGTATCACACGAGCTTGTCCACGGTGTATGCGGAGGGCCTGCCGTTCGACGACTTCAACCGCCGCATGACGTACGGACCGTTGTGGGCGGTCGTCTCGGGTTGCGTCATGTGGCTCTCGGGCGGAAGCGTCTTGGTGGCCGCGGCGTTGTTCAAGCTGTTGCTGGCAGGGGCCTGGATCGCCGCGCTCGGGCTCATTCAACGGCTCCTGCGGGATCGCACGCTTTGGCACCAGAGCGTCGGCATCGTGATCTTCGGCTGGCTTCCCGTGAGCGTCGTGCAGACCGTCGCCGACGGTCACAACGACATCTTCATGATGCTCGGCGTGATCGCGTGGCTGTACGCGCTGAAGCGCGGGCACGAGACGCGTGCGATCGTGTTCCTCGCCGCGTCCGTCTTGGCCAAGTACGTGTCGGCGCCGCTCTTCCTCGTCCACGCGATCTTCCTTCTGCGCGCTCGGGGGCGTTCGTATCGGGAGATCTGCGTGCAGCTCGGCGTGGGCGTCGCCATCGTCGCGACCGGCATCGCGCTCTTCATTCGCTCGTCGGACTTCTTCGCTCCCGCGGCTTCGATGCTGCGCTGGCGCTTCCTTTCTCCCGCCGACGCGATCAGCGGTCTCGCGACGATGGCGGGGCTCGCGGCGTCCTGGATCGCGCCGGGCGTCCAGCTGCTCGCGATCGCGATCGGCTTCGCGTTCGTCGTGCGCTACGCGCGCCGGCCGAGCCGTGTCGCGTTCCACACCGCCGCCCTCGGTCTGCTCGCCGCCGCGCTGTTCGGCGCGGTCGGGCACGTGTGGCCGTGGTTCCTGATCTGGCTCCTTCCGTTCGCCGCCCTCGAGTCCGCCTCGGCACCCTCGCGCGCGGTCGTGGGCGTTGCGCTCGCGCTGCCGATCGGAGCCGCCATCTTCCTGTTGAACCAGCTCCCGTTCTTCTCGTCCGAGATCCTCTGGGTCGCCACGGCGATCATCTACGTGCTCGCCGCGCTTTGGCTCTGGCTCGCTCCGCGGCGCTGGTTCCCGCCGACCGTCGCGTAGCACCCGCCGAACGCTCCGCCCTCCGAGAAGCCCCACCATGCGCGCGACACCCATCCGCAACGAAGACCGCACGCGCGTTCGACGCGTCGTCTGCTTGGCCGCGTATCTGACGTCGGCGCTCTCGGCGTGCGGAGAGACCTCCGAGTCGGAAGGTCGAGCGACGGTCGACGTTCGGGAGGAGCGACCGGAGCCGGACGCGACGGCTGCCGCCGAAGAATTGGAGGCGCTGCGCGCGCTCGGGTACGCCGGCTATACCGAGTCGTCGACGGACGAGGCCGGTGGTGTCGTGTCGTGGGATCGCGAGCGGTCCTACCCGGGCTACAACCTCTTCGCGACGCGCAACAGTCGCAAGGCCGAGCTGATCGACGCGGAGGGTGCGGGGATCCGGTCGTGGTCGCTGGCGAAGGAAGGACATTGGGAGCGCGTCCGACTGCTCGCGAACGGTGACGTGCTCGTCATCGGTTCCGACCTGGACCCGCCGCCCGGCAAGCGGAACAACGAAGCGGGACGCTTTCTCGCCCGCCTGAGCTGGGACAACGAACTGCGCTGGCTTCGCCACGGCTCGTTCCACCATGACGTCGCGGAGGCCCCCGGGGAGCGGCTCCTCACGTTGTCCTTCCACTACGAGATCGTCCCCGAGATCCACCCGAGCGTGCAGACGCGCCTCGACTCTCTGACGTTCGTGAATGCGGAGGGCGAGGTCGTCGAGAAGGTCTCGCTGTATGACGTCCTCCGGGATCAGGGCGAGCTCTTCACGGTTCAGAATCACAAGCCCGTCGGGAAGGGCGACGAGGCGCACGTGGACCTCTTCCACACGAACACGGTGAGCTTCATGCGCGCGATCGAGGGGCGGAGTCACCCGATGTACGCCGCCGATCACGTGTTGGTCACGATCCGCAACCAGGACGCGGTCGTCGTCATCAACCTGGCGACCGAGGAGCTGGTTTGGGCGTTCGGTCCCGGAGAGATGGTCGGACCGCACGATGGGAGGCTCTTGGACAACGGGCACATCCTGGTCTTCGACAACGGCCTCGGTCGGAACTGGTCGCGCGTGCTCGAGGTCGATCCGCTGACCGGGAAGATCGTGTGGGAGATGCGCGCGCCGGAACCGTCCGACTTCTACTCGCCGAACCGCGGCGGAGCCCAACGCCTGCCCAACGGCAACACGCTCATCTCCAGCTCCGTTCAGGCCGAGGCCTTCGAGGTCACGCCCGACGGCGAGACCGTCTGGCGCTTCCTGAACCCGACGCTCAACGACGACGGCGAGCGGTCCACGATGAATCGGACCGAACGCCACGGGGTCGCGTTCATCGAGGGACTGCTCCAGCGACACGCACGGAGCGAGTAGCTAGCCCGGGTTCTTCATGAGGCTGCGTCGATCTCGGTGAAGCCTCATGAATGATCCAGGCTAGCGCGCGTGCGGCTGCAGCCATGCGTTCCGCGAGCTCTCGTGCGCGGGCGTCGCTCCTTCGTCCTCCACGATGCGGTACGTGACGGGCCGCTCCTCGCCGAGCCGGACGGTGACCGGGACGAGCCGATCGCCGCGAAGGACCTGGAGCTCCGCTGCGCCGCCGACGCCGATCATGCGCAAGCGCGTGGGCAGCGTGGTCGCGACGACGCGTTCGCCCGCGAGCATGAGGAGCACGTCGCCCGTCATGATCCCCGCGCGGTACGCGGCGCCGTCGAACGTCAAGCCGGTGACGACGGGCAGGTCGCCGTCCAGGTCGAGCTCGAGTTCGAGCGACGGTTCGAAGCGCTCCTCTTGCTCGTCGATCTCCAGGCGCAGGCCGACGTGCCGCAGGTACGCGTTGTAGTCGAGCTCCTCGACGCCGGAGACGTAGGCGTCGAAGAACGCGGTGAAATCCGGATCGCCGCCTCCCTCGCGCGTGATCCTCTCGACCGCGTCCTGAAACCCGCGCTCCTCGTCGAAGCCGGGCTTCGGCAGCCCGTGTTCTTCGAGCAGGAGGCGAAAGACGTCGTCGAGGCTCCGGCGATCCTCCGTGCGCGCGCGGATGTCGAGGTCGAGCAGCAATCCGATCAGGCTGCCCTTCGTGTAGAACGAGATCTCGGTGTGCGCGGGATTGTCGTGCCGCGTCCAAGCGCGCCAACTCGCTTCCTCGGCCGACGTGATCAGCCGCCCGGGCTTGCTCTGCAGCGTCTCGATCACCTTGGCGAGCTCGGCATAGAACTCCGCGCGCGTCCACAGGCCCGCGCGCGCGACCGTCAGGTAACTGATGTAGTCGGTGATGCCTTCGGAGACGTAGATGTTCTTCGAGTGCTGCGGCTTCGAGTAATCGAACGGGCCGAGGATCTCGGGCCGGATGCGCTTGACGTTCCACAGGTGGAAGAACTCGTGCGCGATGAGGAACTGCAGCCGGTGGTAGTCGGATGACGTCGTCTCGTCGTAGCGCTTGAACGAGATCGTCGTCGAGTTCAGGTGCTCGAGGCCGCCGCCGCGCGTGTTGGTCCCCGTCATCACGAACACGTAGCGGTCGAACGGAACGCCGCCCATCATCTCGGCTTGCTCGGCGACGATCGCGCGGATCTCCTCCAGGAACGCGTCGCCGTAGTTGTGCGGGTTGCGGATCGCGACCTCGTACCGCGCGCCGTGATCCTCGAACGTTCGCACGTCCAGTTCGCGCGCGACTTCGACGGGCGCGTCGACGAGCGTGTCGTAGTCCGGCGCCGCGAATTCGCCCGGCCCCGTCGCTTCGAGCCCCGTGGCCATCACCCAACCGTCCGGCGCGTTGATCTTCAGCGTCAGCGGACCGGGCGCGGGGTACGGCTCGTCCCCGACGACGTACATCAGCGTGCCGACACTCGTGAGCCGAAAGTGCTCGTCGTCGAGTCGCGAGTAGCCGCCCCGCGACGGCGGCACATAGACCCGGTACATCACGCGCACGTCGCCCGGGTTCGAGAGGACGCGCCATCGACTCGTGCCGACGCACCGCGTGTCGAGCGGGTTGCCCTGCGCATCGACCGCGTGCAGCTCCTGCACGTTCTTGCCGTGCCACAGCGGCTCGTAGCCGCCCGGCGTCCAGATCGGCATCGCGACGTCGATCGTCTCGCCGGGCGCGTCGCGCACGTGCAGCGTGACGTCGACGAGGCGCGTCGTCGGGCGCGGAATCGAGACCGTGTAGGCGACCTCCTGCGCGGAACCGTACGCGGTTCCGGCGAGGAGCGCTGCGGCGACCGAGGCAAGGCGGATGTTCATCGCCGTGAGGATACGGACGCCGAAGCGCTGCGTCGCCCCGACGTCCCGGTCCGCCGACGGGTGGGGGAGCGACCGGCTCCCGTGACCGCTCACTCGGGAGCGCGGACCCGCTCGAACTCGTTCAGCGTTCGAGCTGGAACGCCGCGTACGCCGTCCGACGGATCGTCGGCGCGCCCTCGGCGTCGGTTCCCTCGCCGAGGTAGAAGCTGACCTCCATGCGCCGCTCCTCGGGGAAATAGAGCGCGTGCCACAGCGTGCGACCCGGCGCGCGCGTCGCGCTCGTTGACGGAGCGTTGGCGGCGACACACGCGTTCGTGGCGCGCGCGAATTCGCGGCTGACGGGTTGCCCGAGGGCGTCGATGCGCGCCTGGATCGCACGGAAGCGGCTGAACGAACCGAGCCGTCCGTCCGCCGGCAAGTCGCCCGTGTCGGGGTGGAGGTTCAGCATGAAGTTCGTCGTGATCTGCGGCTCGCCCTCGCCCTCGAACACGTACCCGCCGTCCATCTCCAGCGTGTTCTCCCACACGAACGACGCACCGTGTCGGTCGGCGACGAGGTAGTGGCACGGGATCGACGTGTAGTACAGCCGCGCGTCCCGCAGCGCCGCCTTCGCCTCGTCGACGTTCGCGCACGTTTCGAGGATGTGGCGCCCGACCTGGACGACGCCGAAGCCGGCCTGACGACCCGGGGCCGCGCGCAGGCCGAAGCGTCGCGTGACCTCGTCGTCGGCGAGCAGCGCGATCGTCAGTCCCTCGCTGTTGATCCCGTCGACCACGCCACCGAGCAGGTCGTACGCGCAGATCGTCAGCGTCGGGTAGCCCTCGTCGGGGTAGGTCTCGATGACGTAGGGCGACGCGACGGCCGCGACCTCGCCGGGGCCGGGGCGCGTGCCGGCGAACGTTCCGGTCGTGAAGTCGAAGTTGCGACTCACGACGCCGCCGCCCCAGTCGGTGCTCGACGGCGGGTAGTACACGACCGTGCAACCGGGTGCGCGGAAGCCGTAGGAGAGGCTCGCGAGGTTGAACGTGTCATCCGCGACGTCGACTCCCGCGGCGTCGGCGACGCCGCGCATGCGCTCGAGGAAGTGCGGCGCTTCGGTCTCGAAGTAGTCGCGCTGTTGCCGCGTCGATTCGGGATCGCGCGACGCGGTCGGCGTCCAACCGTGATGCTCGCGCGCCAGCTCGGCGAGACTCTTCCCGATCTCGCGCTGGGTTCCGCGCAGCCGCACGTGCCGTACGGAGAGGAAGTCGTCGGGGCCGCCCGCCACCTGCTCGATCGCGAGCTCCTGGGCGGTCGGCGCCGCGAGCGGCAGGAGCGTGAGCGAGACGGCCGAGGCGAGGGCGAGGACGAGGAAGCGTTTCATGACGGCTCTTGGGTGGCTGGACAAGAGCGATGCTAGCCCGGATCCTTCATGAGCCTTCACCGAGATCGACGCAGTTGCGCGCCATATCAGCACTTCCCTCCCTCACCGGGTTCGACGACCCGTCCAGGTCGCGCGTCCGGGCGGCCTGTCTCGAGTCGGTAACGCTCCCGTCCGGCGCGCCGCGCGGCCCGCCGGGCGTGGCGGCTACTGCAAGTTGACGAGCACGAGGACCAAACCGCTCGCACCGTCGAGCGGCGTCATCGCCTTGCCGAGCACGGCGCCGTTCGAGCGCAATTCGTCCGTCGCGCGCATCGCGGCGCCCGGGGTCGACGACGTCGTGAGCAAGTCGCCGGGGCGGATGCGCCCGTTCTCGTCGGTGCAACGCACGTAGACCCGACCGGTCAACGCGACGAGCGTGTCTCCGTCCAGCACTCCCGCTTGTCCCATGTGCATGCCGGCGCGGATGCCTCCGGCGCCGGAGACCACGCCGGCGACGCGGCGGTCGTACGGTTCGCGCGCGAGCCGCAGCTCGCCGCTGCCGTGCGGGTCGATGGCGAGCACGCTGCCGGGCTCAGCGCTCCCGTCCGTCGTGTCGAAACCCTCCGCGAGGTCGCTGCCGCCGGTCACGTTGAGCACTTCCGTCGTCACCCGGCCCAGGCCGCCGTAGCTCCCCTGGATCTTGACGCCGGTGTTGCCGTTGCTCTTCATCAGTTCGAACTCGGACTCGCCCGTCTGGCCCGAGGTCAGTCGCACCGTTTCGGCGCCGCTCCCGTTGCTCATGAAGAGCGCGGCCCCGGTCTGATAGAAGGACTTGATCTCGATCGTCCGCGCCTTGTCCCGGTCGTACATCCGGATCGCGCTTCCCGGATTCGCGCCCTCGTCGGCGAGGAACTCGATCGTCTGCGTCTCCCCGGCCAGCGCGATGTCGAGGCCCGACTCGCCCGCGTCGGGTTCGATGCGCGCCCAACCGGCGACGTGCAGCGGAGCGACCGGCGAACCGGTGCCGATGCCGACGCGCGTGTCCTCCTTCTTCGCGACGAACAGGTGCGGACCGTGGTCTCCGATCTCCCCGAGCCGATCGGCGCTGCGCGCCATGACGCCGAGCCCGGACGGGCTGGCGTTCAGCGTGATGCCCTTCACGTAGTCGCCCTCCGTCGCGAGCTCGATCTTCGATGTGTAGCTCGACGAACTCGTCGACGCGAGACGCATGCTCGGCTGGAGTTCGTCGAGGACGTGCACGCTCGCACGCGGAATCTCGGTGCCGAGTCCGACGCGTCCGCCTGCATCGACGAAGAAGTCCAGACCGAGGGGCAAGAGGTGACCCGGGCGCGGGGAGGAGTCCGCGCGGATGATCCCGGTGCTCGACACGTCGCGGAGCCCATCGGCGAAGGGCGAGGTGACCGGAGTTGCCCGCAGCGGAATCGCGCCGACGGTTCCGTGTGTCGAGCGCGGTGGGTTCGGTGCGGCGAGCGCCGGGCGACGGGAACCGACCGAACCGCGGACCGCGCCCTCGGTCGACGGCGTTTCCGCGGGCGCGCCGGACGCGTCCGGTTCACCCTCGTTCGCCGCGCTCACGCCACCGAGCGGCGCAAGAACGACGAGCGGACGCGGGCCGACCAGCTCGTGCGCGCGGTAGCTCGACTCGCCGAGACCCCGCAGCAGCGTCACCGCGCCGGTCGGGCCGTGCGCCTCGATGTCTTCGATCCCGTCCTCGTCCGCGTCGAAGAAGCGCGCGTCCGTCAGCAGCGCGAGTCCCTCGAGCCCCGACCCGGCGGTGATGTCGACGAACGACGCTTCTTCGACGCGCAGCAGACGCGGGCCGTCGGCGACGGAGAGCACGAGCAGCTCGCGTCGCTCCGAGAGCGCGACGCCGCGTACGCCGGCGAGCGCGTCGAGACCCCAGCGCGACGTCGCGTCTTCGAACGAGCCGTCGGCCGCCGAGAGCAGGAGCCGCAGGCCGCCGTGCTCGGAAACGACGAGCGCGTCCTTGCGCCCGTCCTGGTCGATGTCGTGCCAACGGATGGCACCGTTCTGCACGTCGTTGGATGCGAAGAGCGAAAGCAGCAGACCGGTCGCGAGGATCGTGTTCATGGGAGTCATCCGGGTTGGGGACTCCGCTTCACCGGGACCGGTCGCTCGATGTCACGGCCCATCCCGCGAATCTGAACGGAAGCGCTACCGCAGCGTCGCGGGCGACGTGTACCAACGCTCGAGTCGCACGTTGCTCGAGACCGTGAGGGGGCTGACGTTGTACGTGCCGCCTCGAATGCGCACGGCGCGGCCCGAGTTCTCCGCGGCGGCGACGCCTTCGGCGACCGTTCGGTACGGCCGGCTCGGTGTGCCCGTGGACGCGCCGACGTAGGCGGGGTCGACGTAGATCTCGGCGTACTTCACCGCGTACCCCATGTCCTCGAGCATCCCGCGCACGATCGGATCGACCTCGCCGACCGCTTGCCCGGACGAGAGGAACGGCGTCAGGAGGCCCCACTCGCCCTCGAACGTGTCCTCGTCGAGGTGCGAGAGGCTCGAGCCCGATTCCCACGGCCAAGGTGCGTACATTCGGATGTACGTCGGACCTCCGAAGATCCCCGTGTACGCGAGTCCGCCGAACGGACCCGACCACTGGACCTTCGAGCCGGCGACGTTGTACTGACTCGGCGAGAGCGAGACCAAGGGCTCCAGCTCGTCGTTCATCAGGAACAGGTCGTAGATGTTCGGGTTGTTGCTCGGGAGCGCTCCCGACGAGCCGAACGACTGCGCGAAGCCCAAGCCGTGGATCAGCTCGTGCATCGCGACGGTCACGAAGTCGAGCATGCCCGCCGGCGGATTGGCGTCCGTTCCGTAGTACCACGTCTGGACGCCGTCGTCGTCCCAGTCGCGGTTGAACGAAACGACGATGTCGAGCTGCGACGAGTCGGGGTCCGAACCGAGCTTGTGCTCGACCAGGAACTCGGGATACCAGATGTTCGCGGGCAGGCCGGGCAGGTTGCGCCAGTACTGCCCGGGTGACGCGGCGGCCAGGTTGTTCGGCTTGTTCTTCGCGGGGAAGCTCGCGTCGATGCTGATGTTGCCCGTGCCGCCGAAGAGCGCCGCGACGCGACTCGCCGCGACGGCGAAGGCGTACCGCCGCGACGGCCCGAGCACCGGGTCGTTGAATCCGGCTTCGCGCGGGTCGGTGTAGACGATGGTCGTGGTGGGCGTGCTGGGCGCGCGCAACACCGGGTTGCCCCACGGCGAACGGTCGTCGGCGGCGAGCAGGGTGTCCTCGGTCACGAGCGGACCGAAGCGTTCGTCGAGCTTGGGTCGCAGCTCCGCGGTGGGAATCGCGTTCGGATCCGCGTCGCGCGTTCGGAAGATGCAGCCGGGACCGTCGCGATCCCACAGCAGGGGGCGGTAGCTCTCGACGCTTTGACCCGTCGCGAGCCCTGCGATCAGTGCGAGCGAGAGCAGCGCGGCGCAGGCGCGGAGGAAGCGGTGGGGGAAGTTGCGGTTCATGGCGGAGGGCTCGAACGTGGCCGAAGGGGTCTCGCCCCCTCTGGCCGAGGCGGCGCGTCGCGAGCGGACAAGAAACTCCGGAGAGTTCTCCCTGCGCCCCTGGGACGCGGCGCGGGGGCGGCGCCGTCGAGCGGACTGGCGCAAATCGGACGGGTTCGACTAGGATCGCGCGAACGACCGATCGGTCGACCTTCATCGGTTCGGCGCGTGCTTCCCCCGCGCCGTCGACGCCGCGAAGGGGCTTCCCCACCCGTCTACCCGTTGGAACGCCCATGCTGCGTACCGTTCCGCGCGCCGCCGCGCTCGCACTTGTCCACTCGGTTCGGTCCCCTCGATGGAGCAGGAGCGCGTTCGGCGCCGTCGCGCTCGCAGCGGCGCTCGGCGGCGTCGCGAGCGCGCACGAGGTCGATCCGACCTCGATGACGCTTCGACCCGGCGGACAGGACTACATCTACGTCAACGACCTCTTCGGTTGCACCGCGACGATCACGGGCAACTCGACGGTTCCGGGGGCGCTGAGTCTGCGCGCGCTCAACATGGACACGGGCGTGCTGTTTCCCGGCAACGGCGTCAGCGCGACGGTTCCGGATCGCGTCGACCAGGTGTTCATCCTCACGGCGGACGCATCGATCACGACGACGACGGTGGTCAAGGTCGAGATCTCGTGGGTCGGCTCGACCTACCCGAGCGCGCCGTGCAACGAGAATAACACCGGCACGCCCCACGAGGTCACGGTCACGATCGAGCCGGCGACGTCGAGCACGGGCTCGGCGCCCGCCGCCGGACTCGCGAAGGATCCGGTCAACACGGCAACCGGCGAGTTCGTCTTTCCGGAGCCGACCGACCTCGACCTCGGCGGCCCGCTGCCGCTGCGCTTCGGTCGTCTCTACGCGTCGCGCCTCGTCGCCGAGGGCACCGCGATCAGCGCGCTCGGGCCCAACTGGCTCCACACCTACGACTGGAAGCTCACGTCGACCGGCAACAACGTCGAGATCGTGACGAACGCCGGCCGGACGATCGGCTTCGAGAAGGGGTTCTTCGACGCGACCTGGACCCTGGCCGAGCAGGCGACGGCGCCGTACCAGCTCGTTCAGAGCGGTAGCGACTTCGAGCTCTGCGATCCGTTCGCGGGCCTGATCTACGCCTTCGGCACCGGCGGTCGGCTCGACAGCGTGCGCGACCGCAACGGGAACACGCACACGCTGACCTACACGTCCGGCCTCCTCACGCAGGTCGCCGACGGTCTCGGCCGCGTGCTGCAGCTCATGTACGGCGGCGCTGGCGAGCTCGTCAGTGTCGGCGACGGCACGCGTACGACGACGTTCGGCTACACGGGTGGACTGCTCACGCAGGCGACCGACGCGGCCGGGTTCGACACCGTTTACGACTACGACGGAGCGCAGCTCGCCAACGCGTTGATGACCACGCGCACGCGGCCGGAGGGCAACGTTCCCACGACGCAGACCTACGACGGAAGCGGACGCGTCGCCTCGCAGACCACGGCCGGCGGGCATCAAACGACGTTCGCGTATGGCGGTGGTTCGGGCACGACGATCACGGACCCGGACGCGCTCAGCGCGACCCACACGCACGGCTCGCCGTCGCAGCTGACGAACCTCAACGACCGCGCGGGCAACGACCTGGCGAGCGGCTTCGACGCGACGGGGCGGCGCACGTCCGTGACGGACCGCACGGGGCGCAACTCGTCGTGGACCTTTCACGCGGCGAGCGGACGCATCGCCAGCATGACGGACGCCAACGGCGCGACGACGAGCTTCGGCTACACGAGCAGCATCGAGGGCGGCTTCCAGTTCCACAACCTGACGAGCCTGACGCGCGCCGACGGCGCGACCGAGAGCTTCACCTACGACACGCAGGGCAACCTGCTCACGTGGACCGACCCCGCCGGTGACGTCTGGACCTTCACGTACGACACCACGGGCCAAACGCTGACCTCGACGAACCCCGCTGGCGCTGTCACGACGCTGACCTACAACGCCGACGGTACGCGCGCGACGGTCACCGACGACGACGGAGATGTCACGGCGTTCGCCTACGACTCGCTCCGCCGCCTCACGACGACGACGTTCGCGGACACCAAGACGCTGCTGTACGCCTACGACGCGCTGGATCGCGTGACGACGATCACGGACGAGGAGGCCCACGCGAACACCAGCGTCCACGACGACAACGGCAACCTCACCTCGTTCACGAATCGAGCCGGCGAGACGTGGACCTACGCGTACGACGGCTTGGACCGCCTGACCGGGGTCACCGATCCGCTCGGCCGCACGACGACGCAGACCTTCGACTCGCTCGGGCGCGCGGCGACGGTGACCGATCCGGAGGGCCGCACGGTTGCCATGGCCTACGACGCGCTCGGCCACGTGGCGCAGGTGGTCGACGGCGCCGCGGGCAGCTGGACGCGCACGTACGACGCCGAAGGGTTCCAGACGAGCCGCACGAACCCGCTCCTGAACACGACCACCATCACGGGCAACGCGCTCGGACGACCGTCCGGGGTGAGCACACCGCTCGGACGCCAGACCACGTTCGCGCACGACGCGCTCGGCCGCATCACGTCGGTCACGGATCCGCTCGGATCGACGTCGACGTTCACGTACGACGCGCGCGGCGACACGGCGTCGCTGCGCCTCGCGACGGGAGCGCGCTGCACCTACGCGCACGACGAACTGCGCAACCTGACGCGCGTCACGGATCCGGGTGGGAACGACTGGGACTACGCGTACGACGCGCAGGGGCGGTTGACGACGAGGACCGATCCGCTCGGGAATCAGACGAGCTACCGCTACGACGAGCGCGACCGCATCGACCGCGTGACGTTCCCAGGGGCGCTCGGCATGGTCGACTTCGTCTACGACGGCACGGGCCAGCGCACCCAGCAGAACTACTCCGACGCGACCTCGCGCACGCACACCTACGACGACGAAGGCCGCCTGCTCACCAGCGACGGCGTCGTCCTGACGCGCGACGCTGCCGGACGCCTCGCTTCCACGAACGGCATCGCGATCACGCGCACGGACGCGGGGCTGCTCGAGACGCTGACGCTCGCGCCGGGCAAGGCGATCACCTACGCCTACGACGGCCGCAGCCTCCTCACGTCGGTGAGCGACTGGCTCGGCGGAACGACCTCGTTCACGTACGACGCCGCGGGACGCCTCACGCAGCTGACGCGGCCGAACGGCCTGAACACGGCCTACACCTACGACGACGACGACAACCTGCTGTCGATCACGATCGGCGGGCTGGCGGACCTGACGTTCACGCGCGACGCCAAGGGGCGCGTCGCGACCGCGGTGCGCAACGTGCCGCTGCAGGCCATGCCGGCGCTCGGCATGGCGGCGCGCACGTTCGACGCCGCGGGCCAGATCGTCGGCGCGACCTACGATGCGGCGGGTCACCTGACCGCGGACACGGGACGCACCTTCACGTGGTCGCTCGGCGGCAAGCTCACGGGCTATACCGACGGCGCGGTCTCGGTGGCGCTGACGTACGACGGACTCGGCTTCGCCGTGCAGCGCGTCCAGGGTGCGACCACGCGCGACTACGTGTGGAACTACGCCCTCGACCTGCCGTCGATTTCGGTCGTCCGCGACGGCCCGACGGACCTCGGCTACTACGTGCACACGCCGCAGGGCGTGCTGCTCTACGCGATCGCCGCGTCGAACGCGCGTGTCGACTACCACTTCGACGAGTTGGGCAACACGCTCTTCCTGACGAACGCGGCGGGAACGGTGACCGACAGCTACGCGTACGCGCCGTTCGGCGAGCTGCTCGCGAGCACCGGGGCGACGGAGAACCCCTTCACCTTCGGAGGCGCCTTCGGAGTCATGCGCGAGGCGTCCGCGGGCCTCTACGCGATGCGCGCGCGCTACTACGACGCGCTCTCGGGGCGCTTCCTTTCGCGCGACCCGATCGACGCGATCGATCCGCGCGGCGTGAACCCGTACCAGTACGCGAACGGCAATCCGCTGGCCTATGTGGACCCGCGTGGAAAGGCGGCGGTGCTTCCGGAGGACGTGCCGGTGCGCCAGGTGACCATCGAATCTCGCGTCGTGGAGGTCGCCCTCGACTCCACCCATGCCTTCGGGGTCGACTTCCGCGGACTCAGCGGAGAGCTGGGCGGAGCGGGGAGCGGTCCGATCGGCAACCTGTTCGTGGGCAGCGTCGTTGGCGATGGGTTGCAGGGAGCGACCATGACGATCGCGGGCGGACAGTTCTCCGACCTCGTGTTGCTCGACACGCTCCGCGACCTGGCGGAGTTGGACACGTCGATCACAACCATCAGTTCGCCGAAGGTCGTCACGCTGCCGGAGCGCGCGGGCATCGTGCTCACGATGCGGCCCACCATCAGCCAGAACGAACACGTCACGCTCGAAGTCCAGCCCCCGCGCGTGGCTGCTCCCTTCACTCCAACGCGGCCCAAGCGCGTGCCCGGACCGCTCTCGGAAGCGGTCGAGAAGTTGCGCACGCGTTTCCATCGGCGCTACGGGATCGTCGTTTTCCCGGTCGAATCCTCGATCCTCGCCCTCAGGGACATCCGCACGACGGCGAGGGTTCCCGACCGCGGTTCACTCCTGGTCGGCGGGTTGCAGAGCTCGACGATCGAGACCGCCACCCGGGTCCCTTTCCTGGGCGACGTGCCGATCATCGGAACCCTCTTCCGAAGCCGTGGCACGGGCTGGCGGCCAGCGGAGTTGCAGTTGTTCGTGACGCCGACGATCCTCCGCGGGCAGGAGGTGGAGTGATGCAGATGCCCACGTTTTTCCCCGATCTACGGCGCCCCGTCGCCCTCGCCTGCGCGCTCGCCCTCGTCCTTTCGAGCAGCGCTTCCGCGCAGACCTACTCGTACGACCCGGCGGGGCGCGTCACGCAGGTGACCTACGCCGACGGCACGACGATCGCGTACAGCTACGACGCGAGCGGCAACGCGACCCAATCGAACGTCACGCCGGAGCCGCCGGCGGGCGGCGGTGGGGGAGGCGGCGGCGGTTGCTTCATCGCCACGGCCGCGTACGGCTCGATGCTCGACCCGCACGTGCAAGCGCTGCGCGACTTCCGCGATGCGTTCCTGCTCACGAACGCTCCGGGGCGGCTGCTCATTCGCGTCTACGAGCGCACGTCCCCGCCGATCGCCGCCGTCATCGCGCGCCACGGAGCCTTGCGCTTCGTGACGCGCGTCGCGCTCGCGCCCCTCGTGCTCGGTGCCGCCTTCCCGCGCACGGCGCTCGCCCTGCTGTTGCTCGCGGCGTTCTGGCGCTTCGAGCGCAGGCGACGGCGAGCGGCGCGCGTTCTGACCGCATAGTCGCCCCGCGTTCAGGGCGCGATCACGGCCGTCCGCGGGCCGGTGAGCGTCAGCGGCCGGCTGATGACGATGTCGGCACCGCCGTACGCATACGTGCCGTTCTGGAGGAAGAGCACGCTCCCGTTCGGCGCGCCCGCGAGTCCGAGGTTCAGCGTGCGGTAGGGGTTGGTGCCCGTGCCAAGGCCCGTTCCGCTCCCGTTCGCGACGAAGACCATCTTGCCGCTCTCGCACGGCTCGATGGTCAGCGTCGGTTGCGTGCCGGGCCAGCACTGCGTCGGGTCGTTGGGTACGCCCGCGCCGCGCTGCAACGCGTCCTGCTCGTCACGCGTGATGCAACGCTCGTAGCTCGTGTGCACGACGTTGTCCTTCACCTGCGGCAGGCGCGCGTTGTCGGACAGGTTGGCCCAGTCGTTCGAATCGAAGAGGAAGGAGCCACCGCTGCCCGCGCTGCAGAACTTGCGCTGGCCGTCGAGGTCCTCGCTCACGCTCGCCGAGTCGAACGCTCCGTCGCAGTCCCAGTCCACGGACGCGATGCCGACTCCGTCCCTCTCGTCGAGCGTGGGTTCCACGAGCGGGGCGAGCCGTCCGCTCGAGTAGTCGAGGTCCTTGAACAGGTGCGCGTCCTTGACGATGCCCAGGCACTCCATGCGCGAGCGCACGCCGCCGAGCTGGTACTGGTAGCTCATGATGCTCGCGTAGTTCGGCGCATACGGACCATTGGCGAGGACCGAGCCCGGGGCGGAGTGGCTGAGCCCGAGGTTGTGTCCGAGCTCGTGCGCGAACGTCGCGGCCTGATCGAACGCCGACCCTTCCGGCAGCCCGTTGAAGCCGGCGAGTGTGACGATGAAGTCGTCACCGCCGAACTCTCCGAGCCCCGAGCTGCTCGTCCCTTCGCCGTCGTCGTACTTGTGGCCGAAGATGCAGTAGTGCCAACCGGGGAGCAGGCCCTGGTCGGCGAAGGCGGCCTTCATCGGGAGGAAGCTCTCGGGCCCGGCGCAGGTGAAGAAGCTCTGGTTGCCGGGATCGGGGCAGCGCATCACCGTGACCTCGGGGATCGCCTCGCTGATGACCACGTTCAGCGTGATCCCCTTGCAGGCGAACATCTGTACGACCGCGTCGATCGTCGACTGCTCGGGCCGGTGCGAGTGGAGGACGCCCTCCATGTAGTCGATCTCGACGTTGATCTGGCTGACTTGCGCCGTCGCGAGCGCGCCGAGCAGGGACGCGGCGAGCGCGCCCGTGAGAAATCGAAGTGCTTGCATGGTGGAGGGGCTCCGGGCTACTGCAAGTTGACGAGGACGAGCACCAGGCCTTCCCCGCTCTCGAGCGCGCCCATCGACTTGCCGATGACGGCGCCGAACGAACGCGTCGGGTCGTCGGCGCGCATCGCGGCGCCGGCGGTCGACGAAGTGGTCAAGAGGTCGCCCGGCCGAATCGCGCCGTTCTCGGCGGTGCAGCGCACGAACACACGCCCGGTGAGCGCGACGTTCGTGTCGCCGTCGAGCACGCCGGCCTGGCCCATGGTCAGACCCGGGCGCACGCCGCCCGCTCCCGACACGACGCCGGCGACGCGCGCGTCGTAGGGCGTGCTCGAGGGCATCAGCTGACCCGGAGCGTTGGGATCGATCACGACGACGCTGCCGGGCGCGCACACGCTGTCGCCCGTGTGGAAGCCCTCGACCAGGTCCGAGCCGCCCGTGATCTGGAGCACTTCGGTCGTGACGCGTCCGGTGCCGCCTTGCTCGGCGTCGAGGATGATGCCGATGCTCCCGTCGTACTTGCGCAGGACGATCTGCGCGCCGTTGCCGGAGACCTCCTCGGTGATCATCTCGATCGTCTCGGTGCCGACGCTGTTGCGCAGCGAGATCTCGCAGCCCGATCCGGTCTCCGCATCCAGCACGATCGTGTCGATGCCGTTCGCCTTCGCGAGCGCGATCTGCGCGCCGTTGCCGACCGCTTCCTGCGACTTGATCTCGACCGTCTCGATGCCCGTTCCCGTGCGCATGCTGAACTCCGCGCCGAACGTGCCCCCGGCGCCGTTCTCGGCGTCGAGGAAGATCGTCTGCGTGCCGTCGTTCTTCGCCAGCACGATCTCCGCGCCGTTGTCGGTGAACTCGGACCCGCGGATGCCGACGGTCTCGTGCCCCAAGCGGTTGTTCAGCCGGATGCGGCCGGCGAGCAGCGGGTCGGCGTCGAGGAAGACGCGCGGGACGTTGATCGGGAACGGGCTCGTGAGCGTGTAGCCGACCTCGACGCGGCCCTCGAAGCGACCCGCGAGCCCACTGGCCGCGCCGTTGTTGCCGGACGCCCACAGCGCCGGCCAGGTCGCGCTCGAGGTCCGGAGCGTGGCCGCCGACTCGTCGCCCGTCGTCGATGCGTTGAACGCGCGCGAGTTCGTCGTGCGGATGTCGATCTGCGCAGTGGGCGAGGTGTGGTTCACG
>JAJDEV010000077.1 GCA_029259605.1 Planctomycetota bacterium | reverse complement strand
ACCCCAACCCAGGGCTCCGCCAAGGAAGGTGCAAACCGTGTTTCAGCGCCCGCGGGCTGTCCGTACCTCGAGTTACGGGAGGCCGAGGCGCGGAATGCGTGTCCAGCCCAGCCGTCGAGCAACACCTAGGCAGTCAGTTCAAGCCTGTTCCGCGCCACAGCCGAGTGACGCCACTGCACGTCTCCTGGTTCTGCGCCGAGGACATCAACAGCGACTCGGTCGACGTGCGCGCGCTCGCGTTCACGTGCACCGAAGGACAGCCGGGGGGCAACGGAGCGGGGAGGCCCGCTCTAAACGGACTTGGGTGCCCGGCACTCAGGACTTCGCCCCGACGTCTCCGTGGCGCCGGTGAACGAACCAGAACGCGCCGGTCAGCGCTCCGAAGACAAAGACATAGCTCACCGTGCCGACCGCCTGGGTCCGCTGGAGCGCGTCGTCCTCGACGATCATGCGGAGGAGCCCCGTTTCGGCGCGGCTTCCCGCGGACCAGCTCGCGAAGTTCCATGCCGCGTGCAGGCCGATGGGGACGGCGAGGCCGCGCGTCGCGATGGCGCTCATGCCCCAGAGCAAACCACCGGGGACGACGCCGAGCGCGATGGTCCGCGCGTCCCAACCGTAGAGGAAGTGGCTCAGCCCGAAGGCGACGGCCGTGAGCAGCACGGCGGGCCACGGCCCCAGCCTTCCGCTGAGTCGTCGCAGCGCGTAGCCACGAAACCCCAGCTCCTCCATGCACGACGTCGAAAGGAACCGAGCGAAGTAGAGCGCCGCAGCCGCGGCTCCGACGCCGGGCACCCACTCGAAGCGGATGGGACCGGCGAACGTCGCGATGACGGCGACGTGGACTCCGAAGGACGCGATGCCGAGGAGGACGCCGAGCGAGAAGCGCTCCAGGCTCGAAGGGCGCGGCAAGAAGTCGAGCCGCGTGCGGGGTTCCTTCTCGCGCCGCAACAGGAACACGGACAGGGCGACCAGTCCGGCGCTGCTGACGAATCCCCACGTCGTGAGTTGCAGCACCTCGGAACGCAGCGTGCTCGACGTAACGAAGCCTACGACGAGCGTGACCGCCACGTATCCGACCCAGAAGAACAGCACCGCGAGGAGGACGCGCCCGATCGTCGCGTCCCGCGCCTCGCCCGAAGCGTCGCTCATCCGCCGACCCGGGCCTCGACCTCGTGGAAGAGGCGCTCGATCATCGAGCCGCGCCACGGCTCCCAGCCGGCGTAGAGGAAGGGCTCGAAGAGCGCCCGCGCCGTTTGGAACGCGCGCTCGGCGCGCCCCGCGTCGCCGCGATCGGCGTAGGCCCAGGCGCGCATCAAGTGGTACTCGCCGCGCAAGCCGGACGGCGCCGGGTCGTACTCGCGTCCCACCTGTTCGAGGAGCTCGAGGGCTTCGTCCGCGCGTCCGAGCCGCAGGAGGCAAGCGGCGGTGATCACGTAGCCGGAGATGCGCCAGTCCCCGCTCGCGAGCACTTCGCGCGCGAGTTCGAGCGCGCGTTCGTGATCGCGCTGCGCCGGGTCAGGGTGAAGATTGAGCCCCATGGACGCGTACCCGCGCTCGAACATCCCGCGCCTCTCGGCGAGGTCCGCAACCTCCGCCATCGACCCGAGTCCCGCAAAGGAGCGCGCGAGTGCGGCTTCGAACTCGTACTGGGGATTCGACGGTTCGACGACGGTCGCGACGGCGTACTCCTTCACCGCGCGCGCGACGTCTCCGGACAGGAACGCGCGCCACGCGACGAAGCGGTGGATCGTCACGAGGTCGGGTCGCAGCCGGAGACACTCGGAGTAAGCGCGGAAGGCTTCGGGGTGGTTGCGGAGCGCACCGTAGGCATCCGCGAGGACCGCGTACACGGCGCCGTTCTCCGGACGCAGGGCGCTCGCGACCCGCAGGTACGGCACCGCTGCCTCGTTCTCCCCCCCGTCCGCATATAGGTGACCCATGCGGAAGTTGAGCAGGAAGTCGCTCGGGTGCGCGCGCGCGCCCGTGCGGACGACGTTGAGCATCTCCTCCTGGTAGCGCGACGTCACGCGGCTCGGCGCACGGAAGGCCGCGAGCCCTTGGCTGAGCACCCAGAGACTCGAAGCCGGCATGGCCGCGAGGTCTTCGGTGCGCGCGATGGAAACGAGCGCCGCCCCGTCGTTGGCGAGCAGCGCTTCGCGCATGCGCGTGCGCAGCGGATCCGGATCCAGGTCGAACGCGAGTGCAGTGACCGACTCGACCTCGTAGGAGGCCCAGCCGTACTCGGCGCGCCGCACGGTCGCCCAGTCGTCCAGCGCGAGCGCGGCTTCGATGGCGATGCCGCTGTCGCGCAGGCGTCGCATCGTTGCGGGCAGGTCTTCGTCGTCGAGGTCGATGCCGAACGCGCGGAACGATTCGGCGTATTCGGCGTCGACGTCGCGGTTCATCGTGAGCGGCGAGAATCCGAAGAGCGCCTCGATCTGCTTCATGCGCAGCTCGTCGCAGCGGGCGAGCAGCGCGGCGTTCTTCCGTTCGGAGTCATGGCGCGCGGCGTCTTCGGCGACGCGTTGATCCGCGAGGTTCAGGATGCGCGCGGCACGTTCGGTCGTCGTCGCGTCCGCGGCGTCGTTGGCCTCGACCCGCGCCACGGTCGCGCGCGCCACCTCGAGCGCTTCTCCGAATTGGCCGGTCTCGTGCAATCCGATGATCTGCGCCTGGGCGTCGTCGATCGACTGACGCAGCGCGGCGATGCGGTCGAGCCGCTGGATCTCGGCGTTGCGCAGCACGAACGCGATCGTCGCGCCGGCGACGAGGACGGTGGCGGCGAGGACCAGCGTGAGGCGCGTGCGCCGCCGTTGCTCGCGCGCCTCGGTCGCGGCGATCTCCGCCTGGTGCGCCTTCTCCTCCTGCGCCTCGAGGTACGCGTGGATCTTCTCGGACAGCTCCTCCGCGTTCTGCGGTCGCACGGTCGGAGCGGGGGCGAGGCACTCGAGCGCGATCGCCTTGAGCTCGGGATCCGCATGGCACGCTTCGATGCGTCCGCGCGCCGGCTCGAGCTTGGCGTGCGCCGCCAGTACGACCGTGCGCTCCTTCTCGGCGGACACGTACGGCGGCTTGCCGCTGAGGATCTCGCACAGGATCGCGCCGAGCGCGAAGACGTCGGCGCGCTCGTCGACGCGCTCGATCTCGCCCATCGCCTGCTCGGGCGACATGTACGCCGGCGTTCCCATCACGGATCCGACGACGGAATCGGAGCCGTCCGACCCCGGCCCGCTGCGCACCGTCTCGATGACGGTGAGCTGACTCTGGCGCGCCATCATCTCGTCGGCGACGCCGCCGCCCTGCAGGACCTTGGCGAGGCCCCAGTCGACGACCTGCACCTCGCCGAACGCGCCGACCATGATGTTGGCCGGCTTCAGGTCGCGGTGGATCACGCCCTTCGAGTGCGCGTAGGCGACCGTCTGACAGATCGACTCGAAGATCGAGAGGAAGCGCCGCCGGTCGTCCTCCGGCGACTTGCGCCCGGCGAGCAGCGCCGCGAGCGTGCGCCCCTTCACGAGCTTCATCGCGAAGTACGGGCGGTCGTCGGCCATGAGCCCGAGCTCGTACACGGGCACGATGCCGGGGTGCTGGAGCTGGCCGCCGATCTGCGCCTCCTCGATGAAGCGCTGGAGCACGGCGGCGTTGCCGAGCAGACGCTGGTCGAGCACCTTGATGGCGACGTCGCGGCCGAGGTCCGTGTCGTGCCCCTTGAGCACGACGCCCATCCCGCCGCGCGCGATCTCGCCCAAGACCTGGTAGTTGCCGCGGCCCTGGGGGAAGAGCTTCGAGTCCTTGCCCTTGGGATCGATGTAAGGCGACGCGCCTCCGTGCTGCGAGTCGTCGTCGCGCAGCAGGATCTTGGGCTTCTCGCCCGTCATCCGTCCGACGGCGCCGAGTACGGTCTCGCCCGGCCGCACGTCGAACCCGCTCTTGGGCGCACCCGCGTTCCCCTCACTTTGCTCGGCCATCTGCTTCCTTGCTCGGACGTCACTGGCGACGTCGCGCAGAGGATAGCCGACGATCCGCTCGCGTGCGTCAGCCTAGCCGGCCGTGGTTGGACGACGATCTGTCCGAAGCCGACGACTCACCGCTCTTCGCCGCCGACGAAGACGCGTTCGATCGCGAGCGCGTGGGTGATGTCCGCGGTCGGGTCCGCGGTCAGGAGCACCATGTCGGCGAGCTTGCCGACCTCGAGCGTGCCCAGGTCGTCGAGGCGTCCGAGCATGCGCGCCGCGTTGTGCGTGCCCATGCGCAGGATGTCGAGCGGGGGGATGCCGCCGGCCTGAAGCAGCTCCATCTCCTCGTGCAGCGAGAACCCCGGCAGGACGTGGTCGTTGCCGAGGTCGGTTCCGAGCACGATGTTCACGCCGCGCCGATCGGCGGCGGCGATGGTGCCCACGTCGCGCGCGAAGAACGCCTTCTGCGGGAGGTCGGGATCGCCGTACCAGCGTTCGAGCCGCGCGCGCGCTTCGTCCGCCGACCCGAGCGACCGGAGTCCGTCCAGGACGGCGGGGGGGAAGACGGCGCGCAAGTCGGCGCGCTCGAGGCGCTCGGGATGCTGCGGCGCGTAGGCCATGCCGTTGCCGAGTGTGAGCGTCGTCACCCACGAGATCTCGCGTTCGACCATGGCGTCGATCGTCGGCGCGTCGACGTCCCAATCGACGTCGACGCCCCAGAGGTGCACGAGCGCGTGGACTCCCGCGGCGACGCAGGTGCGGACCGCGTCCATGTTGCTGACGTGCGCGTAGATTGGCAGGTCGTGCGCGTCGCCCTGCTCGACGAAGCGCTCGACCCAGGCCGCGGGCATCGGCTCGATGAACGGCGGCGTGGGCCCGTCTTCGACGATGATCTTGATCCCGAGGACGTCGCGTTGCGCCGCGTCGGCGACGATCCGGTCGATGTCGGCCAGGGAGCGCGGAATCAGGATCGTCGCGCCTTCGACCCACGCATCGGACGTGTAGGTCTTGATCGGGTGCGCGCCCTCGATCGTGACGATCGGCGACGTGTGGAAGATGCGTGGCGCGTTCCACTCGCCGGCTGCGCTCTTGCGCGCCATGTCCGCCATGCTCGCGTAGCTGCCGCGCGAGCCGCCGTACACGACGGCCGACGTCACGCCGAAGCGCACCATGGGTTCGAAGATCGCTTCGAAGGCGAGCGGTGCGGACGCCTCTGCGCCCGCGATCGAAGGATGGCAGTGTCCGTCGATCAGGCCGGGAATGAGAAAGCGCCCGCTGCCGTCGATCTCGCGTTCCGCGGTTCCGGTGCCTTCATGATCGAGCAGGGCGACGATGCGTCCGTCCGTGACGAGCACCGTGCGATCCGGCATGGGCGCCGCGCCCGTGCCGTCGATGACCGTCACGTTCCGAATCGCGAGGTCGGCGACGGATGCGTCGAGCCGCGTCGCCGACGGAGCGTGGACGCATGCGCCGGCGAGCGCGACGGCGAGCAACAGGCCGCGGCTCCCGCGCCCGAAGGACGCGGCCCGGCGCTCGGGCGAGTTCGTGATGCGCGGGTTCATTCCTCGAAATGGTACGCGGACGCGTCGACGCCTTGCCGTGGCGGCTCCTAGGAGCCGCTGCCCTCCGAACCGACCGCGTGCAGCTTCGCCGCCTTCTCCCACACGCGCTCCTCGACCTGCTCGACGAAGAGCTGCATGTGCGGGAACGGGATCTCGATGTCGGCCGCGTCGAGCGCGAGCTTGGACGATTCGACGACGGTGGCGAACACCGGGGATTCGCGGCTCGCGTCCGAGATCCATACGCGAACCTCGAGGTCGACGCTCGACGCACCGAGCCCCACGACGGCCACGCTGGGTGCCGGGTCCGTCTCGACGTAGGCGAGCTGCTGGACGGCTTCGAGCAGAACCTCGCGCGCGCGCAGGATGTCCTCCTTGTACGCGATCCCCACCGGGACACCGATGCGCGTCTCGCCGTGCTTCGAGTGGTTGACCAGCACCTCGTCGATGATGCGCTTGTTCGGGATCACGACGTAGGTGTTGTTGTTCGTGCGGATGCGCGTCGTGCGCAACGTGATGTCGCGCACCATCCCGTACTGGTCCGAGACGGTGACCCAGTCGCCGACCTGGAACGGCTTGTCGATGAAGATCAGGAAGCCGGCGATGATGTTCGCGATCGAGTCCTGGGCCGCGAAGCCGATCGCGATGCCCGCCACGCCGATGCCGGCGATCGCCGCGGACACGTTGACGCCGAGCTGCGCGAGCGCCATCACGAGCGCGAAGATCAACACGCTGAAGCGATAGACGCGGTCGACCAGCAGGTCGATCAGCGCCTTCTCGAGCTTCATGCGCTGGAGCGCGGCGCGCATCGGGCGCCGCGACAACCGGAACGTCGCCCAGAGGGCGAGCAGCACGAGGATGGCGGTCGCGACCCGGGGCAGGAACTCCACGACTCTCGTCAAGATGCCGTCCCAGTCGATCTCGCCCATGATTCCCAGCGCACCCATGCTCTGCACCCTTGTTGTGACTTCGACTTCCGCGCGACGCGTCGGCGTCTCGCTATCGTTGCAAGCGTAGCGCGTCGACGCCCGCACCTCCCGCATTCCCCGGCGTGGTCGCCGCATCGCCGTTGCGGTAGCCTCCCCCCCGTCGTTCCGTTGGCCACTTCGAGGAGACGTCCCATGTTGCGCGCAGTGCTGTATGACCGGATCGAGCGTGAGGCGCGCCGCGGCGGGGCGGAGTTGATCGACGAGTGGGACCGGTCCCCCGAGAGCACGATCTGGGTCGTGATCGACGACGAGTCGGCCGAGGACGAAGCCGAGCTGCTCGCGAACCGATTCGGTGTGCACCGGCTCGCGATCGCCGACGCGCTGCGCGAGCGCCATCCGCCGAAGATCGAGCCGTTCAAGGACAGCACGTTCGTGCTGCTCAAGGGGATCGACGCGACCTCCACGTCGCTCGACTTCGGAACGATTCAGCTCTCGCTCTTCGTCGGCGATCGCTTTCTGGTCACGCGCAGCTCCGGGCGCTCGGTGAGCACCGAGAAGGTCTTCGCGGACCTCGAGTCGGGCGCGATCCCGCCCGACTCGTCACCGGCCAACCTCGCGCTGATCCTCTGCCGCAAGGTAGCCGATCGCTTCCTGCCGCTGCTCCTCGCCGTGGAGAAGCGGCTCGAGGAGATGGAGGCGGAGATGTTGGACAAGCCGAGCGACGAGCTGCTCGCCGAGCTCCTCGCGCAGAAGGGCGACCTCAAGAAGGTGCTGCGCATCCTCCAGTACCACACCCAGGTCTTCTCGTCGGCGCGCTCCGACACGCCCGTGCATCTCGAGGGACGCCAGCACGAACTGACCGACGTGCAGGAGCAACTCGACCGGATGCTGAGCCTCGCGCGCCTCTACTACGAGCTGACGGACGACCTGATGAACGGCTACCTCTCGCTCTCCGCGCACCGTCTGAACCAGATCATGCAGACGCTCACGATCGTGACCGTGATCTTCGTTCCGATCACCTTCATGGCCGGGATCTACGGCATGAACTTCGAGTACATCCCCGAGCTCGGTTACCGCGGCGGCTACTTCCTCTTGCTCGGCGCGATGCTCACCGTCGTGGCGACGATCCTGCTCGTCTTCTACAAGCGCGGCTGGCTCGGCGGACGCCCGTCGCGCTAGTCCGGGTTCCTCATGACGCTTCACCGAGATCGGCGCAGCTACGCGCCATCTCAGCACTTCCCTCCCTCACCGGGTTCGACGACCCGTCCAGGTCGCCTGCACGCGCTTCGGTCGCGACGCGCTGATCTGGCGCGTAGCTGCGTCGATCTCGGCCAAGCCTCATGAAGAACCCGAGCTAGCAGGCCGTGGTGATACTCACGACATCCTCGAAGGGCGCTGAGTTCGCGCTGCCCGCGTTGCGCCTCCTCCGCGTATCCAGCGACTACGCGTCGTCAGCGCGCCTTGTCAAAACGAACTCATCACCCTTCGAGGACGCCGTGAGTTTCACCACGGCCTGCTAGGCGTCAGCGCCGCTCGAGCGAACGCTTCAGCCTCGACTCGGCGGCGCGGTTCGCGAACCTCGTGGCCCAGTCGAGCGGAGTGCGGCCGACCGCCGTGGGAAGCGCCGGGTCGGCTCCCGCGTCGAGCAGCGCGTCGAGCGTGAGGACGTTGCCGTGATCCACCTTGGCGGCCCAGGCGAGCGGCGTCATTCCGTCCGCATCCTGCGCGTTGCCGTCGGCGCCGTGCTCGAGCAGCAACCGCACGACGCCGTCGTGCCCGTCGTGGCTCGCCCAGTGGAGGGCCGTCGCGCCGTCGCAGTGCGTGTCCACCGCCACACCGGAGCGGAGCAGGAGCTCGGACATCGGCACGTCGCCACCGATCGTGCTCCAGTGCAACGCCGTCATCCCCTGCGCGTCGGTCGCTATGGGGTCGGCGCCCAGGTCGAGGAGCTGGCGCACGAGCGTGAGCTTGCTGCTGCGCGCGGCGCGCAAGAGCGGCGTCATGCCGTCCGCCTCGGCGCGCGCGTTCACGTCGGCGCCGTGGGCGATCAGGAGCTCGGCCGCGCGGTCGTTGTCGCTGTCGTACCAGGCCGCGAGGATGAGCGCTGTGACTCCGTGCGCCGTGCGCGCGTCGACGCTCGCCCCTCGCTCCAACAGCAGGTCCACGCGCTCCGCATCGTGCACGGCGAGGTGCAGCGGCCGCAGCCCCTCGACGCCCATCGCGTTCGGATCCGCGCCGTCGTCGAGCGCCGCACGCAGTTCCTCGAGCGTTCCGAAGGCGGCCGCGAGGTGGATGTTCTGCAACCCGTCGAGCGCCGTGGCGGCGCTCCTCTCCGCGCGCTCCCCGTGGAACACGCGCGACGGCGCCGGGTCGAGCGCGCAGCAGAGCGCCATGCTTGCCCAGGCCGTCGCCGCGGTGGAGATGAACTGGTGCATCCCGTGTGGGAAGCCCGTTTCGAAGTAGGGCAGACCGGGGCTACGGCGGCGCGTCTTCACCAACCACGACCCGTCGTCGTTCTGTCGGTCCAGCAGGAAGCGAACGCCGCGCTCGAAGGCGGGCGTGCGCGGCGCGATCCCCGCCATCTGTTGCAGCGCGACGAGCGCCTGCCCCGTCGCGTAGGCGTCGCTCTCGAGCGTATCGAGCTGCGCCCAGCCGCCGTCGGGACGCTGCGCGCGCAGGATGGCGTCCGCCGCGTCGCGCGTGTGGGACTCGGAAGCTCCGGACCAGGCGAGTCCGAAGAGCCGCATCGCGCGCTGCTCCGCGTCCTGGGGCTCGAGACGCTCCAGCCAACGCCGCGCGCGCGCGATCGTGTCGTCGGCGGAAGTCGCGCGCGCGTCCGGGCGAAAGAGATCGAGCGCACGCACGGCGACCGCCGTCCCGGTCACCTCGGAGGCTTCGAGCGGCGGGCGGTAGCTGACGGACAGCCAACGACTCTCCGCGTCGCGCCGGACCGCGTTGCCCGCGAGGAAGTGCGCGAGCGCGTCGGTGCGCCCATCGCGCGGCGTCCCCGCCGCACCGAGTGCGAGCAGCTGAAAGCTCCTCCCGAACGTGGCGTTGATGCCCGCGTTGCCGTGCAGCACACCGCTCGGCGTCCCGTCCAGAATGCGCGCCATCTGGCGCGCGTGCAGCTCGTCGTCGATGACGACGCCACGCTCGCTCGCGAAGACGACGGCCATCGTCCCGAGCCCCTGGTGATGACACGAGATGCACGTCTCCTCCTCTCGAATCCACGTCTCCATCGTCGCCTGGAGCAGCGGCACCGAGCGCTCGACGGCAGCGCGGAGTTCGAGGGACGCCGTCGGAGTGACGCTCGGCAACTCCGCCGCATCGACGCGATGTGGAGCCGAGCAACCCGTGACGGCGAAGAGGACCGGGATCGTGAGCAGTCGTCGGGGGCTCATGGTGTGTGTGTGCAACGCTCAGTTGTTCGAAACCATCGCATGATGCCGCGCGACGTCCTCGTCGGTGAGGCGCAGGAAGCGCGCGGCGTTGTCGTACAGGATCCCGCGCTTCTGCGACTCCGTGAGGTAGGGCGCGGAGCGAACGCGTTCGATCGCGGCTTCGATCGCTCCGTACGCTTCCATCTGGTCCGACCCGAACAGGACACGGTCGCCGTATCCCGCGCCGACGAGGCGCGACAGGTAGTGGTGGAACTCCGCCTCGGGGATGGCCCAGTCGATGACCCCGAGGCCGACGTAGACCTGCGGGTGAGCCCAGAGCAGGGCGAGCGTCTCGTCCAGCATCGGCCAGCCGGCGTGCATGACGTACAGCCGCAGGTTCGGGTGACGAACGAGCACGTCCTCGAGCAGGAGCGGGTCGCTCAAGCGCGCGCGATACTCGGGATAGCCGCGATACGCCGCGCCGGGCGGGCCGGGGCCGATGTGGATGCCGAGCGGCACGTCGAGTTCCTCGGCGAGCGCGAAGTAGGGCTCGAGCGATGCATCGTCCGGCGCGAGCCCGAGGTACTGCGGCGCGAACTCCGCGATCGCGCGGTACGTGCCGTTCTGAATGCGCGCGCGGATGGAGTCGAGCGCGTCGCTGCGCCGCGCGCCGACCCACAGACGCTCGGGCGCACGCTCGAGCCAGGCGAGCGCGTGGTCGCCGCTGACGAGCGCGAGCACGACGCCGTTGCGCTCCATGGTCGCGAGCGTCTCCTCGAAGAGCTCCTCGTCCGTCGTCGCGCAGTGCAGCCCCGTCACCTCCTGGATCGCGCGAGAGTTGCGGGAGTCGACCGCGTTCGCATGCAGGTGCACGTCGATGACCGGAGAACGCTCGACCGGTCGCGGGGACGCGCAGCCGACGGCGAGGGCGATCGAGGCGAGGACGACGAACGGCGCGGTGACGGGCTTGGTCATGATCGAGCGAGGTCTGCGCGCGCGTCAGTCGCGCGGTGCGGGAAGCGTCCAGCGATAGCGCAGCGCGCCCATGCGCATCAGGACGATTACGGCCACGGCGATCCACTGCGCCGACGTGTCTCCCACGCCGACCTGAATCAACCCGAGGAACGCCCAGCAGCCCGCGAACGAGCACGTCGCGTAGAGCGGAGTGACGGGGCGGAACAGGTTCGGCACCTCGTTGCACACGATGTCGCCGATGACGCCGCCGAAGGTCCCGGTGATCACGCCGAAGAGCGACGCGATCAGGAGCGACGTGTCCTGCTGGAGCGCGATGCCCGCGCCGACGACGCTGAAGAGTCCGAGGCCGAGCGCGTCCGGCAGGTGCAGCCATTTGGTGAGGTCGGCGGGCAGCCTGGGGATCGAGGCGCCGACGACGGCGATGCCGAGCACGGTCCACGCGTAGTGCTCGCCCGCGACCCAGAACAGCGGCGCCCGGTCGAGCAGGACGTCGCGCAACGTGCCGCCGCCGAAGGCGACGATGAACGCGACGCTGCACACGCCGATCAGGTCCATCCCCTTGCTGCGCGCGAGCAGAACGCCGAAGCACGCGGCGGAGATCACGGCCAGGTATTGGAGCAAGGGGAGCATGGGGTCTCGTCGCGCTCAGCGCACCGGCAGGTCGAGGCGCGCACCGCGCGCGAACGCGACGTCGTCGACATGCCCCGCCACGTTTTGCGCGGAGACGATGGCGTGTGTGTGCGTCGTTTGCCCGTGGTGGGTCAGCACGCCTCCGCGTCCCTCGGCATAGAAGCCGACCAGCGCCGTGGACACGTCCTCGCCGGCGAACCTCCACGGCGCGGGCCCGTCCGGATGCGCGATGGGGCACGAGTGGTCGAGCACGTGCAGGCGGAGCGTCGACGCCACGCCTTCGACGCGGAACGGGAACGGCTGGGACACGTCGAGGCCGTTCGCGCTCGCGATCGATCGAATGCTTTCCTCGAGCGCGTCGAGGTCGGTCACCGCGGGCAGCGCGTGCGCGCTCCACGCCTCGACTTCGGCCACGACCAGCAGCGTCGCTCGCTCGTCCGGCGCGAGGCCGCGCACACGCAGCCCATCCGCGGAGCCGGAGTCGAGCACCTCGGCCAAGTGCGCCTCGCCGTCGACCACCGTGATCTCGGCGCCGAGCCCGGCGGTCGCGCCGACCGCCACCGCGTGCGGTCCGAGGACAGCGGCCAGCTCGACGCGCCCCTCGGTGTGCCCGTCGCGCAGCACCTCGCGCATCGCGCCGAACGCCTGCACGGCCGGTGTCGTGCGCGACGTGTTCGGCGTGGTCGACGTGGTCGGCGTGGTCGGCGTGGTCGCGCACGACGCGACGAGGGCGACGGCCGCGAGCACCGATCCAGTCGCGTAGCGGTTCGGGGTCATGGGGGAGAGCGTAGCCGGTCGCTTCCCGTTGCTTCTACGGCGCAGCCCCATGAATCGACCGGGCCGGCCCGCCGCGGCGCAACTCACGTCCATTCGAACCACTGGGCGGCCACCGAGCGCCACAGCGGATCGTCGTCGCGGTCGAAGCGGACGAGGGCGTCGAGGAGTTTGATCCCGTGGACCGAGCGGCTGTCGACGGCGCGCTCGATCAACGTCCGCCAGTCGTCGGTCGAGACGCGGACGTGCGCGCGCGCGACGAACGGGGCGCCGAATGCGGCGTACATCGCGACGACCGACTGGCGTGCGTACTCGACGAGCCGGCGCGCGCCGTTCGCGTCGAGCTCGGGCAGGAGCCACTCGACCGCCGCCGGCCCGGTCACGGTGTGCAGGAGCCAGATGCGGCTGCGCTGGAGGACGAGCATCTCGAGGAAGCCCGTCGCCGCCGCGTGGACGAGCGCGTCGAGGTCGGCGCGCGCGGATGCGCCCGTATCGGTGACGTCCACTGGAGGTGCGATGGGCCTCTTGGTCAGGCGCTCGACGACGCCCGAGAATTCGACGTCGGTCGAGTCGCCGATCCACGGATGGGACTGCGCGGCGAGCATCTCCGCGACGTTCGCACGCGGCTGCTGCGACGTCGGGAGTTCGACGTAGCGCGACGCCCAATAGGCGAGCCCCACGGCGAGCTCGTTGCGCCGCGCCGGCGTGTCGCGCGCGCGCAGCGAGCGAACGGCGTGCCCGGTGCGGATGACGCCGTGGTACGCGGCCGCCGAGATCGCGGGCGCGAAGCGTGGTGCCCACCGAGCGACGACGTCGCCCCACGACGGCGCGCGCAGCTCGGAGCGGAAGAGGTCGAGCCAGTCTCCATAGCGATCGTAGCGGCCGAGCGCCGCGTCCACGTTCGCGTCGATGCGTCCTGCGCGTCCGAGTTCGCCGGCGTAGAGCGCGACACCGTCGATCCAAGCGTCGTCGATCTCCGCTTCGAACCCCATGGCGGTGAGCGCTTCGGCTGCCATCGGGTAGTGATTCGCGCCCGCTCCTGTGTTCTCGGGGAGCGCGTCGGCGTGGGCTTCGAAGAGTCGATCCAGGCGCGACTCGCGCGAGTCCACGCCGCGGCGTGTGCCCGCGCCGCACGCCGCGAGGCCGACCGCGCTCGCCGCGAGCAGCTCGCGGCGGTGGAGCGCCCGCATCGTGGGCAGCCACGGTGCTCGAGCTCGGCGATCGCGTTCGTCGGTCATCCTTCGTGCGGCACGCGCCGGACCCATTCTGAACTGACTGCATTCGTGTTGCGCCTCTCACCGCAGTTCTGGTCTCGCGCGGCATCCGAAGCCGGTTTGAGCCGGATTTCCTCGGACAACCCCAACCCAGGGCTCCGCCAAGGAAGGCGCAAACCGTGTTTCAGTCC
>JAJDEV010000076.1 GCA_029259605.1 Planctomycetota bacterium | reverse complement strand
TCGTGGAGCCAATGGTGAAATACCACTCTCTGCATGATAGGTCTCTAACGCGATGCCGTGAATCCGGGTCGCGGACAGTGTCAGGTGGGTAGTTTGGCTGGGGCGGTCTCCTCCTAAAAGGTAACGGAGGAGCGCGATGGTACACTCAGCGCGGTTAGCAATCGCGCGTAGAGCGCAAGGGTATAAGTGTGCCTGACTGCGAGAGATATAGCTCGAGCAGATACGAAAGTAGGTCCTAGTGATCCGGCGGATTCCGAGTGGAAGGGCCGTCGCTCATCAGATAAAAGGTACTCCGGGGATAACAGGCTGATCTCCCCCAAGAGTTCGTATCGACGGGGAGGTTTGGCACCTCGATGTCGGCTCGTCGCATCCTGGGGCTGTAGGAGGTCCCAAGGGTTTGGCTGTTCGCCAATTAAAGCGGCACGTGAGCTGGGTTCAGACCGTCGTGAGACAGGTCGGTCCCTATCTGGTGTGGGTGTAGGATGATTGAGGAGGTATTCCCCTAGTACGAGAGGATTGGGGAGTACGACCCTCTGGTGCTCCAGTTATCACGCTAGTGGTACAGCTGGGTAGCTAAGGTCGGAAAGGATAAGCGCTGAATGCATCTAAGCGCGAAGCCTTCTCCAAGACGAGTCATCCCATGAGTCCCCTGGAAGACTACCAGGTTGATAGGCTGGCGGTGTAAGCGCGGCGACGTGTTTAGCTTACCAGTACTAATCGGACGATCGGCTTAGCCACCTTCTTCCACGTGGTCGTTCGCGACCCCGCGGGAGAGGGCAACTCTTCCAGCGGCGTCACGTTTCGCATCCAATTCGCTTTTTCTATCAGATCCCGTGCACGGGAGTGGTTCTTCTACCGCTTCGTTTGCAGGGGATAGGCTCTCCCGGTGACCATAGGTAACTGGCCATACCCGTTCCCATCCCGAACACGGTCGTCAAGCAGTTACCGCCGATGATATTGCTTCGCGCGAGAAAGTAGGTATCGCCGGGTTTTTCCAAGGCCCCGTCTGGGTTCGCCCAGGCGGGGTTTTTTCGTGCCCCCATTTCGTGACTGCGCCACGATCTTGGGCATCGGATCGTCGTGGGACGCGCTCACGCCGGAGCTGTTTCGCTACGACCGCCCGCGCGCCGCCACTGCTGTCACCGGCGGACGCGACTCGAGTGTGCGCCCTCGCCAGGTGATTGCCTTGGTCTACGGCCCCTGTCGCACTCGAGGGGCCCTACATGCGTTGCGTGACGCTGACCTCGACGGTGCCGGTTTCTGCGTGGACGGCGAAGAGTGCGTGTTTTGTGCAGATGAGTTCCATCGCCTGCGTGAGCTCGTTCCAGAGCATGAGGTACTTGTCGCGCAGATAGACTCGCTCCGCGGAGCCGGGGTAGTCGCTGCGGAGTGCGGTCGCCGTGGCCTGGATCGGATCGCCGCTTGGCGGGATGGCTCGCAACGCGGTTTCCAGGCAGGTGCGTACTTTCTGGGCGGCTGGATTCGAGGTCGAGTTCGACTCGAACCAGCTGTCGCGCATATAGACTGCGAGCTCGAAGGGCTGCGTTTCCTCGAACTCTTCGTAGGGGGCGTTTGTGAGTACGGTCGCGGCTGACGTCTTTCGAATGCGCTTGTCTGCGGCGAAGGGTGCCGCCGCGAGCGCGATGAGACACGCCGCAATAATGGGTTTAGACATAAGGAATCCTCGGGCTAACGATGCATTGGGCCGCCTTCGGCCCTAGTCGTCGGCGCTCCAGGTCCGCTGTTCGCGATAGCGAGCCAAACTTGGCCGACTCGAAACCGTAGCCCGTCCGGGGGGGCGGGGCGTCCGAAACTCCGGGAGTGGCCTCAATCCGCCTCCCCGTCCGTGGGGTGGGAGAAACGCGAGGTTCCGTCTAGGCTGGTCCTGGGACGCACTCGCCTCCGAGCTCCCGATGAGCAAGGGATCATTTTTCCCGCAACGGAATCGGATGCGCGGTGTCCATCCAACCCTACGGTTTGGTCAGCGATGAAGGACTCAGGCGAATTCCCCGACACGGAACGACTCCTTCGGTTGGCCTCGACGCTCGTCAAAGACGCCCAGCAGGCGGAGGATGTCGTGCAGGATGCGTGGGTGAGGGGCCTGGTCAAGCGCAGGGGCCCCGGTGGATTGTCCGCCGCGTATCTGCGCGCCACAGTCAAGAATGGCGTTCACAACCTGTTTCGCGATCGCGATCGGCGGGAGCGACGCGAGCACGACACCGCGCGCGAGGCGAGTACTTCGTCGACGCTCGATGAGCTCGAGACGGGCGAGTTTCGGCGAATCTTGGTCGAGGCGATCGACGCGCTTCGCGAGCCCTACCGCTCGACGATCACGCATCGATTCTTCGACAACATGACGCCGAAGGAGATCGCCTCTCGGAAAGGCGTACCCGATGCAACGGTTCGGTCGCATCTGAAGCGGGGCCTCGATGGTCTGCGCGAAAGCCTGGACAGTCGCTACGGCCGCACGTCGTGGATCGGTGGCTTCGCGCTCGTCCTCGAGCGCGAGACGGGTACGAGTCCCCTAGCGGCGAGCGAGGCCGTGACGCGCGCTCCGGTCGGCGCATCTATGGGCGTGCTGCCGGTTGCGGTCGGGGTCCTCGGGCTTTCGGCCGTTGCCGTGTTCTTTGGCGCAAAGGAGCTCGTTGCCGGTGAGTCCGTGTCCGACGACGGAGGTTCAACGCCGACCACGAACGTTGCCGCGCTGGCCTCCGCGGTACGGACGGGCCCCGAGGCTCGAGTGGCGGACGCGGCGAGCGTTGATTTGCAGGCCGCAAGGGCGCGCTTGCTCGACGTCGAAGCGACGCCACTCATGTCCGGGGCTACGGCCGGACCCGGCGTGCTGCTGCATGTGCGGGACGTGCGCACAGGTGCCGAACTCGCCGACGTTCGTGTCGTTCCGACGACCCTGGCCGACTACGCCGCGCCGAGCGACTCGACGATCGACGACCTCGAAGCGCGCGTTTCGCCCTTCGTTCTAGCGAAGTCACGCGAAGTCGAGCCCGACGCGCCCGTCCAGTGCGTTTGGGTCGGCGCTCCCGGATATGCCTGGCAGCGCGTCCTGATCGATCGCAGCGACCCGTCCGTTTCGGTCGAGCGCTTCGTTGCCCTCGACTCCGGTGCGCACGTTGCGCTGCGCTTGACGGGTTTTGTCGACAGCACGCCGCCGGACGGACTCCTGCTGTTCGTGCGCGACGCAGATGGCGCCCTCCTGTGGGAGTCACACGTGCAGTCCGATCAAATTCGAGTCGACGAGGTTCCAACCGGTCGCGTTTCGCTGTCCGTGGGCACTCGCGCGCCCGCGTGGGGTGAGGCCTCGAGCGATCGGATGTACGTCGTACGCGGCGAGAACGTCGTGCTCGGCGAGGTCGAAGTGTTCGCGGTTCCCGGTCGAGTCGTAGATGCGACCATCGTCGTCGCGCCTCCCGCGCCGCCGGCCACGGCCGCGACCGCCGATTTCTCGCTCTCTCTGCCTGCGAACGCGAACGCGCGGCTTTATCGCGACCGGGTCAGCGTTCGAGTGCGTCCGTTCGAAGAACGGCTTCGCGCGCCGGCGGGCGAGGCCGCACTTTCGCGCTTCGAGGTTCGATTGGACGACGGCGGGCGGGACGTCGCTGACGCCCATGAGCTCGCCCTCGTGCCCGGGCTCTACGAGGTCGAAGTGGCGCCCTTCTGCGACCGGCATGTCGTCCGGGTCGAGTCCGGCGCGCCGATCGACATCACCGTGCCGCCGCTCGCCGAAGTGCACGTGCGCATGGATAGCGCGCCGTTCCAATCGCTCTTCTTCCACCGCATGGTCGAGGAGTACCACGCGCCGATCGTGAGCAAGTGGGACGTCGACGGTACCACCGGCGAATGCGTGGCCTGGCTCGTGCCCGGCCGGTACCTCGTCCAGGCCATCGGAGCGGGCGACTTCGCCGCCAAGCTGGCGCGTCTCGAGATCGAGGTCCAGTCAGGATGGAACGCCGCCGAGTTCGCGGAGCTCGAGGTCGCGCCGACGACGACCATGCTCGAGATCGAATTCCGGTGCGCGGGCGCCCGCATCCCGTTCGACGCGCTGCCCTTCGCGATCGAGCCCATCGGGCACGGCGGCCAGGCGCAGGAATCCGGCATGGTCGAGACAAACGCGCCCGGCCGCTATCTCATGTCCGTCGGGTGGGGCATCCGAGACCCCGCGGAGGACTTGGTCACGCGCGTCCTGTTGACCGAACCGGGCGAATACGAAATCGCAAAGTTCGATTTCCCCTCGTTCCGGCCCTTGCCGGTGCGCCGCGTCTCGCTTCGCACGGGCGAAACCCGCCGGATTCTCTACGAGCTCGAGCCCCGCTAGGTTTTTTTCGGGGTCCCGCGCAACGAAATCGCGCGCGCGGTGTCTGAGCCCTCAGCCGAGGGGATGGACGCATTGCCCCGGGGTTAGGGCTCGAGACGCATCGGGCCTGAGGAAGAGAGCGCCACGAGTGCCAACACTCATTCCTCGCGCCATCCGGCGATGGAGCGAGGTAGTTCGAAGGGGTGGTTCGGGGGGGAGCCCGGGCCACCCCGCTTCCTTTTCTACCGCGGCGCGCCGAGCGAGCGGCGATGGGAGACCCACGCGCAGTCCGCGATCGCGAATCTCCACGGCGCACGCACATCCGCGGCATTCGCGTAGCCGATTCCGACCCGCGGACCGCAGCTCGTGCCCCCCGGACGCGGACCGTCGAGGCACGTCAGCGGGCCGCGCTCGAAGAGCGGGGCACCGCTCAGGGCGAGGTCGAGGCCGAGCGCCTGACCGACCTTCCCCGGCCCGTCGAGGAGGGGCGGCCCCGGGGCGATTCCGCCGCGCCGTTCCCGAACGACGTCCAGGCCTCGAATCGGCCGGCAAGCGCGAATCAGGACCGCCCCGGGCTCGCCGTCGTCGTTCGTCACGATGTTCAGCATCCGGTGGACGCCGTAGCACAGGTAGACATAGGCATGCCCGGGAGGACCCCACATCGGCGCGTTGCGCGGGGTGCGCCCGTGGCGGGAGTGTGCCGCGGAATCCCCGGGGGGGTAGGCCTCGACCTCGGTGATCTCGAGCGTGACGGCGCGACTCGCGAGCCGCTTGCCGAGCAGCTCCGGCGCGACGATTAGCGCGTCGCGCCGATAGAAGGACGGCGGCAAGGGCGTGGAACTCACGCGCTCGCCGCCGTTCCCTCCGGGGATGGCGTGAGTTTCACCACGGCCTGCTAGCCCGGGTTCTTCATGAGGCTTTGCCGAGATCGACGCAGATGCGCGCCAGATCAGCGCTTCGCGACCGAAGCGCGTGGAGGCGACCTTGACGGGTCGTCGAACCCGGTGAGGGAGGGAAGTGCTGATATGGCGCGTAG